>JANOET010000063.1:0-21819 GCA_031413415.1 Acidimicrobiaceae bacterium
TGGTGGCGGTGTGGCACTCTGACGGCGGCGTCCCACTCGCCTGGGGCGCTGGCACTCGGGTCAGCGGTAGGTGCCGTGTTGGCGGAAGAAGCCTCGGTGCCAGCGCTTGGGGGTGAACAGCACGGCGCGAGGCTCGTCCTCGAACATCCACCGTACGAAGTTGCGTCGGGTCCATTCGTTCAGGCCGACCACCCGCACGGCACCTCGCGCGAGCAGTGGGCGAGCGAGCCAACGGTTCAGCACCTTGGACATGCGGTGGTCGGCGAAGAGGTGGTGGCGCACGGCCGACTCGTATGCGGTGCGCACGGCATTCACGTCATCCGCCTGAGCCGAGAGGACGGCTTCGGCGGCCAGCCGACCGGTGAGCACGGCCTGGCCGATGCCCTCGCCCGTCATCACGTCGGTGACCCGCGCTGCGTCGCCGACGAAGAGGGTGCGTCCGGCGGTGAGCACCGCGCGGTCGACGCCTGCCGGGATGGGCCACGCCGTGTGACGGTCCTCCCATTCCACATCGGGACCCAGTGCGGCGCGGATGTGTGGACGGTCGATGAGACCCTGCCAATCGGCTTTCATCGCCTTGCCGGTGCGTGTGCCGTCGCGCATGACGCCGTAGCCGATGTTCACCCGACCGTCGGGCAGCGGGAAGCTCCACGCATAGCCGGGGAGGAAGTCGGGCTCGAACCAGACGTACAGCCGCTCGGCCGCCGGTCCGGTGACGTTGCGTGCGTACTGACGGAAGGCGTGCCACTCGCCCAGATAGCCGGGCTCGGCCAGCCCGAGGAGCTTGCGAGTGGGGGACCACATGCCGTCGGCCGCGATGACGAAGCGGGCGCTCACCACGCCGACGCCGTCGATGTCGACCTCGACGCGGTCGCTGTACTGACGCAGTCCGGTGATGCCGTGCCCCTCGCGGACGTCGGCGCCGGCCTCGATGGCGAGTTGGACCAAGGCGGCATCCAGTTCGCGTCGCGGCGCCGTCGCCGCGTAGATGCCGTCGACCGGCATGGTCAAGCACACTTCGCGACCCGACGGAGACCGCAGCCATGCGGCTTCGACCGTCTGCCAGTTGGGCACCCGCTCGGGACGCAGACCCAGCGACTCGAGCTCGCGGAGGGCCAACGTGGTGAGCCCGTCACCGCAGCACTTGTCGCGAGGGAACACCGCCTTGTCGACCACCAGTACCGACCGGCCGGCCCTGGCCAACAGCGCACCGGCGGCGGCTCCTGCCGGCCCGGCACCGACCACGAGCGCGTCGACGGCCAACACCTCGACAGCCAACACCTCGACAGCCAACACCTCAACAGCCAACACCTCGACAGGGGGTGTGACGGCGGGAGGCACGCCAGCAAGGCTACGGGCGCCGAGTGCCGAGGCCTACGGGACCCTGCCGAGTCGGACCGCGGGTTTGAGGACGTTCGACCACGCGGCCCGCTGGGCTTCGACCCGTCGTTGCAGGTCGGGGATCTTCGCCGGCGTGAACCAACTGGCGTGGAACGTGTCGCCCGGGCAACCGGTGTACGACATGTCGCGGTGCGGAGCGATGGTGTACGTGCTGACGCTCGTGCCGCGTGCCCACTTCTGTGAACCACGTGACGTGAAGGTGACCTTCGCTCCTGGGCGCGTGTCGATGCGGTAGCGGTCGCCAAGCCAGGCGAGCAGTCGCACCAGCGACGCCTGAGCCGCCGCGGTCGGCATGACGTTCGTGAAGTCGCCCAGCAGGCAGACCAGCTGTGCCCAGCCCTGGCTGCCGCCGGTGGCGTCGGCCCGCACCGGACCGGCGAGCGCGCCGGCGCGGCCCTCGTACACGTCGCCGCCGCGGCCGACGAAGAATTCGTAGGCCACGTCGGGCCACCCTTTCGACGGGTCGTTGCTGGTGTGCCAGAAGTACGTGGTTCGGATGAGGCTGCGGGCGCTCCGGTAGTCGTTCGGCGAGCCGGTGTGGTGCACCAGCAGGAACTTGGGGTCTTCGCGGGCGATGGGTCCTTTCGGCGGCAGATCGCTACCCCAGTGCGCACGGGGGAAGATCCGTAGACCGGGCATGACCTCCACGGCGGGGACCGTCGGCACGACCGGCGCTGCCGTGGCCGTGCGGTCGGTGCCGATCAGTAGCCCGGCGACCGCTGCGGCGCCGGCCGCGAGGCCGGTGTTGACCAGCCACTCGCGTCTCGTCGGCTGGGAGTCACACACGTCGTTCACCTTATGATGCGGGCGACCGGGGGAACAGGTCAGCCCGGGGAGAGTCGAGGAGCAAGATGAGCAGACTGTGCGAAGGCCGTGTGGCCATCGTGACCGGAGCTGGCCGTGGTATCGGCCGCGAGCACGCGCTGAGCCTGGCTGCGCACGGTGCCAAGGTCGTCGTCAACGACCTGGGCGGCAACGTGGACGGCTCGGGTGGCGACCTGTCGCCCGCAGAGCAGGTCGTCCAGGAGATCGAGGGCATGGGCGGCGAGGCCGTCGCCAACGGCGACAGCGTGTCGTCGTGGGAAGGCGCGCAGCGCCTCATCAACACCGCCATCGAGACGTTCGGCGACCTCCACGTCGTCGTCAACAACGCAGGAATCCTGCGCGACCGCGTGCTGGTGAACATGACCGAGGAGGAGTGGGACGCGGTCATCAACGTCCACCTCAAGGGCACGTTCGCTCCCAGCCGCTGGGCCGCTGCCTACTGGCGCGAACAGAGCAAGGCCGGCAAGCCCGTGTCGGGCCGCATCATCAACACCACGTCGGTGAGCGGCATCTACGGCAACCCGGGCCAGACCAACTACGGCGCGGCCAAGGCCGGTATCGCCGCGTTCACGAACATCGCTGCGCTCGAGCTCTCCCGGTATGGCGTCACGGTCAACGCAGTCGGCCCGGTGGCGCTGACCCGCATGACCGAGGGCCTCGGTCCGGCACCCGAGACCGACGAAGAGCGTGAGGCGCGCAGCCCGCGCTGGATCGCCCCCATCGTCACCTGGCTCGCATCCGAAGAAGCCGCTGGCGTCACAGGTCGGGTGTTCGAGGCCAGTGGGCAGACGCTCGCCGTCGCCGAAGGCTGGGTGCGCGGTCCGCGCACCCAACCCGTCGAGGACCCCACAGCGCTCGGTCCGGTCGTGGCCGAACTGCTCGCCAAGGCCCGCCCGAACAGTGGCATGAACGGCGATCCCGGCGGCTGGCCGCAGACCATCCTGAACAAGAAGTGAGGTACGGACATGGCACTTGATCCTGAAGCAGTGGGTTCGGTCGGCGACGTCCGCACCATGCGCTGGGCGTCGAAGGACGCGCTGCTGTACGCCGTCGGCATCGGTGCCGGCCAGGCAGACCTGCAGTTCACCACCGAGAACACCAAGGACGTTCAGCAGGTCGTGTACCCCACGTTCGCAGTTGTCGCCGGTGCGGGCACGCAGTCGGCCGGCGCGAGCGCGATGGGCAAGATCGGCTCGTTCAACTTCGCCTTGCTCGTGCACGGCTCGCAGGCCATCACCCTGCATCGGCCCATCCCCGTCGAGGCCGAGGCCACCACGCAGGACAAGGTCGTGGCCATGTACGACAAGGGCAAGGCTGCCGTCGTCGTGATGGAGGGCGAGGTGAAGCTCGCGTCGGGCGAGCCGCTGTGGACCACGCGTTCTTCGATGTTCATCCGTGGCGAAGGTGGGTGGGGCGGCGACCGCGGCCCGTCGGGTCCGCAGAACGAGCCGCCCGCGGACCGCGCTGCGGACCATGAGGTCACGCTGCAGACGTCACCCGACCAGGCGTTCGTCTACCGACTGTCGGGCGATCGCAACCCGCTGCACACCGATCCGTCCTTCGCCGCCATCGGTGGCTTCGACCGGCCCATCCTGCACGGCCTGTGCTCGTACGGGTTCACCGGTCGCGCACTGTTGGCCGAACTCGCCGACAACGACGTGACGAAGTTCCACCACATCGAGGGCCGTTTCTCGTCGCCCGTGATGCCCGGCGATGCACTCACCGTGCGCGCCTGGCGCACCGGCGACCGCGAAGCCGTGTTCACCACCTCGGTCGGCGACCGGGTGGTGATCGATCAGGGCCTGGTTCGCTTCGGTTGAAAAAGCCAGCGGCACCGGCGACGTCACCGGCGACGTTCAGTCTGCGGGATCGGGGTAGGTCACCACGGCCACGTCGATCCCGCTGACGAACGGGTCGTGTTCGCGGGTCGCGTGGCGGGCCCGGTCGGCCACCGATGACAACTTCGAGGCCGTGGCCTGACTGGCCGGCACCTGCACGGTGACGTGGATGCGGTTCGTTTCGCGGCGGACGTCGACGATGGCCGCGATGGAGCCGAGCTCCTGGCGGATGGCCGCGGCGTACCCGGCCTCGATGCGACGGGTCGCGACGGCGTTGGCCACTGCGACGGTGGGCAGGTCGTCGGCGACGTTGCTGGGGTTCACCTCGACGAGCGGGATGCGATGGCGGGTGGCGCACACCGAGCCCATCTCGGCCAAGGTGTGCGGATCCCGCGGATCTCGCGCCACGATCGCCATGTCCACGTGCGCCTCCATCGGGCAGTCGCGGTGGTGTGTCATCCCACGGCAGGGCCCACCGTGGTCATCGGCGCAGGTGACGACTTCGTGGCCCTCGGCCACCAGGTCGGCCTGGATGGCATTGGCGTTGCCGGGTGTGGACTCGATGAGAAGCAGCTTCATGAACACATCCCACCGGGTCGGCGCTGGCCGAACCAGGGACCAAGGTCCCGACCGGGTGACGTGGTCAGCCGCGCAGGTGGGCGACGACGTCGGCCAGGGGCACGTCGGCGCGTTCGCCGGAACGGCGATCCTTGACTTCGACCAGGCCGTCGACGAGGCCGCGCCCGACGACGACGATCGTGGGGACGCCGACCAGTTCGGCGTCGTTGAACTTCACGCCGGGCGAGACACCCACGCGGTCGTCGAGCAGCACGCGCAGCCCGGCGGCCTCGCACTCGGCGGCGAGCACCTCGGCGGCGGGCAGTTGCGGGTCCGTGGCCTTGCCGGTGGCCACGATGTGGACATCGGCGGGGGCCACCTCGCTCGGCCAGACCAGGCCCTTGTCGTCGCAGTTCAGCTCGGCGATTGCCGCCATGGCGCGTGACACGCCGATGCCGTACGAACCCATCGTGACCGTGCGGGTCTTGCCGTGCTCGTCGAGGACGGTGAGGCCGAGGGCTTCGGCGTACTTGCGGCCGAGCTGGAAGATGTGGCCGATCTCGATGCCGCGAGCGATCTCGAGCGGGTTGTTGCAGACGGGGCAGGGGTCACCGCCGTGGACCTCGGCGGCCTCGATGGTGCCGTCGGCGACGAAGTCGCGGCCGGCCACGAGGTGCATGACGTGCTTGCCCGGCGCGTCGGCGCCGGTGATCCAGGCCGTGCCGTCGACGATGCGGGGATCGACCAGGAATCGGATGCCGGCCGGCTTGTCCTCGCCGAGGGCGCCCGGGCCGATGTAGCCCTTGGCCAGGTGCGGGTTGGCCGCGAAGTCGGCCTCGGTGAACGGCTCGATCTCGGCGGGGGCCACCTGGGCCTCGAGACGCTTCATGTCAACCTCGCGGTCACCGGGTACGCCGATGGCGAGCGGGCTGACGGTGCCGTCGGGGTACTTCAGCGTCACGACGAGGTTCTTCAGCGTGTCGGCCGCGGTCCACTCGCCTTCGGTGCGACGAAGGTCGTCGCGGGCGTTGAACAGGTCGACGAGCGTCTGGATGGTGGGGGTGTCGGGGGTGTCGACCACCTGTGCGGCCGGCAACCCGTCGAACGCGACGGGCGTGGGCGGCGCAACCATCACGGCCTCGGTGTTCGCCGCGTAGTCGCACACCGTGCACCGCACGTACGTGTCCTCACCGACCGCCATGGGGGCGAGGAACTCCTCGCTCTTCGAACCGCCCATCGCGCCGCTCATGGCCGAGACGATGACGAACGGCATGCCGAGACGCTCGAACGTGCGCTGGTAGGCGACGCGGTGTTTGGCGTAACTGGCGTCGAGGCCGGCGTCGTCGATGTCGAAGCTGTAGCTGTCCTTCATCGTGAACTCGCGTCCGCGCAACAGACCGGCGCGGGGGCGGGCCTCGTCGCGGAACTTGTTCTGGATCTGGTAGATGACCAGCGGGAGGTCCTTGTAGCTGCTGTACAGGTCCTTCACCAGCAGAGTGAACATCTCCTCGTGGGTGGGTGCGAGCAGCATGTCGGCGCCGCGGCGGTCCTTGAGGCGGAACAGGTTGTCGCCGTAGTCGGTCCAACGCCCCGTGGCCTCGTAGGGCTCGCGGGGGAGCAGGGCGGGGAAGTGGACTTCCTGGAACCCCTCACGGTCCATCTCTTCGCGGATGACCCGCTCGACGTTGCGGAACACGATCCAGCCGAGCGGCAGCCAGGTGAACGCACCCGGTGCGGCGCGCCGGATGTAGCCCGCCCGCACCAGCAGGCGATGGCTCGCCACCTCGGCATCGGCGGGATCCTCACGCAGGGTGCGCAGGAACAACGTCGACATTCGCAGCAAGGGACACCTCTGACTGGGTTGGTGGGTACAGGGGAGCACCCGCAGAGCGGGCACAGGGCGAAAGCGAACCTTACCGGTCGCCCGCTATGCTTGAGCCGTCTTTGAAGTTCTCGGAACCGAAGGCGTGGGCCCACTGGGTCCACGCCTTCTTGTCTGAAGGACCAGGGCACCGTCCGCCGGGCCAGCGATCGAGGAGGTGAAGATGAGTGACAACAGCACCATGCAGCGCGTCCGCGCGCTCGTCTCGCCGATCATCGCCGACCTGAAGCTCGACCTCTACGACCTCGAGTTCCGGGGCGGCACGTTGCGGGTCACCATCGACACCCCGCCTGGCAGCGAAGGCGGCGTCAACCTCGAGAACATCGCCCTGGCCACCCGGCTCATCTCGCGAGACCTCGATCACGAAGATCCCGTGCCCGGTCATTACACCCTCGAGGTCACCAGTCCTGGCCTCGAGCGCAATCTGCGCCTGCCGGCGCACTTCCAGCGTGAGATCGGCAAGACGGTCGCCATCCGACTGCGCGACACCACCAGCGACGCCCGCCGGGTGCAGGGTGTGCTGATCGCTGCCACCGACGCCGAGTGCATCGTTCGCCAGGAAGATCCTGCGGCCGACGGTACGTTCCCCGAGCGGGTCGTGCCGTACCACCAGGTCGACCGAGCCAAGACCGTGTTCGTGTGGGGTCCCACTCCTCGCCCCGGCGATGCCGTGAAGAAGGGGCCCGCCAAGCAACCGCCGGCTCCGAAGAACTCGGCCGCCAAGAAGACCGCCAAGAAGGCGGCTGCCAAGAAGACCGCTGCTCCCAAGAAGAAGCCTGTGACGAAGAAGGAAACCTCCGCATGAGCAACCTGGACATGTCCGAAGCCATCAAGATGCTCGCGAACGAGAAGAACATCTCGGTCGACGCGCTCTTGCAGGTGCTCGCCGACGCACTCGTCCTCGCCTACAAGCGTCGCCCCGGCGCAGCCCAGGAGGTCGAGGTCTCCGTCGATCCGCAGACGATGGAGTTCTCGTTCACGGCCTACGACGTCGACGAGGAGGGCAACTGGGTCGATCCTCGTGACGACACGCCCAAGCGCGAGGAGATGGGCCGCATCGCGGCCCAGACCTTCCGACAGGTGATGAGCCAGAAGATCCGCGAGGCCGAGCGCGATCGCAAGTTCGAGGAGTATGCGAACCGCGAGGGCGACATCGTCACCGGCATCATCCAGCAGGCCGACGACCGCTACACGTTGCTCGACCTCGGTCGCGTCGAGAGCCTGCTGCCGAAGGCCGAGCAGGTGCCATTCGAGCGTCCCGTGCCCGGCGACCGGGTGAAGGCCTACATCGTCGAGGTCCGCAAGACCGCCAAGGGTCCCCAGATCGTCGTCAGCCGCACCCACCCGGGTCTCATCAAGCGGTTGTTCGAGCTCGAGGTCCCCGAGATCGCCGACGGCATCGTCGAGATCAAGGCCTGCGCTCGCGAGCCAGGTCACCGGACGAAGATCGCCGTGTGGAGCAACGACCACAACGTCGACCCCGTCGGCGCCTGCGTGGGCGCCCGTGGCGGTCGCGTGCGCATGGTGGTCAACGAACTCCGCGGCGAGAAGATCGACATCGTTCCCTTCAGCGAGGACCTGGCCGACTTCGTCGCCAAGGCGCTCTCGCCGGCGAAGGTGAAGGAAGTCATCATCAGCGACGACCTCTCGCAGGCCGACGTCATCGTCCCCGACCACCAGCTCAGCCTGGCGATCGGCAAGGAGGGCCAGAACGCCCGCCTCGCCGCGCGCCTCACGGGCGTGCGCATCGACATTCGTGGCGAGACGCAGCCGGTCGACGGCCTCGACGACGACGCCGACTACGCCGAGGGCGAGTGGGTCACCAACACCGAGAGCGGCGCCATGGAGTGGCACGCCGCCGACGGCACGGTGCTCACCCAGGATCAGTGGAACGAGCAGGCGGCCAACCCCGTCCAGCCCGTCGCCGAGATCGCTGCCGAGATCGCTGCGGAGGAGCCAGCCGCCGAGGCCGACGCCCCCGCGACGGAAGTAGAAGTCAATGATGACAACACGAAAGTAGGTGGTGACGACGCCTGAGACCGACGCAGCACCGCTGCGCACCTGTGTCGGCTGCCGCACCACGCGGCCGCAGACACACATGGTGCGGTGCGTTCTGGGACCTGACGGAGCCACCGTCAGCCGGACCGCCCCGGGCCGAGGTGCCTGGTTGTGCTCGGAGGACTGTCTGCACGTCGCGATTCGCCGCAAGGCGTTCGAGCGTGCATGGCGGCGGGCAGTGCCCGCTCTTGCGTTCGACGGTGTCCAGGATGCGTTGCAGAACGCATTCCGGTCCGTGATCACCAACATGGAAGAATTGCCGACTGCCGGGACTCCCGGCTCACCGGTGCCAACGAAAGGCTGACAAGGGTTTGGCGAAGAATCTCAGGGTGCACGAGCTCGGCAAAGAGCTCGGAATGACGAATGCAGAGATGATGTCGCTCTGCGACACGATGGGCGTGGGTGTGAAGAGTCACTCCTCGACGCTCATCGAAGCGCAGGCCGATCGTCTACGTCGTCGCGCAGAACGGGATGGTTTGACGCGCCCCGAACAGCCCGAAGAGGCCAAGCCGGTGAAGAAGGCGGCCAAGAAGGCCGCCGCCGCGCCGGCCGAGACGGCTTCCGACGGCACGGAGGGCGATGCGCCGAAGCCGGCCAAGAAGGCTGCGGCGAAGAAGGCCGCGGCTCCCAAGGCCGAGGTCCACGATTCGCCCGCACCCGCGGCGGCCGAGCCTGCGGTGGTCGAGTCCGCCCCGGCGCCCGCGCCGGTCGTCGAGGCTCCCGCTCCCGCTCCGGTGGTCGAGGCACCAGCCCCGGCGCCAGCCCCCGCTCCCGCGCCCGCTCCCGCTCCGGTGGTCGAGGCTCCCGCTCCGACGCCCGTCGCCGAAGCCCCGGCGGCGCCCGCCGAGCCCGCCCCGGCGCGCATCGTCAGTAGCCGGCCCCCGGTCACGCCGCGTCCGCCTGCCGGCACGGGCATGCCGCCCACCACACCGCGTCCCCCGGTTGCGCCAACAGCACAGCCGCCCGCAGCACAGCCGCCCGCAGCACAGCCGCCGGCCGCCCGCCCGCCGGCCGCGCCGCCCGGCGCCGGCCAACGTCCTCCGGCCGCGCCTGCTGGCGCTGGCGCTGGCCGTCCGCCGTCGACACCCACGTCGGCCACGGGTCGTCCCATTCCGCCGCCGCCTGCGGGTCGTCCGCTCTCGGCGTCCGGTAAGCCCATTCCGCCGCCGCCCGGCGGTGTCCGGCCCACCGGTCAGCGTCCCGGCGCGCCCGGCGCCCGCCCCGGCGGCTACACGGCTCGTCCCGGCGGTCCCGGCGGTCCCGGCGGCCCTCGCCCCGGTGGACCCGGCGGCCCGCGTCCCGGTGGCGGGTTCGGTGGCCCGCGTCCCGGTGGCGGTTTCGCCGGTGCCCGTCCCGGTGGCCCTGGTGGTCCCGGTGCCGGCGGCCCCGGAGGCGGACCGCGTCCTGGCGGTGGTGGCGGTCCTCGCCCCAACGGTCAGCGCCGCGCGCCGCGCAAGAAGAGCCGTGCTCGTCGTCGTCGCGACTTCGACGAGTTGCAGCCGAACTACAACTCGGCGTACACGCCGAACAGTGCCCCGGTCCCCGAGGGCACGATCATCATCGAGCGCGGTGTGTCGGCCCAGGAGTTCGCTCCGAAGTTGAACCGCACTGCGGCCGACGTCATCCGCTTCCTGCTCCAGAACGGCGAGATGGTCACTGCGACCATGACGCTCACCGACGAGCAGATGGAACTCTTCGCGCTCGAGGTGGGCGCCGATCTGTTGCTGGTCGAGGCCGGCCAGCAGGAGGAGATGGAGCTCCAGGCGTTGTTCGACGACAGCGACGACGATGACGAGACGCTGCAGGAATGGCGTCCGCCGGTCATCACCGTCATGGGCCACGTCGACCACGGCAAGACCACGCTGCTCGACAAGATCCGCGACGCCAACGTGGTGTCGGGTGAAGCCGGTGGCATCACCCAGCACATCGGTGCGTACCAGGTGGAGAAGGACGGTCGGAAGATCACGTTCCTCGACACGCCCGGTCACGCCGCGTTCACCAAGATGCGTGCACGTGGCGCGCAGGTCACCGACATCGTGGTGCTCATGGTCGCGGCCGACGACGGCGTCATGCCCCAGACGGTCGAGGCCATCAACCACGCCAAGGCGGCCGATGTGCCGATCGTGGTGGCGTTGAACAAGATCGACAAGGAGAACGCCGACCCGCAGCGCGTGTACGCGCAGCTCGCCGAACACGAGCTCGTCCCCGAGTCGTGGGGTGGCGACACCATCGTCGTCGAGATGGCGGCGGCGCAGAACATCGGTGTCGACGAGATGCTCGAGCAGCTCCTCGTGGTCGCCGAACTCGAAGAGCTCACCGCGAACCCGCAGGGTCGCGCCAAGGGCGTCGTCCTCGAGGCGAACCTCGACGTCGGTCGTGGTCCGGTGGCCACCATCCTCGTCGACAAGGGCGAGCTCAAGGTCGGCGATCCCATCGTGGCCGGAGCTGCGTGGGGCCGTGTCCGCGCCATGATCGACGACAAGGGCGAACAGGTGAAGTCCGCTGGCCCCAGCACCCCGGTGCAGGTCCTCGGTCTGCAGAGCGTGCCGAACGCGGGCGACGAGTTCCGTTCGTCCGACACCGAGAAGACCGCGAAGACGGTCGCCGAGGCGCGCGAACAGCGTCAGCGTCTGAAGAACCAGCGTGGCGATGCCCGCGTGCAGCGCGGTGTGAAGCTCGAGGACATCTTCAGCCAGATCCAGTCCGGCGAGGTCGCCACCCTGAACCTGGTCATCAAGGCCGATGTGCAGGGTTCGCTCGAAGCCGTCACCGAGAGTCTTCGTCGCCTCGAGCGCGACGAGGTGAAGTTGGCGTTCGTCCACCGTGGCGTGGGCGGCATCATCCACCGTGGCGTGGGCGGCATCACCGAGAACGACATCAGCCTCGCCGCAACCACCAACGCGACGCTCATCGGCTTCAACGTTCGTCCGGACCGCAAGGCCCGCGATCTGGCCGACAGCGAAGGCGTCGAGATCCGTACCTACGAGATCATCTACAAGCTGCTCGAGGACATCGAGCGGGCCATGCTCGGCATGCTCGCCCCGGAGTTCGAGGAAGTGGTCACCGGCGAAGCCGAGGTCCGCGAGATCTTCCGCGTCCCCCGCATCGGCGCCATCGCCGGCTGCATCGTCCGCACGGGCGTCATCACCCGTGGCTCGAAGGTTCGCTTCCTTCGCGACGGCTCGATCATCTGGAAGGGCTCCATCCAATCGCTCAAGCGCTTCAAGGAAGATGCGCGCGAGGTCCGTGAGGGCTTCGAGTGCGGCGTGGGTCTGAGCGACTTCCAGGACCTCAAGCCGGGCGACCTCATCGAGACGTTCGAAGAGCGCGAGATCGCTCGGGTCTGACCCCTGGTCCGGCACGGCGCCGGTAGGGTCGCTGCATGGCAGATCTCGAGTTCTTCTTCGATGCCGTCTGCCCGTGGGCATGGGTGACGTCGCGTTGGGTCGAAGAGGTGCAACAACTTCGCGACTACGACGTCACCTGGCGGTTCATCTCGCTGAAGTTCATCAACGAGGACCGCAAGAACGACTGGTACACGCCGCAGTACCGCGCCGCGCACATGGCCGGGTTGTACGTCCACCGAGTCGCCGACCAGGTGCGCCTCGACCTCGGCAACGAGGCCGTGGGCGCGCTGTACACGGCCACCGGCACGGCGTTCCACCCGCGCGGCCGTCGACCCGAGATCGCCGACGATCCGGTGAAGTTCATGGGTGAGATGCTCGCCGACGCCGGGCTGCCCGCGGTGCTCGCCACCCACGCGCTCGACGACTCGCACGACGCGTTCGTGAAGGCCGAGACCGATGCAGCCTTCGCTCGCACCGGCGAAGGGGTGGGTACCCCGATCATCACCTTCCATCCGGGCAAGCGCCGCGAGGCCAGCTTCTTCGGCCCCGTCATCGCTCGCATCCCGCGAGGTGCGGAGGCGATGCGCCTGTGGGACGCCGTCGAGGTCATCGCCACCACCACTGGAATGGCCGAGCTGAAGCGTTCGAATCGCGCGAAGCTCGACTTCACCTGAAAGGACGCGGTCAACATGTCCAAGCCCCGTCGTACCACTGCTCCGTCCAGCCACAAGTACCCGCGCACTGCGCGGCTCAACGAGTCGTTGCGGGAAGTCATCGCTGAAGAGCTCATCCGCATCGACGACGAGCGGTTGGCGCTCATCGCGATCACCGCGATCGACGTCGACTCGGAGATGAACCGGGCGATCGTGTACTACGACTCCTTGCTCGGCGAGGACGGCGACGGTGAGATCGGCGCAGCGCTCGCCGACCACCGTGTTCGCATCCAGGCTTCGGTCGGCCGGCAGATCCGCTCGAAGAAGACCCCCATCCTCAGCTTCAAGCCCGACGACGCCATCCGTGCCGCCGAGCGCATCGAGCGAGTGTTGCGCGACAAGGACACGCTCCCGCCGCGCCCGCCCGAGCCCGACCCCACCACCAACGACGTTGCCAACGACTGATGGCCCGGCGTCGCCCGCCCACCGTCCACGGTCTTGCCGTGGTCGACAAACCTGCTGGTGTGACGAGCCACGACGTGGTGGGCATGCTGCGCCGTCGCTTGGGTGAGCGCCGCGTCGGTCACGCCGGGACGCTCGATCCCGATGCGACGGGCGTCCTCCTGGTGGGGGTGGGCAATTGCACCCGGTTGCTGCGCTTCCTCACCGACCTTGGCAAGACCTACACCGGTCAGGTGGTGTTCGGCAGCACCACCGACTCGCTCGACTCCACCGGCACCGTCACGGGCACGTTCGACATGAGCGGGTTGACGTTCGAGCAGGTGCGCACGGCAGTGGCCGAGCATCTGGTGGGTCCCATCATGCAGATCCCTCCGATGGTCAGCGCAGTCAAGGTCGACGGCCGCCGCCTGCACGAACTTGCTCGTGAGGGGGTCGAGGTCGAGCGCGAGCCGCGCCCGGTGACGGTGTACCGGTTCGACGTCGCGCCCACTTCCGACCCACTGGTCTACGACGTCGAAGTGCAGTGCTCGAAGGGAACGTACCTGCGTACGCTGGCCGACGATCTCGGCCGGCTGTGTGGCGGTGGCGCTCATCTTCGCGGGTTGCGCCGCACTGCAGTCGGGGGATTCACCGTCGACCAGGCGATGCCGCCCGACATGGTCGAGTTGCTGTCGCTGCCGCAGGCAGTGCGCGACTATCCCGCGGTCATGGTCGGCGCCGACGGCGCCGCGCTGGTGCGAAATGGTCGGGTGCTCGACCGCTTCCCCGATGCCGGCGACGGCGACGGTCCCTGGGCGGTACTCGACCCCGACGGCGATCTCCTGGCGATGTACGAGGCGTTCGGCGCTCAGGTGAAGCCATCAGTGGTGGTGTCTTCTCACGACGCGTGATCTGCACGTCCGCCGGTCGTGCCTGGGCGGGTGCCGAACCGGTAGCGTCGTGGCTCGTGCGCATCGTCACCGATCTGACCGACGCCCCGTTCCCCGGGGAACGTGCGGTCGTCACCATCGGCGCCTACGACGGTGTGCACCAGGGCCATCGAGCTGTCATCGCCGAGGTGCGCCGCCTCGCCGACATCGGCCGCGCTCGATCCGTGGTCCTCACGTTCGACCGGCACCCGGCCTCGGTGGTGCGCCCCGAGAGTGCGCCGCGGCTGCTCACCGATCTCGACCAGAAGCTCGAGCTCCTGGCGTTCACCGGTGTCGACGCCACCGTGGTGGTGCGCTTCGATGTGGAGCAGTCCAAGGAGGAGCCACTGTCGTTCGCGCAGCGCGTGCTCGTCGATCTGTTGGCCACGCAGGCCATCGTCGTGGGTCAGGACTTCCATTTCGGTCGCGGGCGCGGCGGCAACGTCGCGACGCTGCGCGAGTTCGGCGCGGCACATGACTTCGAGGTGCATCCGCTGAGCCTGGTGGCCCGCACCGACGGCCCCGACGAGCCGGTCAGTTCCACGGCCATCCGCCGGGCGATGGCCGGCGGCCAGGTGGAGCTCGCGGCCGACATGCTCGGGCACGTGTTCGAGGCCCGCGGCAAGGTCGTCCAGGGTGACCAGCGCGGCCGGCTGCTCGGATTCCCGACGGCCAACGTCGAAGTGCCGAACGTCATCTGTCTGCCGTCCGACGGCGTGTACGCCGGCTGGTACCTGCGCCCCGACGGCAGTCGCCATGCCTGTGCGATCAACCTCGGTCGACGCCCGACGTTCTACGAGCACGCCGACTCGTCGTTGCTCGAGGCGCATCTGCTCGACTTCGCCGGCGACCTCTACGGCGAGCACGCCCGCGTGCAATTCACCCACTTCCTGCGCAGCGAGCGCAAGTTCGAGGGCATCGACGCCCTCATCGTGCAGTTGAAGCTGGACATCGAGCACGCCCGCAGCGTGCTCGCCTGATCTCCGGGCAGCCGCACGGGCTCAGGACGGCCAGATGACCAGGCCGCTGCTGTCGTAGATGGCGCTCAGCACGGAGTCATCGACCATGGTCGAGATGTCGGGGGCGATGCCGTCGAACAGGCCGATCGCGGCGTACTCGGTGACCTCGGCGGTGAGCTCGTCGAGCAGCGGCAGACCGGCCGGCTTGCCGGGCTCGATGCTGTCGTCGACCAGTTGCGACTCGACACGCCAGCGAGCGGCCTCGCCGTCGGGCGAGAGGAACAGCGGGTTGTCGTTGGCCTCGATCGCATCGACCGCCACCTGGGCTGCTGCCTCGGGGTCGGCGATCGCGTCGGCGAGGCCCTTCATCGTGGCCCGCATGAAGTCGGCTGCAGCGGTGGGGAACTCGGTGAGGAAGGTGCTGTTGGTGTAGATGATGCCGAAGCTGCCCGGGATGCCGTCGTCGCTCGGGTCGAACAGACCGAACGGGATACCGGCGGCCTCGAGCTGCTTGGGCTCGTTGCTCTTGTAGCCCGGGAAGCCGACGATGTCGGGCACTTCGATGTGGATCTTCGGATCGAAGCCGTCGAGGAGCACGGTCTCGTAGTCGGTGCCCTCCACGAGACCGGCCTTGGCCAACATGGCCTTGACCGACGGCGTGATCGCTCCCTTCACGCCGATCTTCTCGCCCTTGATGGATGCCAGATCGGTGACGGCGCCGTCCTTGGTGATGAGTGCGTCGATGCCGGTCCGACCCTCGACCGCGAGGGCGACGTAACCGGCGTCGTTGGCGTCGGCGAAGTCGACCATCTCGCTGAACGAACCGCCGGACGAGAACTGGGCGTCGTTCGCTGCGATCAGCGGATAGTTGTCGACCGAGAAACTCGGCGTGAGCTGTACGTCGAGGCACAGGTCCGCGTAGTAGCCCTTGTCGTTCGCGACCAGCACGTCGACGATGGACGCCGACGCGGAGAAGTCGAAGCTCGACAGATAGATGATCGGTCCCGCGGCCTTGTTGGCCTCGCAGCGATCCTGCGGAAACGATGCCCCCGCGGTGACCTCGCTCACGGCCGGCGTGGTGTCGCCCGTCGTGGTGCCGGGGTCGGTGCCGGGTGTGGTGGTGTCGGCCGTGCTCACGTCGCTCCCGCACGCGGCGAGCAAGAGGGCGGCGGCGGTCAGGGTGGCGGCGCTGCGTCGGGGAGACATAGGTGGGCGAGCCTACCGATCGTGGTCGAGTGCGTCGAAGAGCGCGAGGACGTTGGCGGATCCGACGCCGACCCGGTGCCCGGTGCGAGAGATGAAGCCGAGCTGCACGCCGGTGGCCGGGTCGTCGGCGGCGAAGAACTGCTCATGCCCGTCGCTGTCGATCACGACCTCGGTGAGCAGCGGGGCGCCGGCGTCGGCCAGGCAGGCTCGGGCGTACCCCGCGTTGAGCACCTCGAGCGCGACGTGTTGCACGCCGCCGCCCCGTGCCGCGACATAGCGGCCGACCGCCGGCGAGGCGTCGGGGCTGACGAGGATGAACGTGACGCCGCCTGCGGACACCGCAGCCATGCCGACGTGGGGTTCGGCGAGTGGCACCTCGTGGAAGCCGAATCGGCCGACCATGCTGGCGGTCGCCGGGGCCAGGTCGGGCACGGCGACGACGACATGATCGACCCGACTGGCCACCGTGTCGAGTCCCGACGACCCGGCACCGACGGCTGGCTTGTCGGGGGCGGGGTCGGGGCGGTGTCCGGCGACCTCGATGCGATGCGTCTCGGTGAGTAGGACGCGGAACAGCTGCTCGGCGAAGTCGGCGTCGACCCCGGCCTCGATGGCCTGCTGACGGCGCGAGGTGACGACGTCGCGGACCCGGTTGGGTTGGATGATCGGAGTGCCGGAGTGCTGCTTCACGGCGGCGACGTCGCGACAGACGGCGAGTCGCTCGGCGACGATCGCGATGAGGGCGGCATCGAGTTGGTCGATGCGCGACCGCAGGTCGGCGAGATCGGGTGCAGGGGGCTCAGCCATCGCCGTGCACGGTACCCGCTCAGCCCCAGCTCGACCGTGGCGGCCGCTGCGAGACGTGCCATCGGAGCACGACCCGCTGCAGCATCGAGATGAGCACGAGGAAGATCGTGCCGAGCAACGCCATCGCGAAGATGGCTGCCCACAGTGCATCGCCCTCGTTGAGCGCCGCCGCCCGTCGACCGATGTTGCCGAGTCCCTCGTTGGCGAAGTTGCCGCCCTCGACGAGGTACGCCGCAATCAGGGCGAGGCCCACGTTGTAGCGGGCCGCAGTGAACAGTGACGGCATCGCGGACGGAAGCCGCAGCCGCCACAGCACCTCGATGCGTGAGGCGTCGACCGACGCCAACAGTTCGCGGCTGGCCGGGTCGGCGCTGCGCATGCCGTCGACGGTGGCGAACGCGAACGCCGGCATGCACACGAGTGCGGTGATGAACAACACCGGCGGTGTGCCCGAGCCCAACCACAGCACGACCGAGCCGATGTAGGCGACGAACGGCGTGACCTGCACGAGGATGAGCACGGGTTGAGCGGCGTGCTCGAGGAAGGAGGAGGCGGCCATGAGTGAGCCGACCGCCAATGCCACGGTCAGCGCGATGAGCAGTCCGCCCAGCGCGTGCAGCGCCGTCACCCCCGCCGCGCTGGCGTAGTCGCCGGCGTTGTCTACCAGGTAGCGAACGATCCGCGACGGTGCACGCAGGATGAACGGGCGCACGTCGTTGATGCGCACGAGCAGTTCCCACAGCCCGAGGAACACGAGGATGCCGACGACCGGCGCGACGACGCGGCGGTTCACGCTCGGCCCCCGTGGAGCGCGTGGCGAACCTGGGAGCAGAGTTCCACGAAACGTGGTTCGTCGTCGATCGCTGCGGTTCGCGGCCGCGGGAGATCGATGCCGATGTCGGCCACGATGCGGCTCGGACGGCTGCTGCTGACCAGGACGCGGTCGCTGAGCGCGACGGCCTCAGCGATGCTGTGGGTGATGAACAGCACGGTCGCGCCGCGGCCGTCGACGAGACGGGTGAGCAGCAGCCGCATCTCGGAGCGGGTGATCTCGTCGAGCGCCGCGAACGGTTCGTCCATCACGATGAGCGGGGCGTGGAGCGCGAGGGCCCTGACCAGCGCGACTCGTTGTTGCATGCCGCCGGACAGTTCGTGTGGGTAGGCGTGCAGGAACTCGCCGAGGCCCACTTCGTCGAGCAGGGCGTCGGGATCGTCGGCGTCGGTCGGGTTGGCCGACGAGTTCACGTCGAGCAGCAGTCGGGCGTTCGCGTGCACGGTGCGCCAGGGGAGCAGGCCGGGCGCTTGGGGCACCATCGCGACCCGCTTGTTGGCTCGGGCGTCGGCGGGGGACCCTGCGTCGAGGAGGACCTCGCCCGATGTCGCGGGTTCGAGCCCCGCGACGATTCGCATCAGCGTGGTCTTCCCGCATCCCGATGGCCCGATGATGCTGACGAAGCTGCCCGCCTCGATGTCGATCGTGAGCGGGTCGATGACGGGCAGACTGCCGTACACCTTGATGAGGTCGCGTACGACGATCCGGCTCATTGCCGCGAGTGTAGGAAGTTGTCGGCCGCTCGCGTGGAGGGAGCGTCGCCGAGGAAAGCCGGCCCGGTGGCCGATAGTGTTGTCACGTCCGTCGGGGCCACACCTCCGTCGCGATGCCCCCGGCCGAGCGGCCGCTGGGCGACCTCCATCTGGAAAGGGAAGGCCATGGCCATTGCTCCGAAGCAAGAGACCATTGACGGGCACAAGCTGAGCGAGACCGACACCGGTTCGCCCGAGGTGCAGATCGCGCTGCTCACCGCACGCATCAACCACCTCACCGAGCACTTCAAGACGCACAAGAAGGACCACCACAGCCGTCGTGGTCTGCTGAAGCTGGTCGGTCGTCGTCGCCGCATGCTCGACTACGTGAAGAACATCGACGTCGAGCGCTACCGCGCCATCGTCGCCGCCAACGGCCTGCGCCGCTGAGCACGATCGTCGGAAGGGGGCCGGTCCGCAAGGACCGGCCCTTTCCGCGTCCCTGCACGGGTTCCGCCCTGCTGGCAGGGGTTGCTGGTAGTCTGGTCAGGACAAACCAACCGAGCGGAACCTCATGGATCGGTTGTCAGTCGCGAGCATCGAACCCCTGTGTGACGCCCAGGAGTGCGTTCGATGTTGTCGACTGGGAACCGTCCTCCGCTCCAAGTGCCGGGCGCAGTGGCGCGCGGCGTGAAAGGAGCTCGTCATGGCAGATGCCATTCGAGTGTCGCTGCCCGTCTCGGGTACCGACAAGACCCTGTCCTTCGAGACCGGGAAGCTGGCCCAGCAGAGCATGGGTGCCGTCGTGGCACAGCTCGGCCGGACCACGGTGCTGGCCACGGCCAACGCCGCCAAGGAAGCCCGCCCCGGCGCGGACTTCTTCCCCCTGACCATCGACGTCGAAGAGCGTGCGTACGCCGCGGGCAAGATCCCCGGCTCGTTCTTCCGTCGTGAGGGCCGTCCCACCGAGGACGCCATCCTCACGTGCCGCCTCACCGACCGGCCCCTTCGCCCCGCGTTTCCGGATGGCTTCCGCAACGAGACGCAGGTCGTCCTGACGATCATCGGTGCCGACATGGAGAACCCGCACGACGTGCTCTCCATCAACGCCGCGTCCGCGTCGCTCATGCTCAGCGGCATCCCGTTCGACGGCCCCATCGGCGCCGTGCGCGTCGCCTACAGCCAGAGCGGCGAGTGGATCCCCCACCCGAGCTACGAAGAGGGCGCGAACAGCACGTTCGAGCTCGTCGTGGCCGGTCGCCAGCTCGACAGCGGCGATGTCGCGATCATGATGGTCGAGGCCGGTGGCACCGCCAAGAGCTTCGACTACTACGCCGACGGCGCCCCCAAGGTCGACGAAGCCGCCCTCGCCGGTGGCCTCGAGGCCAGCAAGACCTGGATCAAGGAGAGCATCGCCCTCCAGAAGGAACTCGTCGCTGCGGTCGTGGCCGTCAAGGGCCCCATCGTCCCCATGGAGTACAGCGTCACGGTCGACTACGCCCCCGAGGTGTTCGCGGCCGTCGAGCCCATCGCCACCCCCGAGCTGTCGAAGGCCGTCGCGATCGCTCTCAAGGCCGATCGCAACGCAGCCACCGACGCCGTGGCCGCCGACGCCGTTGCCAAGCTCTGCGGCGAGGGTGCCGAGTTCGCCGGTCGCGAGCGTGAGGTCAAAGAAGCCGTCCGCAGCCTCACCAAGAAGCTCGTGCGCAAGCGCATCGTCGACGAGGGCCTGCGCATCGACGGTCGTGGCCCCCGCGACCTGCGTCCGCTCAGCAGCGAAGTGGGCGTGCTGCCCACGGCGCACGGCACCGGCCTGTTCCAGCGTGGCGAGACCCAGGTGATGAACGTCCTCACCATGGCCATGCCGCGCATGAACCAGCTGCTCGACACGCTCGGCCCGGACACCAACAAGTACTTCCTGTTCCACTACAACATGGCCCCGTGGGCCAACGGTGAGACGGGTCGCGTCGGTTCGCCGAAGCGCCGCGAGATCGGCCACGGTGCGCTCGCCGCACGTGCCCTGCTGCCGGTGCTGCCGGACCGCGACAAGTTCAACTACACGCTCCGCCTCGTCGCCGAAGTGTTGGCCTCGAACGGCAGCACCTCGATGGCGTCGGTGTGCTCGGGTTCGCTCGCACTGATGGACGCCGGCGTGCCGGTGCGTGCGGCCGTGGCCGGCATCGCCATGGGCCTCGTCTACGCTGAGGGCAAGTACACCACCCTCACCGACATCCTCGGTGCGGAGGACGCGTTCGGCGACATGGACTTCAAGGTGGCCGGCACCGCCGACGCCATCACTGCCCTGCAGCTCGACACCAAGATCGACGGCATTCCCGCCGACGTCCTGGCCGCCGCGCTCGACCAGGCGAAGGAAGCCCGCACCGAGATCCTGGCGAACATGAACGCATGTTTGGCAGCTGCTCGGGATGAAGTGGCCGCCACGGCCCCGAAGATCATCACGATCACCATCCCCATGGACAAGATCGGCGAGGTCATCGGGCCGAAGGGCAAGGTCATCAACACCATCACTCAGGAGACCGGTGCCGACATCGCTGTCGACGACGACGGCGCACAGGGCATCGTCACCATCGGCGCCGTCGAGGCGTGGCGCATGGAGGATGCGAAGGCTCGCATCCTCGCCATCGTGTCGCCGCCCATGGCCGAGGTCGGCAAGACCTACCCGGGTCGCGTCGTCAACATGACCAAGTTCGGTGCGTTCGTGAACATCCTCCCGGGCCGCGATGGCCTGGTCCACATCAGCAAGCTCGGCAAGGGCAAGCGCATCAACAACGTGGAGGACGTGCTCACCCTCGGTCAGGAGATCGAGGTCGTCGTCGAGGAGATCGACGAGAAGGGCAAGGTCAGCCTGACCCCCGGTGAGAGCTGGAACCCGGTCATCCCCGAGGGCGCTGCGTCGTCCGGCGGCGGCGACCGCGGTGACCGTAGTGACCGTGGCGACCGTGGCGGACGCGACCGCGATCGTGGTGGTCGCAGCAACGACCGTGGCGACCGCGCACCGCGCGACAGTGCTCCGCCCGTCGAGGGTGCCGTGGCCGTGTCGTTCGACGACGCGTTCGACGCCGAACTCGCGGGTGATCTGGGCGACCTCGGCCCCGCCGGCGAGCCCGTCGCCGACGACCGAGGCGACCGCGGCGGCGATCGCGGCGGCCGTCGTCGTCACCGCTGATCAGTGACCGACCTCCGGATCACCCAACTCGACTCCGGCCTCACGGTGGCCACCGAACGCGTGCCTGGCACGCTGTCGGTGGCCACCGGTGTCTGGGTCGGCGTGGGGGGGCGGGTAGATCCCCCCCACCCCCCCCGCGGCAGCCCCAACCGACGGCACCACCGGGTGAAGGGCCCCCCCACCCCCGCCGCGCCGGCGTTGTGG
>JANOET010000064.1:0-2564 GCA_031413415.1 Acidimicrobiaceae bacterium
ACGCAGCCGAGGATGAACGCCAACGTGCGCCACGTACCGGCCTGGGCGAAGGTGAGCGCCACGGTTCCATCGGGCTTATTGATGGCCGTCGACGTGAGGAACACGATGGCAGCGAGCGGAACGAGAATCACGGCGATCGTCTTGAACTGGCGACGCAGGTACGCGGATGCGCCCACCTGGATGGCCAAGGCGATCTCTTGCATCTTCGGTGAGCCCTTGTCCTCCGCGAGGACGAGCTTGGCGAGGATGAATCCGACGGCGATCGCGAGCAGCGCAGCGGCGATGGACAGCCACAGGACCGCCCACTCACCTCCCTTGAGCTCGAAAACCTGATAGCCGCCTTCGGCGATGATTGAGGGCACCGGTGACTCCGGGGTGTTTCGGGCGCAGCGGTGACGCTGCGCGGGGTTGGGGCAAACGTGGAGAGTGTATTGACTCCCGCGGTGGCGGACGAACTCTGGTGTGTCCACTGACACGTCGTGCCAGCGTCACGGGGTGGACAGTTGAGTTCGCCCCGGCGACTGGCGAGGGCTACCGTTCGGATTCGTACCACTCATCCGCCGATGAAAGGCCGTCCACCGATGGCACAGACAGTCCAGTCACGCGAGCCGGTCTCCGGCACCGCCGTGAAGGCGAAGAAGCGCCGACCCTTCCTGCTCGACCTCTATGGCACCGCGGTCGGCAAGAAGTACGTGATGGCGATCACGGGCGTCATGTTGCTCGGCTTCGTGTTCGCGCACATGATCGGCAACCTGAAGATGTACCTCGGCGAGGAGGACTTCAACCACTACGCCGAGTTCCTACGCGAGCTGCTCGTTCCCATCCTGCCGCGCACGGTGCTGCTGTGGTTGTTGCGCTTCGGCCTCCTCGGTGCGGTGGCGCTGCACATCCACTCCGCGTACAGCCTGACGGTGATGAACCGCAGTGCCCGATCGGTGAAGTACCAGAGCCCGCGCGATTATCAGATCGCCAGCTTCGCCAGTCGCACCATGCGCTGGACCGGCAGCATCGTGGCCCTGTTCGTGATCTGGCACCTCGCCGACCTGACGTGGGGCTTCGCCAACAATGTCGGCGCCGACGGCGAGTTCGTTCGTGGCGAGGCGTACGCCAACGTCGTGAACAGCCTCAGCCGAGTGTGGGTGTCGGCCCTCTACATCGTCGCCAACATCGCCTTGGGCATCCACCTGTTCCACGGTGTGTGGAGCCTTTTCCAGAGCATGGGGTGGAACAACCCCCGCTTCAACTCATGGCGGCGTGGCCTCGCGACCGGCTTCGCCACCGTCATCGTCGTCGGCAACGTGTCGTTCCCCGTCGCCGTCCTCGCCGGAATCGTGAAGGTCTGAACATGATCGATCTCAACGCCAAGATCCCCGCCGGCCCCATCGCCGAGAAGTGGGACACCTACAAGTCCGACATGAAGTTGGTGAACCCCAACAACAAGCGGAAGTTCAAGGTCATCGTCGTCGGCTCCGGCCTCGCAGGTGCGTCGGCTGCAGCCACCCTCGCCGAGCTGGGTTACCAGGTCGACGTGTTCACGTTCCACGACTCGCCCCGCCGTGCGCACAGCATCGCGGCGCAGGGCGGCATCAATGCCGCGAAGAACTACCACGGCGACGGCGACAGCATCCACCGGCTGTTCTACGACACCATCAAGGGCGGCGACTTCCGCTCCCGTGAGGGCAA
This sequence comes from Acidimicrobiaceae bacterium, assembly GCA_031413415.1. Classification (GTDB taxonomy): domain Bacteria; phylum Actinomycetota; class Acidimicrobiia; order Acidimicrobiales; family Ilumatobacteraceae; genus UBA668. The sequence continues at coordinate 1,684 of JANOET010000064.1, forward strand.
CGTGCACCGTCTCGCGCAGGTGAGCGTCGACATCATCGACCAGATGGTCGCCCAGGGCGTGCCGTTCGCTCGCGAGTACGGCGGTCTGCTCGACAACCGTTCGTTCGGTGGCGCACAGGTGAGCCGCACGTTCTACGCCCGCGGGCAGACCGGCCAGCAATTGCTGCTGGGCGCGTACCAGCAACTCGCCCGCCAGATCGGCCTCGGCAATGTCCGCCTGTTCAACCGTACCGAACTCGTCGACACGGTGGTCATCGACGGTCGCTGCGCCGGAATCGTCGTCCGCGACCTCGTCAACGGCGAGATCACGTCCCACGCCGCGCACGCCACGGTGCTGTGCACCGGCGGCTACGGCAACGTGTTCTTCCTCTCCACCAACGCCATGCAGTGCAACGTCACTGCGGCGTGGCGTGCGCACCGCAAGGGTGCTGCGTTCGCCAACCCCTGCTACACGCAGATCCACCCGACGTGCATCCCGCAGGCCGACGACACGCAGTCGAAGCTGACGTTGATGAGCGAGTCGCTGCGCAACGACGGCCGCGTGTGGGTGCCGAAGAACGCCGACGAGAACCGGCCTGCCGACCAGATCCCCGAGGACGACCGCGACTACTACCTCGAGCGTCTGTACCCGAGCTTCGGCAACCTTGCGCCGCGCGACATCTCGTCGCGTGCTGCCAAGCGCGCCGTCGACGCCGGTCGTGGCGTCGGCCCGCTGAAGAACGGGGTGTACCTCGACTTCTCCGACGCCATCGAGCGCCTGGGGCAGGATGTCGTGGCCGAGCGCTACGGCAACCTGTTCGAGATGTACGAGCGCATCGCCGGCGAGAACCCGTACGACGTGCCGATGCGCATCTACCCGGCCAGCCACTACACGATGGGCG
>JANOET010000065.1:0-2304 GCA_031413415.1 Acidimicrobiaceae bacterium
GGCCCATCGGGCAGTTCCGGCCCGGCCGGCGATCCTGGCCTCAGCGGCCCTTCGGGTCCGGATGGCGACACAGGACCGAGCGGAATCAGCGGCCCGACCGGCCCCACCGGACCGCTCGGCCGTGTTGGACCCACCGGATCGACCGGCACCAGCGGAGCCAACGGCACCTCGGGAACGCAAGGTCCCACGGGCGCGACTGGCGGCGACGGTCTGAGCGGGCCAACGGGACCCTCAGGCATCACGGGAGCGGCCGTGACGCGACTGCCTGGTGCCGTGCTGTCGGTCTGGGTCGGCGACTGCGCGCCGGTGGCGCTGGTGGGTGAGGACACAGCTGGGCACGGCGTGGTCGCGGTGGCCCACGCCGGGTGGAAGGGTGCACTCGACGGTGTGCTGCAGCGCACCGTCCTCGCGATGCGCGCGCCGCGGGTCGACGCCGTGCTCGGTCCGTGCATCCACGGTTGCTGCAACGAGTTCGGAGCTGATCTGCTGGCGCAGTTCGTGGCGAGGTTCGGACCACAGGTGGCCGCCACCACCACATGGGGGGCGCCGTCGCTGCACCTTCCTGCTGTCGTCGGCGCAGCGCTCGCCGAGGTGGGTGTCGCGGTGCGCGACGAGTCGTCGTGCACGCGCTGCTCCACCTCGTGGTTCTCGCACCGGCGCGGGGATGCTGGCCGACATGTCATGTGCGTGCGCATGATGGTGACGGCATGAACGACGGCACGAGCGACGAGTACGACGCACTGGTGGCGCAACGTCTCGCCCAGGTGCACGAGCGCATCGCCCGCGCTGGCGGGGCGGGCGTCACCGTTCTGCCCGTGACGAAGACGTTCGGCATCGATGCCTGTTGGGCGGCCCACCGGGCCGGTTGCACCTCGGTGGGCGAGAACTACGCACAGGAGGTCGTCGCCAAGTTCGGCGGGCAGACGCTCCCGTTCGGTGTGCACTTCATCGGTCAGTTGCAGACCAACAAGGTGCGCCTGCTCGCGCCCATCGTGTCGATCTACGAGACGGTCGACCGCGCGTCGCTCGTCGCCGAGCTCGCCAAGCGTGTGCCGGGCGCTGCAGTGCTGTTGCAGGTGTCGACGGCGGGGGAGGAACACAAGGGCGGCTGCCCGATCGCCGACGTGCCGTCGTTGCTCGACACCGCGCGTGCGGCGGGACTCGACGTGCGCGGGCTGATGACCGTGGGTCCCACCGAGGGTGGCGCCGAGGCGGCGCGCCCGGGGTTCCGGGCGGTTCGGGCGTTGCTCGACCGCCTCGGTTTGGCCACGCTGTCGATGGGAATGACCGACGATCTGGAGGTCGCCGTCCACGAGGGCAGCACCCAGGTCCGGGTGGGCAGCGCGCTGTTCGGCGCACGTCCCCCCTTGAGCACGCTGGTGCGATAGCCTGCGCACCGCAGGAGGGCAGTGATGTCGATGTGGAAGAAGGCGATGGATTATCTGGGTCTGGGGCCCGATGATGCCTACGACGACTACGAGCCAGCGTCCGAGCCCGAGCGCGCGCAGCGCGCGGCTCGACCGCAGCGCGAAGAGGCCCAGCGCGCACCCCGTGGTTACGCCAACGACTACGAGACCGAGGCCGTGCGCCCGGTGCCGGCGCGGCCGAGCTTCCCGCAGCGCGAGCCCGATGCAGGTGGCCGTCGGCCCATGCCGCCGTCCGACGACAGCAACGTGCAACCGCGGCCGATCAATCCGCGCCCGCCCGCTGCCACGCGGCCTGGCGTCGGTGCGACCGCCGCGGATCCGCACACGGTTCGCCCGCGCCGCTTCGACAGCGCGCAGGAACTCGCCGACAAGTTCAAGGAAGGCCAGCCGGTCATCATGAACCTCGAAGCCGCCGACCGCGAGGTCTCACGCCGTCTCATCGACTTCGCGAGTGGCCTCTGCTACGGGCTCGAGGGCACCATGGAGAAGGTCGCCACCGGCGTGTACCTGCTCAAACCGGCCAACCGACCGACTGGCTACGACAACACCGGATACGGGAACTGAACGACATGGAAATGAGCCCCCAGGCGGTGCGTGGCACCGGTTTCAAGGTGGTCAAGCGGGGTTACGACCCCGACGAGGTCGATGCCTTCAAGGAACAGGTCGCCAGCGCGGTCGAGTTCGCCCAGAACCAGGCCACTGCGATGGAGGCCCGCGCACGTGCTGCGGTGGCGAAACTGCAAGAGGTGTCGCAGCAGGTCGCTGCTGGTGCTCCGGCAGCAGCGCCGGCGCCCGCCAGCAGCGGCGACACCGAGGTCATCAGCCGCACGCTGTTGCTCGCGCAGCGCACCGCCGACCAGACGGTCGCCGAGGCGCG
>JANOET010000066.1:0-19161 GCA_031413415.1 Acidimicrobiaceae bacterium
GACGCCAAGGCTGTCCTCGTGCCAGGAGTGGCGGCTGATCTTGGAACCATGAATGAAGATTCAACCTACATCACCATCGGTGAACGGCATGGCTGGGGAGAACCGCAGCGTTTTGGTATTTCCGCAGTGGATCAGCGACAGCATATCTACATCATCGGAAAAACGGGTTCTGGGAAAATCGAGCAGCAGGCCACCGCAGTCGAGGCCCGAGCCCTCGAATTGCACGACGTCTACCACCGGGTGATGGAGCAGTTCATCGCCGCCACCGCGCCGCGACTCGCAGCCGAGCTGGCCGAGGGCGATCCGTGCCCGGTCTGTGGTTCGTCGGAGCACCCGCACCTGGCGTCGTCCGCCGGCACCGATGCCGTCGACATCGCCGCGGTCGACCGGGCCCGCGGCGACGAGTCCGCCGCGGTGGCCACGGCCGCCTCACATCGGTCGGTCGCAACGGCGTTGCGCGAGTCGCTCGGCTCCGCCGCGCATCGAACGCTGCACGAACTGCTCGCCGCCGAGGTTGCGGCGTCCGAGGCGTTGAAGGACGCACAGCGGGCCGATGCCGCGCTCGCCGCTGCGCAGGTGACAGCGCGTTCCACGCAGTCCGAGCTCGCCGTTGCGGTGGCCGCCGAGGTGGACCACGGCAAGTTGCTGGCGGCGCTGCAGGCCCAGGTCGAGCTCGCCGACGACGAGGCACAACGATTGCGCGACCTGGTCGCAGGCATCGACGCCGAGCAGGTGCAGCGCCACACCGCCACCGTCGCCGTGCTCGCCGCTGCGACGCGCGACGCAGGGGCCACGTTCGAAGCCGCCACCATCCGGGCGACGGCGCTCCGCGAGGTCGCGGCCGCGCTGCACGAGCAGCTCGTCGCCAGCGGCTTCGACACGGTCGACGACGCCCAGGACGCCCTGCTCGACCCCGCCGACGAGTCCGGGCGCGAGCGACAGGCAGCCGACTGGCACCGTCGCCACGCCGAGGCCACCACGCGCCTGGCCCAGTTGCAGCAGCAGGGAATCCCCGACTCGTTGCCCGATCTCGACACGGTCCGCGACCTTGCCATGCGGCTGGGACGCGACGCGAAGGAGGCCGCAGCACGGTTCACCACCGCCGTCGATGCGCTGCGTCGGTCGCAGGCCGAGCTGCAGACTGCCATCGAGGTGGCCGCCGGCTCGGCCGAGTTGCGTCAACAGCGCGACACGGCGCGAATCGTTTTCCGCACCTGCAACGGCGAGGCCGGGATTCGCGTCAAACTCGAGCGCTGGGTGTTGGTCAGCGAGCTCGAACGGGTCACCGACGCCGCGAACGCGCACCTCGGCCGCATGACCCACCACCGGTACCGGCTGGCACGCACCACCGGACACAAGGGTGGGCTCGGGCTCGAGGTGTTCGATGCGCACACCGGCCGCTCACGTGCCACGGCGTCGTTGTCGGGCGGCGAACAGTTCCAGGCGTCGTTGGCCCTGGCCCTCGGCCTTGCCGATGTCGTCAGCCGGGGTGGAAGCGGCAGCGGTAAGCGCTTCGAGGCATTGTTCGTCGACGAGGGCTTCGGCGCGCTCGATCCCGATGCGCTCGACGACGCCATCGCCGCGCTCCACCAGCTGCAGTCCACCGGCCGAATGGTCGGCGCGATCACCCACGTCGAGGCGATGAAGCAGCAGCTCCACGTGGGCATCGAGGTCGCTTCGCTGCCCGACGGTCGCGGCTCCACCCTCACCGTGCATCCATGAGCCAGATGCTGCACCTCCACCATGCCGACGATCTGGAGCCGCTGCTCGATGCGCTCGCCGCGGTGCTCGCCGAGCCGCCGGCGGATCCGTTCACGCCCGATCTGGTCGTGGTCCCCGCGGCGGGACTGCGCGATGCCGCGATGGTGGGGCTCGGTCGCCGGCTCGGCATCAGCGCACCCGGCGCGGGCGACGGCATCTCGGCGAACGTCGAGTTCCTGTTCCCCGGCCGGTTCATGGCCCGAGCCCTGGGCGACACCACCCGCGAAGGCGACCCCGAAGGCGACCCGTGGCGACTGCCCCGCCTCACGTGGTCGGTGCTCGACGAACTGGCGACCGGCTCGGTCGAGGTGCCCGGCGGTGGCATCGAGGACCCATGGTCGTTGGCGCGACGCATCGCCGACCTGTTCGATCGCTACTCGACACAACGACCCCGCCTGATCGAGGCCTGGGCTCGCGGCATTGACGGCGACGGGACGTTCCGCGAGGACGGCACCGAGACGCTCCTCGGGCCGGCGCATCGTTGGCAGGCGCAATTGTGGCGGGCCGTGCGGGCCCGCATCGGCACGCCCAGCCCGCCCGAGCGGTTGCCCGACCTGTTGCGCTCGATCGCCGGCGGTCCCGGCGTCGACACGATTCGGCCGAACCTGCCGCAGCGGCTGGCGGTGTTCGGCGTGGGGGCGGTCGCCCCCACGATGGTGCAACTGCTCGCCGCGCTGTCCAACGAGCGAGCGGTGCACGTCTTTCTCCGTCACCCGTCGATGACGGCGTGGGCGGCCTCGCCGCACCGACTGAGCGGCGGGTTGAACCAGCGCGCCAACGTCGACGTCACCATCGCGGCGCGGCATCCGCTGCTCGCGTCGTGGGGCCGCCCGTCGCTCGAGGCACGTGCGCTGTTGAACGGCAACCCCGCCGTCGACGACCTGCCACACCACGTTGCGACGCCCCCCGCGCCGCGTTCACTGCTGCGCGAGTTGCAGCTCGCCGTGCAGTCCGATGCGCCGCCCGGTCCGGCGGCGGTCACCGGCGCCGACGGTTCGCTGCAAGTGCACGCCTGCCACGGCGAGGTCCGTCAGCTCGAGGTCCTGCGCGACGCGCTCGGGCATCGGTTCGCGGCCGACCCCACGTTGCAGCCCCACGACGTGCTGGTGCTGTGTCCCGATCTGCCGCGGTTCGCGCCGCTCGTGCAGGCCGTGTTCGCCCGCGGCTCGCTGCCGGTGCCCGTGCGGGTGGGCGACCGGTCGCTCACCACCGACGAGCCCGTCATCGACGCGTTGCAGGCGGTGCTCGGTCTGGTGGCCGGTCGGGCCACGTTGTCCGAGGTGCTCTCGTTGGTGCAGTTCGAGCCGGTGCGACGGCGGTTCGGCTGGACCACCGACGACGTCGAGCAGCTCGCCGGGTGGTGCGATCGGCTCGGGGCGAAGTGGGGGTTCTCGGCCGACCACCGGCGGGCGTGGGGGCTGCCCGACCACCTGTCCGCCGGCACGTGGCGGGCCACCATCGACCAGTTGCTCGCCGGCATTGCCATCGCCGCGCCGACACCTCGTCTGGTCCTCGGCGACGTCGCCCCGTTCGACGACCTGTCCACGAACGAGTTCGCGCTCGTCGGCTCGCTCGCCGATCTGCTCGCCCGCCTCGTGGACCTGCATGCCGCCATCGCCGGCGAGCGACCGGTGGCCGACTGGGTGGCCCTGTTGCACTCGGTGGTCGACGAGTTCTGCGCCGCCGACCCCGACGAACCGTGGCGACGACAGCAGGTGCATCGCGAACTCACCGACATCCTCCGCGCCGCACGGCGTCCGCAGGGCGACTCCACGTGCGAGGTGCCCATGTCCCTCGTCGGGCTGCGCGCCCTGCTCGACGACTCGCTGTCCGAGCGCCCCGGGCGGCTGCCACTGCGCAGCGGTGCGGTGACGGTGAGCTCGATGGTGCCCCAGCACGGCGTTCCCGCGCGAGTGGTGTGCCTGCTCGGCCTCGACGACGGTTCGCTTCGCAGCGGCACCTTCGACGGCGACGACATCCTCGGCCTGCGGCCCTGCGTCGGCGAGCGCCACCCGCGGCACGAGAGCCGGCAGTTGTTGCTCGACGCCGTGTTGTCGGCGCGCGAGCAGTTGGTGATCACGTGCAACGGTGCCGACCTGACGACGAACAAGGAAGTTCCGTTCATCGTCGCATTGGTCGAACTGCTCGATGCGGTGCGTCCGCTGCTCGGCGTCCAACCGCTGCCCGTCGTGCGCCATCCGCGGCACGGGTTCAACGAGCGGGCACTGCCGTTCACGTTCGATCCGTCCATGCTCCAGGCGGCGCAGGCCCGTCGCTCCGCGCGCAGCGTCACCGAGCAGTCCACGGTCTCACCGTGGCTGCTGGCCACCGAGCCGGTGGGTGTCGTCGAACTCGCCATGCTGCTCGAGGTGGTCGCCAACCCGGCGCGCACGTATCTGCAGCGTCGGCTCGACATCGCCGTGCCACCCGAAGCATCGGTCACCGACGACGGCCTCGCGCTCAGCGTCCTGCCACTCGCGACCAGCTCGCTCGGCCGCGAGTTGCTCGGTGTGCGCCGACGCGATGGCGCCGCCGACGAGTGGCAGGCTGCGGCCCGCCTGAACGGTGCGCTGCCGCCGGGCGAACTGAGCACTGCCGCGTTGCAACGGGTTCGCGACGAGATCGACGCCATCGAGCTCGAGGCGGCGAACTGGGGCGTGCCCCTGATCGGCGGCGACGAGGTCCTCGTCGACCTGCGTTGTCGCGCCGACATCGACGGCATGGCATGTGACGTGCCACTTCGGGGCAAGGTGCGTGGCATCGTCGACCGAGCCGGCGGCGCGTGCATCGTCGACCTGCGCTTCGCCAGGCCGAAGCCGTCCATGCGACTCGCCATGGCACTCCAGATCGCGGTGCTGCAGTTGCAACAGCCCGACACCACCTGGTCCGGCATCGTCATTCCGCGTGGCGCCGACGAGTCCGCGAAGCCGTCGGGGTACGGATTGCGCATCCGAGGGGTTCGTGGCGCGCGCCGTGAACACGCCGAACAATTGGTGGGAATGGCGCTGCAGTTGCTCGTCTGGGCTCGTCGCGATGCCGTGCCGTTCTTCGATCGTGCCTCGGCCGATCTTGCCGCAGGTTCCATCAGCGCCATGTACGGCAGCCTCGAGAGCGATGTGATGAATCGGCACGTGGCGTTGTTGTGGCCCGAAGTCTCGGTCGAGGGGTTGCTCGCCGACCCTGTGCTCGAGTCCGACCCGCCGCGCGATCTGCGGCTCGGCGAGTCGCGCGCGCAGGCCGTCGCTCGCTGGGTGTGGGACACCATGGCTGCGACGGTCGAACGCTTCGGAGTCGATGGCGCGGTCGTGAACGTTGGCGGTGGGCGATGACCGAGTTGCTCGATCTCACGGGCCCCCTACCCAGCGGCCGTCTGGTCGTCGAGGCCAGCGCCGGCACCGGGAAGACGTACTCGCTCAGCGCGCTCGTGGTGCGCCATGTCGCCGAGGGGATGGAGGCGTCGTCGCTGCTCGTCGTCACGTTCACGCGGGCCGCGGCCGCCGAACTGCGCGACCGAACCCGCTCGGCCCTCGTCAAGGGGCTCGCCGCACTCGATGCCGGTGCGGCTCCCGATGACCAGCCGTGGATGTCCGTGCTGCTCGAACCCGCCGAGCTGCACGACGTGCGTCGTGAACGACTGCGCCGCGCCATCGCGACGTTCGACGACGCCACCATCACCACCATCCACGGCTTCTGCCAACAGGCGCTGCGGCAGCTCGGGTTGCGCGCCGGAACCGGGCTGCAGGCCGAACTGGGCGACAGTACGGCCGAGATCATCGACGAGGTGTGCCGCGATCTGCTCGTGGCAGAGCTGTGCGTCGTGCCGTCGGCGCTCAGCTGGACCGCGAAGAAGGACAGCGCCCCGGCGCGCGTCTTCACTGCCTTGCGCGAGGCCGTCACGGCGATGCTCGGCAATCCGGGCGCCACGGCCGTCCCCGACCTGTCGACGGCCACACCCGGCAAGGCCGATACGCCCGATCGGTTGGCGCGGTGGGTCGAGCTGGTCCACGACGGAGTGCACGAGGTGGGGGTCCGCCGGCGTGCGCGCCACGAACTGGGCTACGACGACCTCGTCACCGGCCTGCGCGATGCCGTCACCAACCCGGTCACCGGCCCCACGGTGGTTGCCGAGCTGGCCGAGCGGTACCGGCTGGTGCTGGTCGACGAGTTCCAGGACACCGACCCCGTGCAGTGGGAGATCTTCGCCACCGCGTTCTCGGGCCATCTGGTCACCGTGGGCGACCCCAAGCAGGCCATCTACCGTTTCCGCGGGGCCGACGTGCAGGCGTACCTGCGGGCCACCGACGGGGTGCCCACCGTGCACCTGGGCACCAACTTCCGCAGTGATGCCCAGCTGGTGCGTGCCACCAACGAGCTCATCCGCGACGTGCAACTCGGCGACCCCCGCATCGTCGGCACCGCCGTCGAGCCGTCGCCGCGCGCCGCCCAGAACTCACTCTCGCCTGGACTGCCGATGCAGATCCGCTGGGTGCCCGACTCGCCTCAGTTCCGCCCGACGCGCGACTTCTCGGGGCCCCTTGCTCGGCGGGCCATCGTCGGCGATGTGGTGCAGCAGATCGTCGAGTTGCTCACCGCACATCGCATCGACGACCGCCACGTGCGTCCCGGCGACATCGCCATCCTCGTGCCGTCGCACTCGGTCGCCGAGCAGATGGTGCGCGCGCTCGACCGGGCCGACATCCCGTCGGTGCGCACCCGAACCGGCTCGGTACTCCAAACACCTGCTGCCGATCAGTGGTCGCTGCTCCTCGCCGCGCTCGAACGGCCCTCGCACGCCCCCACGGTGCGCGCTGCGGGGCTCAGTGTGTTCCTGCACCGCGCCGCAGCCGACCTCGACCCGCAGCTGGCGGGTGCCGACCTGCGCCTGGCCGAGATGCAGCGGCAGTGCGCGCGCTGGGCCGAACTGCTCGCCACGCAGCCGCTGCTGGCCTGGTACGACCGGGTCCGGGCCGACAGTCAACTCGTCAGCACGCTGCTCGGTGCGCCGGGTGGCGAGCGTCGCCTCACCGACATCGACCATGTCGCCGAGTTGTTGGCCACCGAGCTCACAGGGATGGGCAACACCGCTGCCGCGGCGCGCCGCGTGCTCGACCGCATGCGCGCCGAGGCCGCCGAGGGCGACGAGCCCGATGCGCAGATGCGCCGCATCGACTCCGACGCGCAGGCGGTGCAAGTCACCACGTTGCACGGCAGCAAGGGTCTCGAGCACCCCATCGTCCTCCTGCCGTTCAGTTGGCAGGTGCCGCCGGCTCGCGGAGCGGTCGTCTACAACGACCACGACACCGGCCGCCGCATGGTCGACATCGCGTCACGTCGAGGTTGGGACGGCCCCGACCTGCACACGGTCGACAAGGGGCGCAAGCACCACGCTGCCGTCGGTGAGCGTGGCGACCGTCTGCGGCTGCTGTACGTCGGGCTGACGCGTGCCGAGCACCGCACGAGCGTGTGGTGGGCGCCGGCCAAGGAGTCCGAGCGGTCGGCGTTGAACGTGCTCCTCTTCGATCGCGACGACACCGGGCAGCCGCTCAACTCGCAGCCCGACATCTCTCGGGGTCCGCGTGGCGGGTTCAACAGTTCGCTCGCTCCGGTCACGAACCCGACGCCCGACCAGGTCGGGCCGCGCCTGGAACAACTTCGCGAACGCAGCGGCGGCCTCATCGATGTGGCCCGATGTCGCGTCGACCTGCCCCGCGTCCGATGGGTTGGCGAGGCCCCCGACGAGGCCGCGGCGCCGCTCGCAGTGGCCGATGCTCGAGGCCGTGTCGTGGAGGACCGTGCCTGGCGGCGGTGGTCGTTCACGTCGATCACCCGAACCCGCGATCAGGTCTGGACACCCACCCCCTCCATCGTCGGCGGCACCGACGAACCCGAAGACCTCGACGACCTCGACACCGAGGCGGGCTCGTCGCCGACCGGGGTGCCGCTCGCCGACGTGCTGGCGGGCGCGTCGTTCGGCACACTGGTCCACACCGTGCTCGAGCGGGTCGACCCGGCGCACCCCGACTTCGCCGACCACCTGCGCGCCGAGGTGCAGCTGCAGCTGCAGCGCGACCGTCTCGACGTGCAACCCGACGTGCTGGCGGCCGGTCTGCTCGCCGCCGCCCACACCTCGCTCGGGCCACTCGCCGACGGCCGTCGACTGGTCGACATCCCTGCGACCGACCGTCTTGCCGAACTCGACTTCGACCTGCCGCTGTGGTCGGGCGCCGACCGCGTCACTGCTGCCGACGTGTGTGCGGTGCTGCTCGACACGCTGCCCGCCGACGACCCCCAGCGCGACTACGCGCAGCAGCTCGCCGACGGCCGGTTCGAGGTGCAATTGGCCGGCTTCCTGCAGGGCTCGATCGACGCCGTGCTGCGCGTGCCCGACGCAACCGTCGGCCACCGCTACCTCGTGGTCGATTACAAGACGAACCGGTTGCATGCTCGCGGCGCGGCCGACCCGCTGGCGGCGTACCACCCCGACCTGTTGCCGGGCGAGATGGCACACCACGACTATCCGCTGCAGTCCATCCTCTACAGCGTTGCCGTGCACCGCTACCTGCGCTGGCGTCTGCCCGACTACCGGCCCGAGCAGCATCTCGGTGGCATCGCCTACCTGTTCGTGCGCGGCATGGTGGGCGACTCCACACCCATCGTCGATGGCCACCCGTACGGTGTGTTCTCCTGGCGACCCCCGGCCGCCACCGTCGTCGCGCTCGATCGCCTGCTGGCAACGGGGGCGTCGGCGTGAGCGTGCGCGCCGTACGCATTCCCGCCGGTGCCGAGGCGTTGGCGCCGTTCGTCGATGCGGGCGTGCTCGGCCCGGCCGAGGTGCACCTCGCCGGCTGGGTGGTGCGGGCCGCAGGCGTCCAGCCCGACACGGTGGTACTCGCCGTGGCGATGGCAGCGTGGGCGGCCGAGCACGGTCATGCCTGCGCCGACCTCGACGAACTGGCGGTGGCCGTCGCCGCCGAGCACGCCACGGTCACCGACGACACCGAGCCTGTCGTTCTGCCCTGGCCCGATGCCGACGCCTGGTGCGCGGCACTGGCTGCGGCGACGACAGTCGTGCGGGTCGCGGACCGAGCCGACGTCGACCCCCAGCTCGACCCTCGACCGCTGGTCCTGCACGGTCGGCGCGCGTACCTGCAGCGCTACTGGACCGACGAGTGCGTGGTGGCGGCGTCGTTGCGACAGCGGGCCGCCGACCTTCCCGTGCAATTGCACCCCGAGGCGCTCGATGCGCTGGCGGTGTTGCTGCCGGCGCTCGACCAGGGCGACCGCAACCTGCAACGGCAGGCGGCCGACGTGGTGCTCGCCAATCGTGTGGCGATGATCGTCGGTGGTCCGGGTACCGGCAAGACGTACTCGGTGGCGCGGCTGCTGGCCGTGCTGTTGCAGCAGGATCCGAATGTGCGAGTCGCGCTGGCCGCGCCCACGGGTAAGGCGGCGGCCCGTTTGCAGGAGTCCATCGCCGTGGCGCTGGCCCAACCCGATGTCGTCGCCCATGTGGCCGAGCCGGCACGTGCGGCACTGGCGGCCACAGTGCCCACGACGGTGCACCGTCTGCTCGGCCCGCTCGGCGATCGCCGCCAGCGGTTCCGGCACGACGTCGCCGATCCGCTGCCGCACGACATCGTGCTGGTCGACGAGACGTCGATGGTGTCGTTGCCGCTGCTGGCTCGCCTGCTCGAGGCGCTGCGTCCCGACGCTCGGCTGGTGCTCATCGGCGACCCCGATCAGCTCGAGAGTGTCGAGCTCGGTGCCGTGCTCGGCGATCTGGTGGCGGCGGCGTTCGGTCCGTCAGGGCCGATGGCAGGTCGCGCCGTCCGTCTGTTGCGCGGACATCGCTACGGCGGCGACACGCCCATTGCGCTGCTCGCCGATGCCGTCCGCCGTGGCGATGTGGCCGAGGCCCTGGTGCATCTGCGCAGTGGCGTCGAGGTGGAGGGCTCGACCGTGCACTTCCACGAGACCGTCGATCCGCTCGTTCCCGGTGTGGTCGCCTCCGTCGAGGCGGTGGTGGCGCCCGTGCTGCGGCAACAACGTGCCGCGGCCGAGGCGGGCGACGCGGCTGCAGCGCTGCAGGCTGCGGCAGCAGTTCGGGTGTTGTGTGCCCATCGCCGTGGGCCGTTCGGCGTCGAGACGTGGAACCGGTTGGCCGAGCAGTGGATGTGTGGGCCGAACGGTGCGACTGCGCCGTGGTTCGCCGGCCGCCCCCTGCTGGCCACCCGCAATGATCCTCGACTGGGGCTGGCGAACGGCGACACCGGGGTCGTCGTGCGTGAAGGTGGCCGACTGGTCGCAGTGTTCGACACGGCGCTCGGCCGGCAGTCGTTCGACCCTGCGCAGCTCGACGAGGTGCAGACCGCGTACGCGATGACGGTGCACAAGAGCCAGGGCTCCGAGTACCCGACCGTGGTGCTGGTGCTACCGCCCGACACATCGCCGTTGGCGGGACGCGAACTCGTCTACACGGGGGCGACGCGCGCCAAGACGACGCTGCACGTGGTGGGCAGTGAGCGGTCGCTGTCCACGTCGTTGGCCACCCCGGCGCACCGCATGACCGGCCTCGCTGAGGCGCTGTCCTGATACCTTCCTCGGTCATGGCCACCATCACCAAGCTCATCGACGACCTCGACGGTTCGGAGGACGGCGTCGAGACCGTGCGCTTCGCGCTCGGTGGCAAGGCCTACGAACTCGACCTCGGTCCGGCCAACCGGCAGCGGCTCGACGACGCGCTCGCCCCGTTCATCGCATCGGCGCGCATGCCCGGGTCGGCGTACGCGAAGGTGGCTCGCACGTCCACCCGTGCCTCGTCGGCTCCCAAGCCCGACTACGACCAGGACGCCTTCCGTGAGTGGGCCAAGGCCAACGGCACCCTGCACCGCGGCCGCCCCAGCGCCAACGAGATCCGGTCCTTCCTCGACACCCAATCCCCGCGAACTTGAGTTCCTGGTGAACGGTCAGGGCGAGTAGGAGCGGAGTTCGACGGTGTTGCCGTCGGGGTCCTTCACGTAGAGGCTGTCGGCTAGGCCCCGCGCGCCGAACAGGTCGTTGCCGCGTCGCCCATCGGGGAAGCGCACGTGCAGGGCTTCCAGCGTGTCGCCCTCGAACGTGAGGCACAGGTGGTCGAGGTTGGCGCCGGTCGCAGCGGCGGCGGCCCCGACGCGGTCGCCGGCGAACAGGTCGATGATCGTGGTCGGCGTGATGCGCACCGACGGGAACAGAGCCTCGCCCCGGCGCCACAGGTCGACCCGTTCGGGTTCCAGTCCGAGACGGTCGCAGTAGAACTCGAGCGAGGCTTCGACATCGCTGCAGACGAGGACGATGTGGTCGAGCCCGGTGATGCGGAACGCCATGGGTGCCCCTCAGCCCTTCTTGGTGTAATCGTGGAAACCGCGGCCACTCTTTCGGCCGAGCAGGCCGGCCTCGACCATGCGGCTGAGGAGCGGCGGCGGTGCGTACAGCGGTTCCTTGAACTCGGTGTACATGCTGTCGGCGACGGCCATCGTGGTGTCGAGGCCGATCAGGTCGGCCAGCGCGAGCGGGCCCATCGGGTGTGCGCAGCCGTGGATCATGCCGGCGTCGATGTCGGCGGCGGTGGCGAATCCCGACTCGAGCATGCGAATCGCGGACAACAGGTACGGGATGAGCAACGCGTTGACGACGAACCCGGCGCGATCCTTGGACAGGATGACGTTCTTGCTCAACGTGTCGGCGGCGAAGGCGCGGGCCGACTCGAGCGTGGCTGCACTCGTCATCAGCGACGGCACCAGTTCGACGAGCGGCAGCACCGGTACCGGGTTGAAGAAGTGAAGGCCGATGACCTGCTCGGGTCGGTCGGTGGCGGTGGCCAGGCGCATGATCGGGATGGACGACGTGTTCGACGCGAGAATCGCGCCCGGTTCCTGGACCACCGAGTTCAACCGCTGGAAGGCGGCCACCTTGGCCTCAGGGTTTTCGACGATGGCTTCCACCACCAGGTGGCGGTCCGCGAAGGCCGACCAGTCGTGGCTGAAGTCGAGCCGCCCGGTCGCGGCGTCGAACTCGTCCTGGGTCATCCGATTGCGGCCGAGCGCCCGCTGCATCGAGTCGATGACCCGGTCGCGGCCGCGTTCGGCCGCGCTGGCGTCGGCTTCGACCACCACCACGTGCATGCCGTTGCGGGCGCACACCTCGGCGATGCCCGACCCCATCAAGCCGCACCCCAGCACTCCGACTCGTTCGATCGTCATCTCGTCGACCTCCTCGCAACAGTCTCGCGCCGGAGTAGCGTCTCCTCATGTCGACCGAACGATTGTTCCGGCGGGTGATCGCAGCGGCAGCCCTGTCGGTCGTGGTGTTGTCGACGAGTGCGTTCGCCCACGACCCGATCATTCTCACCGAGGCGCAGACGACGCCCGACTCGGGTCCGTTGCTGCTCGACGGGACCATCTCGTTCGCGCTCTACGGCACGCTGATGGTGCCCGGCGACACCCGCGGCGTACGCGTGCAGTTCGAGGCCGGCGACACCCTCGACCTGTCGCTGCTCGTTCCCGCGCTCGAGCCCGAACAGTCGTTGGCCGACGTCGCCCTGCCGGTGCTCAGCGTGGTTCGTCCCGACGGTTCGCCCGAATTCCTGCGCCCCACCGAGCGGGTGCGTTTCGACGAGCCGTTCTCGGGCACCAGCTACGTGCGCCTGCTCGAGTTCAGCGAGCAGGCGCAGGCCGGCGTGTACCGGCTGATGGTCGCGAGCGAGGTGCCGGCCAGGTTCACGCTGGCGGTCGGCACGGTCGAGCAGTTCGGTTCGCCGGTCGAGAACGTGGTCGACCGCGACGCCGCCTCGGCGGGTATCGCCAGGTGGTATGCGTCGCCGCCCTCCACGTCCACGCTGCCGCCCGTGGCCGCAGCCGCTGACAGCACGGTCCTCGCGGCCACCTCCACGTCGGGCCCATTGGTCACCGCCGTGCCGCAGCCGGGTCAGGTCGGCGGTGCCGCCGGCTCGGCCGTCTTCGTCGGCGTCATCGTCATCGTGCTCGGCGGCGTCGGCTTTCTGGTGTGGTCGAAGCGCCGCAACGCCTGAGTCGCGTCAGCGGGGGACGAACGACTGGGCAGCGCTCGGGTCGACGTCGTCGTGCAGCAGCGTCATCGGGCTTCGTCCGCCGTCGATGTAGCCGAGGGCGTATGCGCCCGGCTCATAGCCGACGAGGCGCTGTACCCGCTCGGGCATGGCCCGCACCTCGTCGAGCGAGTACGACAGATACTGGTTCTCCTCCTGGCGGAGCCAGCCGAGCACGTAGTCGACGTTGATGCCGATGCGCACGTCGTCGCTGCGGTTCTCGCCGCCGCCGTGCACGGTGGAACCGAGGTACAACACGACCGAACCGCGCGGCATCTCGGCCGGCACGGACTGATCGATCGTGTACTTCACGTCGTCGGGGGTGCGGTGGCTGTCGGGGACCACCCGAGTCGCGCCGCGTTCCTCGGTGAAGTCGGTCAGCGCCCAGATGGTGCTGACCTCCACGTCGACGTCGCGCGGGAACGGGAAGAAGTCGAAGCACCAGTGGTCGCGGTGCAGCATCTGCGGCGGTC
Organism: Acidimicrobiaceae bacterium; assembly: GCA_031413415.1. Lineage (GTDB taxonomy): Bacteria > Actinomycetota > Acidimicrobiia > Acidimicrobiales > Ilumatobacteraceae > UBA668. The sequence goes on from JANOET010000066.1 coordinate 13,336, forward strand.
CGCCGGGACCGATGGCGATCGACTGGGTGAGGTGCAACTGGAACGTGGTCTTCTTCGGCCAGAGGGTGCGGTCGACGACGTCGAGCACCAGTGGGTGTGCCGCCAGGTCGACGCTGCTGGGGCACCGGGTGAGCAGCGCACCAGTGCGGCGGGTGGTGATCCCCGAGAACGCATCGGCGCCCATCGGTGTCGCGTCGAGCCACGGTTGCAGTTCGGCGGCCAGTCGCTCGCACTGCGTCTCGTCGATGAGCCGTTCGATGATGACGGCACCGTGGTCGCGTAGTGCGGCCGACACGGCTTCGGCCGTGGTATCAGGTCCGAACCGGGGGATCGTCGTCGGTTGCGTCACGGCACCGATCATGTCAGCCCATCGGCGGCAAGGTCCCACCGGTGTGCGCATAGGTCTTGCCGGTGATCCACCACCGGCCGTCGATGCGTGCCACGGTGAAGTAGTCGACGAAGTCGCACCCGGCGTAATCGGCCTCGACCAGCACGGCCACCCCAGCGTCGCCGACGACGTCGACGGTACGGATGTCGTAGGTGTAGTCGGGCCCGGCCAGGCCAGGCGTGGACTCGACCAGGGCGATGAAATCGGTGATCGGCTCGTAGGTGTCCATTTCGCCGATGTGGCCGAACATTCGGGCATCGGGGTGGAACGCCTGGCGCAACTTGTCGACGTCGCCGCTCGCGCCGTCCACGTAGAGCTGAACCAGGGTACGGACGTCTTCGATGTCCTTCAGGTGCTGTGCGGTCATGACCGCAAGTGTTTCACGAATTCACAAGTGGTCGGTTACCGTCACCGCATGTCCGGAGACCAACCGCGCCTGCAACCCCTGACCGCCGCCGCCGACCCCGCCCTCGCCGAGATGTTCGCGAAAGGTCTGAACGGGCCCGATGGCACGCCGTTGAACATCTTCGGCACGCTGGCCCATCACCCCGACATGTTGCGACGCTGGCTGGTGTTCGCGGCGCACGTGTTGTCGAAGAGCACGCTGCCCGAACGCGACCGGGAACTGCTCATCCTGCGCACCGGCTGGAACTGTCAGAGCCGCTACGAGTTCTCGCAGCACGTCGTCATCGCGCGCCGCTGTGGCATCACCGAGGCCGAGATCGAGATGGTCAAGGAAGGGGTCGACGCCGGGTGGGACGAGTTCGACCGGTCGCTCATCGCTGCCGCCGATCAGCTGCACGACCTGTCGACCATCAGCGACACGGTGTGGCAGGCGCTGGCGGTGCGCTACTCGACCGAACAGATGCTCGACGTGGTCGCCACCGTCGGCAACTATCACCTGGTGGCGATGTTCCTGAACAGCACCGGCGTGCAGCTCGACAGCGGCGTGCCCGACGCGTTCGCCTGAGTCAGCGGCCCGCGGCCTCGAGTTCGTACATCGGCACGCCGTGGCGCGGCACCCACATGCCGCCGCCGACCTGGCGGAAGTGCGGCTCGAGCAGCCGGCGATACCAGGGCCCGGTGCGATGGTGCACCTCCAGGTCGGTGCCCTGCGGGTCGATGATCGTGCGCAGGTCGCGCTTGGTCGGCAGCTCGAGGTAGAGCAGCTCGCCCGTTGCCGCGGCGAGGTGATCGACGGCGGTGGCCACGCGTTCGTCGTCGACGTACTGCAACACGCTGTGGCACACCACCAGGTCCACCTTGCGCGGCGGTCGCCAGGTGGTGATGTCGCGTCGCTCGTGACCCCACGCAATGCACGCGTACTCGCTGATGTCGATCGAGCGCACCTTCACATCGGGGTGCTGCTCGCGGTACCAGTCGCGCCAGAAACCCATGCCGGCACCGACGTCGAGCACGGTCTCGATGGTGATGCCCCACCAAGCCGCCATGTGGTGCACGCCGGTGGCGAGATCGTCGATCTGGCTGCGATCGTGCGCCCCGCCGTCGCCGTAGAAGCGCCGGTAGTACTGATCGTCGAATCGTGTCACCGCGAGGTCCTGGCCTCAGGCGGCCGGAAGGACGGCGTCGACCAGCGCTGCCTCGAGCTGGTCGAGTTGGCTGTCGATGCGTCGATGGGCCTTCTTGCGTTGCACGAATGGCATCGGCTTCGAGATGGTGAGCGCGACTCGCAGACCTTCGACCGCTCGCAGCAGTTCGTCGCGGCCGGGGTCGGTGGGTGAGGGGAAGGCGCGGTCGACGACACTGCCGAGCGACTCGACCCGCCGCTCGAGCGACTTCTGACCGAAGCGCGACGTCGGGTCGGGCAACCCTCGTCTGGCGGCATTGCGTTGCTGGGCGCGTTGTTTGGCCGCCCAGTCCATGACCGTGCCCGGTGCCGCCGCGAGCCGCTTGCGCACCTCTTCGTTGGCCAGCACGTGCTGCACGAGCGCGAGCGCACCGAGGACCGTGGGGCGAGGGATGAACTTGACCATGCGCCCCCGACGGTACAGGCTCGCCGCATGGCGTTCGAGTCGGTCACCGGGTACTGCTGGCCCCAATCCATTGCGTCGGGCGGCACGGTGGCCCTACACCTGTCGTCGCCCGGCGGGCGCGACGTGCACGTCGAGATCGCCCGCGTCGGGTATCGGCGCGAAGTGGTGTGGGCCGACACCGTCCCGACAGGTGATCACCCGAACCCGCTCGATGCGTTCTCGCACGGCTGCAACTGGCCGGCGGCCGTCGCGGTCACTGCCGCCGACGAGTGGCGTTCGGGCTACTACGAGGTGCAGCTCACGGTCGACATCGACGGCCACGCGCGCCGCGACCACGCGTTCTTCGTGGTGCGTCCGCCGGCGGACTCGGCGAACACGATCCTGTTGCAGCTGGCGACGAACACCTGGCATGCGTACAACGACTTCGGCGGCCGCAACCTGTACACGGGCTCCACCCATGCGGCGCTGCAGCGGCCGATGGCGCGGGGGTACCTGCACAAGCCCGCCGGCGCGGGTCGACGGGTCGCCACCACCAACCCGCCCGACCCGGACATGAACACCCACGTGGGCTACTTGCGCCGTCATCATCTCTCGGCGTACGCCGGTTCGGCCGGCTGGCCCGACTGGGAGTTGCCGTTCCTCGCATGGGCCGAACGCGAGGGCTACGGCATCGACGTCGTCACCAACGCCGACCTCGAGGACCACCCGCGGCTGGTCGAGCGGTACCAGTTGCTGCTCTCGGTCGGCCACGACGAGTACTGGTCGGGGCCGATGCGCGACACGGTCGAGGGCTTCATCGCTCGCGGCGGCAATGTCGCGTTCTTCAGTGGCAACACCGCGTTCTGGCAGGTGCGCATGGAGGACCACACCACCGACGGTCCTGCGACGACGATGGTCGGGTACAAGGGCTTCCTGAAGAACGACCCGGTGTTCGGCACCGATCGACAGGGCGAGTTGACGAGCATCTGGAGCGACCACCTCATCGCTCGACCGGAGAACCGCATGACCGGCGTCAGCTTCTCGCGTGGCGGGTATCACCGCATCGGCAAGCGGGTCACCAGCGGTGCGGGTGGGTACACCGTGCACCGCGCCGAGCACTGGTTGTTCGACGGCACCGGCCTCACCTACGGCGACGTGTTGGGCGCGGCGAGCACGATCGTCGGGTACGAGTGCGACGGCTGCGAGTTCACGTACGTCGACGGGTTGCCGTGTCCCACCGGTGCTGACGGCACGCCGAACGACTTCCAGATCCTGGGCACGGCCCCCGCGGCGCACTTCACACGCACGACGGCGGCTCGGCCGCCGAAACCCGACGAGCCGTCCGAGATCGAGTTCATCTCGTCGCGCGTGTTCGGCGAGCGCGGCCACGAGTACCGCATCGCCCATGGTCATGCCGTGCTGGGCACGTACACCGCGCCATCGGGCGGCATCGTGGTGACCAGCGGTTGCACCGATTGGGCCCATGGTCTGACCGGCCTCGACCCGCACGTCGAGCAGATCACCCGCAACGTCCTCGATCAGCTGGGCTGAGCTGGCGGCGTCAGCCTGTGACGCCGACCAGCATGCCGGTGACGACGATGCGGTACGACAGGCTGGTGGGTGTGCCGTCGGGCCTCGAGCAGGCGATGAGCTGCGCGGTGACCGGGGGGTACGGCGTGCTCATCGACGCGATGTTGTTGAACGTGGGCGTGGTGACGCCGGTGCGCGTGATGCGGTAGTTGTACCAGCGGCCGTCGGCGCCCTTCAGCGAGAAGATCTGCCCGGCCTTCATCGTGTTCAGGTAGCGGAAGATGCCACCCCTCGACGTGCGGTGGGCGAAGAGCATGGTGTTGCCCCTCTTCGCCAGGGTGGACCAACCGTTGAAGGCGGCCGCGATGCCACGGTCGGCGATGCGCGTCATGTCGTTCGTGGTGTTCGACGCACTGGTCTGCACGGTCGACAGATGCGCGCCGGCGGCGTCAGCCCACCTCACTGCGACGACCGGCGTTGGCTTGATGGAGGGATTCCTCACTGCGGCGATGGTTGCCGTCGGGCGCGACCCGAGGAAGTAGCCCGCCAGGTCGACGACGAGGTGCGCGCCCTTGTTCACGGTGATGGCCACACCGCGGCTGCTGCTGCGTCCCATGAAATGAGTCGCGACCTTGAAGCGTGAGGTGTCGAGCCGCGCTGCGGGGCTGGCCGAGGCGTTGACGCCGGCCGGCCGGGTGACGACCGAGCCGCCATCCCAGCTGTCGGTGGAATACAGGTTGGCCGCGAAGCTCTGCACCGGGAGCGTGGTGGTGACCACCTTGAACTCGAACGTCGACGGGCCGAACGGCGCGATCGCGTGCGTGACGCGGGTGTCGAGGCGACGCACTGGGTTCCTTGGTACGAACTGGCCATCGATCGAGCGCGGGTGGGTGCGGCCGGTGTAGTAGCCGACGACGTCGACCGTGACGCGGCCTCCGTCACTGCTGAAGAGCCGGATGTACGAGTCGATGCCGTTCAAAGGCACGATCGACTGATTCGACCGTGTTTGACCGTTGGCGTCGAGACTGACATCGATCGTGGCCGGCCTGCGGCGGCCATTGGCGTAGGTCGTCCAGATTCCCTTGTGGGATCGCTCGACCGTGATGGTGATGACCGCGGCGGTCGCGGAGGCCGGCACGCCGGTGGGTGCGAGATTCACGGCCCGGGTGCCCTTCGCGGCGACGGAGAGCGAGGCGGCTGCGCGCCGAGTGCCCGACAGAGGGACGAAGCGACCGTCGGCCGTGGGCCCGGCGACGGGCGCGTAGGCCCCGACGACGTCGACCCAGAGATCAGTGGCGACGGTCTTGCGGATGTCGAACGTGCCGGTCGGCGAGAGTCGGATCGTCACCATGTTCGAGCGCCGCTGTCCTGCGCCCGTGACCACGACGTTCAACGGCAGCAAGGCATCGGTGGGCGGGGTCATGTCGCTGGGGTAGGCGCCGACCACTCCGGCTCCCAGGCTGGCGACCGTGGTGATGGTGACGACGACTGCGGTGGCGTTGGCGGGAATGCCACCGACCCCGGCGGCCCTCACCCGAATCGTGCGGGCATCGATCTTCTTGTACCCGAAGCGGGTCGCGAGCCGAGTGTCAGCCAGCCGAACGTGCGTGATGGGCACGTACTTCGACGTCCCCGCGGGAGACGCCGCCTGCACGACGGGCGCATTGCCGAACGATGGGACCAGGGTGGTGACGACGAGCGCAATGAGTGACAGGAGCAAGGAGCGGCGCCGCCAGCGCACGAGATGCATCGGGTGAGGCTACCGGTGCCGGTCGCGGGGCTCGGTGAGTCGTTCGGCTCAGCTGGGTCTATGATATCGGATTTGTGAACCATGTTTCAGCGAACAGACAAATGAGTGCGACGTGAACTCGTTGCAGCTCGCCGTCGAGAACCTCACGTCGCCGCCGGTCCTTGCCTTCGTGCTCGGCGTGGTGG
>JANOET010000067.1:0-12952 GCA_031413415.1 Acidimicrobiaceae bacterium
CTTCGTCTGCCGTTCGTGCCGTCCTGGCTCGCCCCGAACGAGGCAGACCAGTACGGATGGCAGGAATGGAACGATCGGCACCCATCGCGGCAGCGGTGGACGGACACGAGGAGTTGATGGACGCGGCGATCGCTGCGGCCCTGACCGCCCGTGGCCGCACGTCGCCCAACCCGTGGGTGGGGGCTGCACTGCGCACGACCTCGGGCCGGGTGTTCACGGGTGCCACCGAGCCGCCGGGCGGTCGTCACGCCGAGGTCGTCGCGCTCGACGCGGCGCGTGCTGCGGGCGAGTCTGCTGTCGGAGCCACATTGGCGACCACGCTCGAGCCGTGCTGCCACGTCGGCCGCACAGGGCCGTGCACAGCGGCGATCATCGCCGCAGGCGTGTCGACCGTCGTCGTCGGTGTGACCGACCCCGATGTGCAGGTCGCCGGCGCCGGCATCGCCGAGCTTCGACGGTGCTCGATCGAGGTCGTCGAAGGCGTGCGACGCGACATCGTCGCCGAGCAACTCGCGCCGTACCTGCACCACCGTCGCACCGGGCGACCGTGGGTGGTGCTGAAGATGGCCGCGACGCTCGACGGGCGCACTGCCGCCCCGGACGGTTCGTCGCAGTGGATCACCGGAGAGGAGTCGCGTGTCGACGTGCATCGGCTCCGCGCCGAGAGCGATGCGGTGCTCGTGGGTGCCGGCACCGTGCGAGCCGACGACCCGGCGCTGACCGTCCGCCACGTCGACGGCGCCGACCCGCGCCGGGTGGTGCTGGGCTCTGCGCCGCTCGCCGCCCAGGTGCATCCGTGCCTCGAGTGGAGCGGTCCCTGGGGACCGCTGCTCGATCAGTTGGGCGCCGAAGGCGTGGTGCAGCTGCTCGTGGAGGGCGGCGCCACCGTCGCCGGCGACGTGCTGCGCGCCGGGCTCGCCCAGCAGGTGCTGCTCTACCTGGCGCCGGCGATCTTCGCGGGCGACGACGCCCGGCCACTGTTCGCTGGTGCCGCGGCACCGACCATCGCAGCCCTGCAACGGGGCCGCATCGTGTCCGTCGATCGTTTCGGCGACGACGTTCGAATCGACTATCGGCCGCCGGCCGGAGAGGAACGCTGATGTTCACGGGCATCGTGGAAGAACTTGGTCGCATCCGATCGCGCGACGGCGCGCGGCTGGTGATCGGGGCGAGCACCGTGCTCGACGACGTCGAGTTGGGCGCGTCGATCGCGGTCAACGGTTGTTGTCTCACCGTCGTCGAGTGGGGTGACGACTGGTGGAGTTGCGACGTGAGCGACGAGACGTTCGAGCGCACCTGTCTCGGCGCGGTGTCGCCGGGCGACCCCGTGAACCTCGAGCGGCCAGTGCGCCTGGCAGACCGTCTGGGCGGTCATCTCGTGCAGGGCCACGTCGATGCGGTGGGCGAGATCGTGGCGACCCCGCCCGATCTGCACGTGCGCATCCCGCAACACCTCATGCGTTACGTCGTCGAGAAGGGCTCGATCACGGTCGATGGGGTGAGCCTCACGGTCGTGCGGCCGACGGCCGACAGCTTCACCGTGGCGATCATTCCGCACACGGCCTCGGTCACCACCCTCGGCCACAAACGGCCGGGCGACCCCGTGAACATCGAGGTCGACGTGGTGGCCAAGTACATCGAACAACTGCTGCCGGGAGGCCGGTCATGAGTACGTCCCCGTTCCGTCCCATCGAAGAAGCGATCGAGGTCATCCGCAACGGCGGCATGGTCGTCGTCGTCGACGACGAAGATCGCGAGAACGAAGGCGACATCATCATGGCGGCCGACGCCGTGACGCCCGAACACCTCGCGTTCATCGTCCGTCAGGCCTCGGGCCTGGTGTGCGTGAGCATCACCGAGGACGACGCGGCTCGGTTGCAATTGCCAGCAATGGTCGAGCGCAACACCGAGTCGATGAGCACCGCGTTCACCACGTCGGTCGACCTGATCGAGGGTGTCAGCACGGGCATCTCGGCGGGAGACAGGGCGCGCACCATTCGTGCCCTGGCCGACCCGTCCACGGAACCCAGCGAGCTGGCCCGTCCGGGTCACATCTTCCCGTTGGTGGCGCGTCGCGGCGGTGTGCTGCGGCGCACTGGGCACACCGAGGCGGCGGTCGACCTGGCCGTACTCGCCGGACGGCGCCCCGCCGGTGTGCTGTGCGAGATCCTGATGGACGACGGTCGCATGGCCCGCGTGCCCGATCTGGTGGAGTTCTGCGAGCAGCACGGTCTGTTGCTCATCTCGATCGCCGATCTGGTGCGGTACCGGCTGAGCACCGACCGTCTGGTGCACCGCGTGGCCACCACGGCCATGCCCACCGAGTGGGGCGATTTCACGGTCATTGCGTACGAGTCGTCGCTCGACGACGAGACCCACCTCGCGTTCGTCGCCGGAGATCCGGTTTCGGCGTGCGAGCGCGGCGACGAGGTGTTGGTGCGTGTGCACTCCGAGTGCCTCACCGGCGACGTGTTCGGTTCGCAGCGGTGCGACTGCGGGCCGCAGCTGCATCAGGCGATGCAGCGCGTGCACGAAGCGGGTTGTGGTGTCGTCGTGTACCTGCGCGGACAGGAGGGTCGCGGCATCGGCCTCGGCCACAAGCTGAGGGCCTACGAGCTGCAGGAGCGTGGCATGGACACGGTCGACGCGAACCTCGCGCTCGGCTTCGCGGTGGACACGCGCGACTACGGAACCGGGGCGCAGATCCTGGCCGACCTGGGCGTGACGAAGATGCGCCTGCTCACCAACAACCCCGACAAGTACCACGGTCTCGACGGGTTCGGCATCAACATCGCCGGCCGCGAGCCCATCGTCATCCCTTCCAACCCCCACAACGAGGCGTACCTGCGCACAAAGCGGGACCGCCTCGGTCACTTCCTCGAGGAGCCCGTCACATGAGCAAGTCACTCGTCCGTCTCGACGGCACCGGCCTTCGCTTCGCGATCGTCGCCAGCCGGTTCAACGACCTGATCGTCGAGCGCCTGGTCGACGGTGCGCTGGAGGCCCTGATGTCGCACGGCGTTGCCGAAGCCGATGTACCGGTCACGTGGGTGCCAGGCGCCTGGGAGCTTCCCGTGGTGGCGCAGCGCCTGGCCGACTCGGGCACCTTCGACGGCGTCATCGCGTTGGGCGCCGTGATCAAGGGCTCGACCGACCACTACACCCACGTGGCGAGCCAGTGCGCGGCCGGTCTGATGCGGGTGCAGATGGAGACGAAGCTGCCGGTGGCGTTCGGGGTGCTGACCACCGAAACCATCGAACAGTGCATCGAGCGAGCCGGCACGAAGGCCGGCAACAAGGGCGTCGAGGCGGCCATGGCTGCCCTCGAGACCGCCCTGGTGCTGCGCGCGATCGGCTGACAGAACGGGCCGCCGGAGGGATGCCGTCCGGCGGCCTGCGCCGCTACGATCGTCGGGCACCACTTGCCCGAGTGGCGGAATGGCAGACGCAGAGGACTCAAAATCCTCCGTTGGCAACAACATGTGGGTTCGAGTCCCACCTCGGGCACTGGCTGTTGTACGAGATGCGGGTCTTTGCAATGAGCAGTGCAGCTGGGATTCGGCCGGTGGTCGTTAGGTCGTTCAGAGGAAGCGGCCCGGTAGCCAGCGACGGCCGTTTGCGCTGTCTCGACTTGGCCGCCGCGTAATGGCGCCGACGCGTGCCGTGCGCAGATCACTCGGTCCCGTCGGCGGACGCATCATTCGATCCGCGACGACGTAGACCCCCCAGCTTCCCTGTGAGTTTTGCTTTGGCAGAGCCGACTTGGTTCAGCGTGTCGCTGCCGAACTGCTTGATGGCGCCCAGGCCGTCGGTGCTGGTGTCGCGCACCTTGTCCCAGCTCTCGCCCGCGGCTTCAGACCAGCGACGCGATTCTGCCGACGTGCTCTCAGCCTCGATCGCGAGCACGTGGTGGAACTCGGAGATGTCGTTGCTGACGACGTTGCGCGACTCGACCACAGCCGGCGCCTTGGTGGGATGCAATAGGACGTTCGCATTCGCCCGACCGACGGCGACCTCCATGCGTTCGATCAGCCGCCATGTCGTCTGTGAGATCATCTCGAGCCGGTCCTGCCGTGCAGCCCTCAGGCCGACACGGTGTCGATCGAGCTCATCAGGATCGGAATCCAACACGCGCTCCAGCTCCAACACGGACACTGCGTCGTGGAGCTGGAAGCACCTGGCGAGCACGGTCAGCCATTTACGGACATCCGCCTCGGAGTCCTTCGTGACCTTGGCGAGGTCACCAACGGCGGTGGCCTGCTCGATCTTGTCGGCGAGATCGGTGAGCTGGCGAAGAGCGAGGCCTTGTGTCTCCATGATCGCAGCGGAGGAGTGTTGCACCTTCGACCACGTGACGTCGGAGACCCGACCGACCGTCTCGCGAACTGTCGTGGCCTCTCGGAGTGCCAGCTCCACGCCGTCCATCCGGGCCAGCACCTGGTTGGTCTGCATACGGAGCACGGCATCGAGCTTCTCATCGATCCGGGCGAGATAGTCCGTGATCTCACTCATCTGCTGCTGCATCGCCAGTTGCGACATGACACCAGCCGCGCCCGCCAGTATTGCCGGATTGGTCACCATGGATCCTGGCGTCTTCACGATCTGCACCCACTGCTTGATGTCCCCAGGTTTGCCCACCATTGCATGGCTCACACCAGGGGTCTTGCTGTCCATCAATCCGTACTTCTTCATGGCCGCTGCCGACTCGTTCGTCAGCTTCAGCCACCGACCGGAATTGGCAGCGATCTCTGCTCCGGCCTGCGCCAGCGCCGAGCCAGCGTTGAGGGCGCCCCCAACTTTGGGCAGAGCGAGCGGCTTTGCCGAGAGGCCCTCTGACTGCAAGAAGCGCTCTACGTCGGCCGACTCGCCGAACACGGCGAGCCCCTCACCGTCGCTGATCAACTCGATCTCATTGGCCATCGTCGTGCTCCTCAGACTGGTCGCCAGTGTCACCAGCGTTATGCGACAGTTGCGCCATCGTCGGTTCTACTGCGTGCATGGACCAATCGTGGAACGTAGTCGCGCCCGGGGGTCTCGGTGAGGAAGCGAGCACCGAGTCGCCGGAACTTCACCTCCCGTTCATCGCTAGTAGTCGGTGATCGACAATCGAGGCATCGATCGCCCTCGAGCGATACATCCGCGAGGTCGGCTGCGACTACGAGTGGGCGTTGCTCGCCACTGTGATCCCACTCGACTCAGGCGCAGGTCTGCTCCCTTTCGCCTCGAGCCGAATGTCGCGCCGTCGGATGAATCGAAGGTGAACCCGGTCGCCGAGCGGAGCTCAACGGTCGAGTACTTCGGCGAAGCGTCGAAGCTCAGCCTCGGAAATGCCGTTTGACCGAGCTGCAGCTCGCCACTCATTGCGGACGACGCTCGCGATGCGGTCGAAGGCTGCTTCGGCCTCGGCCCGCTTCAATCCGAAGTGCGGCGCGACATCGATCAGGTTCGCCTTCTCGACGGTCGGATCGGCGCTCTGTCTGAAGTTGATCGTGGTGGAGCGCACTACCGAGGGCTCCGGGTTCGGGTTGACGTCGAAGATGGGGGAGAGGGTCCAACCGCCCCGACGGTGCAGGAAGCCGTGGTTGCGGAGATGGTCGTCGGTGTTGTTGATCGCGATCGAGAACGCAACGCGTCGCCACAGCTGCTGGAGGTCGGCGGCAACAGAGCTGCCGTGGTCGGCAAGGGCCTCTGCGACCTCGAGGTAGTCGCGTTCGTCCCCGTCGCGGCCACCGACGAGCGTCATCGCCGAGATGTAGGGCACGCGGGTTGTGTCCTCTCTGTCGAACCGTTCGAGGACCAGCACCTGCTTGCCTGCCACGTCGACCAGGCGACGGTTCGGCGTGGGGAAACCGCACTTCTCAGCGAGGTCGAGCGCGGTCTTCTCCCATGCCATGACACCCCACTGGTCCTCGTGGTGAGGGAACTTCGCGATCAGCAGCCGTCCCTCGTCGATCACGGAGGCCTTGGGGCGTGCACCACCGAGGGATCCTGATCCGGCATCGAGGAGCGCTTTGACTGCGGCCATCTCGTCGAGCCCGGTGTCGCGGGCGACGAGGTCTGCGGCGTTCATGAGCATGGGGAGCTGGATCAGCTTCGGGACGTCGAGGCTTGCGTCGAGAAACTCGGTCTGGCCGGGGAGCGTGAACCGGAGCGCTCCTTGGCGGGTGACGTCGCTGACACCGAGCAGGAAGTCGACATCGGAGACGAATGCCGTAGCGCCCCCGGTGTCGTTGTTCGCAGCCCGGATGCGTTTGCGGATGAGGTTCTGCCCCCATCGGTCTGGGGCGCTGTCGCCGAAGGCGCCTGGCAAGCCTTGGGTGATCGCGGAACCGCGACTGAGCGGCACGTCTGGGCTCACCGACATTGCATCGCGCCGCTGAAGGTAGTGGTCCCTGTAGGCGAAGGCGGTCGAGGTTTGCTGCCGGCGCACGGTGATGTGCGCAGTGCCGACGAGTTCAACGAGGCCGCCACGCTCGAGGTACACGTCGAGTTTGGTGGAAGGCGTGGCACTCATCTGCGCACTCGCTGGGGGAGCGCATCGTCAGCCCGGGCGCGGCCGAGGGGCGTCTCGTACGGATCGAGCGCGTTGACGACGCTGTCGAGTTGCCCGAGCGCGCGTGTCACAGCAAGGAAGACGGCGAGGTCGGTGGAGCTCTCGCCGCGTTCCAGTCGGCCAAGCGTGTTGCGATTGATCCCCGATCGCTCTGCCAACTGTTCAGCCGTGAGGCCCTGGAGCTTGCGCCAGGTGCGCACATGCTCTCCCAGCTGTCGCTCCGCGTTGCGTGTTCGGGCCGAGGTGGGTCGAGTTGCCATGAGCGCCTCCTTGTGGTCGCATCACACAGGATAGACCATTAATGCTCGTAGCAGCGAGCATTAAGTGGCTTAATGATCGTTTGATCGATCATTAAGCTCGACGACGCGAACAGCGCTGTGTTTCGCTGTCTGTGCTCGGCGTAGAGGGTGGCCGACCCTGCAGCCGAACTGGCACGATGGGCACGATGAGCAACGCCGCCGTCGATCTCGGGACCTCGGGCTGGCTCGCGTTCGAGGAAGGTGACCTGACCACTGCGTGGGCGTCGTTCCTCGCCGCCGGCGACCTTGCCTCGGCTGCGTTCACCGCCGTCTGGGCTGGTGTTCCTCTGCCGGACCTCGCAGCACCGGTGAACGACCTCGACCGGCTCCTGTTCGCGCTCACCGCCAAGCTCGAGGCCGCTGGCAGGGCGCCCGTCGACGCGGCGCCTCTGCCCGACCTCAACGAGCTCGAAGTACCTGAGCGGGCACGTTGGCTGACGGCGTTGACGGAGCTCGCCGTTGCCGCCGCTGGTGACGACTGGGAGCAGGTCAACGCTGCAGCCGACCGTTTGGTCGCCGCCATCGAGCGGACTGGGCAGGCCCCGCACCTGATCCGTGCCGGCCGATCCACGAAGTGGGAACGGCTGACAGGGTCGATCTCCTACGCCATTGGCGGCAACGGCCCGCACGGCGCAGCCTGGCTGTCGAACATCGCCACGTTCCGCGACCGCCACCACCGGCCACGCACCCGCCCCCCGACCTCTCCGGCGGTCCACGAGGTCCACCATGCCGGTCTGCCGGCGCTCGCCGCCGAGGTGATCTCGCAGGCGAGGACGATGTTGAGCGAGGCATGGAACCCGGACAGCGGCTGCTGCTACCCGAACCGGTATGCGTACCCGCACCAGTGGCTGTGGGACTCGTCCTTCAACGCTGTCGCCTGGGCGGCATTCGGTGACGCGCGAGCGGTTGTCGAGCTGCAGCACCTGTTCACCGGTCAGACGGTTGAAGGGTTCCTCCCGCACATCCGCTACACGACGCCGTCATCTGGTCGGGGCCCGCGTACCGACCGGTCGTCGTACACCCAGCCGCCCGTGTTCGCTCATGCGCTCCGCGCCGCGGTCCACGCCGGTCTCGACGTCACCGACGACATGATCGCTGCGTCCGGTCGGGCGCTCGACCATCTGTGGGACCACCGGCGCGCCGACAACGGGCTGATCTTCATCGTCCACCCGTGGGAAGCCGGCACCGACGACTCACCCCGCTGGGACTCGTGGGCGGCCCGGCACGGGTGGGACATCGACAGCCTCTCCGAACACGACCGTGACCTCGTCGAGACCACCCGGTTCGACGCCGACGGGATCGCGGTGTGGAACGACAGGTTCGTGTGCTGCCCGGCGAGCTTCAACGCGATCACCGCCTGGGCCTGCGCAGAACAAGCCGCCTTGACCGGCGAACAGCGATGGGCGGAACGAGCCGCCCTGCTGGCGGACCGCGCCGACACGTTGTTGTGGAACGAGACCCAAGGCCTGTGGGATGACCTGCCACTCGTCGGTGGCGGACCGTCGTCGCAACTGCCGACCGTCGACGGTGCCCTGCTGGCGCTCGTCACCACCAACGTCGACCACCGAGACCGGGCGCTCCGTCAGCTGACTGGCGGCGGCCGGTTCGCTGGCCGCTACGGGCGTACGTTCCTCCCGTTCGACGATCCGCAGCTGCAACCGGACGTGTACTGGCGCGGGCCCGCATGGCCGAACCTCGAGTACCTGCTGTGGCAGGCCACTCGGTCCGCCGTTGATGAGCAGGCGGCCGTGGAGATCGCCGACGCAGTGCTGCATGGCGTGCTGCGCGCCGGGTTCTCCGAGTACTGGAACCCGTACACAGGGCAAGGCGCCGGCGGCAAGCCGTACGCGTGGGCTGCGGTGACCGCCGCGATCGCCCGCCATCACCTGGCCGGCTGAACACGCGCCTCGGCAACACCGACCCGCACTGAGGGTCCGCGCCATAGCGCGAAGGACCTTCGCGCTATGGTCGCCGCAGCGATCGCGATGGTCGCCATCACGAGCTCTGGGGGAGTCAGGATCATGACAGAAGACGGCAAGCTCATCCTGCCGCGACGGTTCGGCCGTCGGCAGGTGATTCTGGGCGCAGGCGCGGCGACTCTGCTCGCAGCCTGCGGCAGCGACAGTGACAGCACCGGCGCACCCGACACCACGGCTGGCGGAAGCGACACGACGGCGGGCGGCGACACCACTGTGCCGTCGACGGGCACCGACGCATCCACCACCTCGGTGGCGGCCACCGGCAAGCAGGGCGGCACGCTTCGGGTCGGCGTCGTCGGCTCCACCAACGACATCATCGACGGCCAGTACATCGTCGCCCGCGCCGACCAGGCCCGCATGGTCACCGGTTGGGAGCCCATCGCCAACTACGACGACGACTTCAACATCGCCTACAACCACGGTCTGGCCGAGTCGATCGAGGCCAAGGCTCCCGACAACTACATCGTCAGTCTGAAGTCCGGCATCGAGTTCCACAACGCGAAGACCGTCGGCGCCGATGACCTCATCTATTCGTTCAAGCGACTGATCGATCCGGCGTTGGGCATCGCCCCGGCGCTGTCGCAGTTCCTCGACGCGAACAGCTTCACCAAGCTCGACGACCTCACCGTCGACATCAAGTTGCTCAAGCCGAGCGTGGCGTTCCTGAACGGCATGGCCGACTACGGCGCCAACATCGTCCCCGTCGACTACACCCGCGAAGGCGAGCAGATCGGCACTGGCCCGTACAAGCTGAAGAGCTTCACGCCCGGCTCGGAGAGCGTGCACGTCCGCCACGAGAACTACTGGGGCGACACGTTCCTCGATGAGGTCCAGATCATCGACTTCTCCGACCAGTCGGCGCTCGTCAACGCCCTCGTCTCCGGCGACATCGACGTTGCCATCGACCTCCCGTACGCGCAGGCGACCACGGTGCAGAGCAACAGCGATCTCGTGCTCCTCGAGTCGGCTGCCGGCAACTGGCAGACCATCACGATGCGTGTCGACATGGCTCCGTTCGACGTCGTGCGTGTTCGCCAGGCGATGCGCCTCATCGTGAACCGCGAAGAGATGGTGCAGCGAGTGCTCTCCGGTCACGGCCGCGTGGGCAACGACATGTACGGCGTGCTCGACGGTTCGTACCCGAAGTCGTTCCCCCAGCGCGAGCAGAACATCAATTCCGCCAAGGCTTTGCTCAAGGATGCAGGCCAGGAAGGGCTCGAGATCGAACTGTTCGCCCCAGACGACACGGCCGGTCTCCCCGAGTACGCCACGGCGTTCGCCGAGCAGGCCAAGGAGGCCGGCATCAACGTCAAGGCGACCGTGCTCGACGGCGGCACCTATTGGGGTGCGGAGTACACCCAGCGCGTGTTCGCCACCAGCTACTGGAGCACCCGGCCATACCTCAACCAGGTTGCCTCTGGCTCGCTTCCTGATGCCACGTATCCCGAGACCCACTGGCCGCCGGCCGGTTCCGACTTCGTCGACATGTACAACCAGGCCATCGCCGAAGTCGACACCGACAAGCGCCACGCGATCATCGAGCAGATGCAGCAGGAGGAGTACGACGACGGTGGCAACATCATCTCCTACTTCCAGAACCTCATCGATGGACACGCCGCCTATGTGAAGGGTGCGGTGTCTCGTCCGAACCTGCTCAACTTCGACCACTTCGGTCGTGGCTTCCAGAACATCTGGCTCGATCAGTGACCTGAGCCGACGATGGTGGGGATGCCCGTTCGAGGCATCCCCACCATCCCGGCATCGCTCTTTCCTCCATGGGCATCTTCAAACTCATCGTTCGGCGGGTTCTTCTCGGCGTGGTCACCCTGTTGGTGGTGTCGTTCGCGGTGTTCGCGCTCACCAACCTGTTGGGCGATCCGGTGCAGCGCCTGCTCGGCCGCGGCGCCCTTCCCGACGTGGTGAAGGCCAAGCGCGCTGAGCTCGGCCTCGACCGCCCGTTCTTCACCCGCTACTTCGAATGGTTGAAGGGCCTGGTCACCGGCGACCCGGGCAACTCGTTCTCGAACGGCGAACCGGTGCTCGACATCGTGAGCGACCGCATCAAGAACTCGCTGTTCTTGATGTTCGTCGCCTCCTTGATCTCCATCCCGCTGTCGTTGTTTCTCGGCGCGCGTGCCGCCTTGCGCCGCGACAAGACGTTCGATCGCGTCACTTCGAACCAGATGTTGGTCTTCGCTGCCATGCCCGAGTTCGTGGTGGGGGCCTTCCTCACCGTGCTGTTCGCGACCAACGTGTGGCACGTGTTCCCTGCGACCAGCCGTATCCGACCCGGTGAGCCGCCGTGGTCCGACATGAAGGGCTTGATCCTTCCGGTCCTCACCCTCACCCTCGCCGTCACGCCGCACGTGTCGCGCACGATGCGCGCGTCGATGATCGAAGTGCTCGAGAGCGACTACGTGGAGATGGCCCGGCTCAAGGGTTTGCCTGAGCACGACGTGCTCTGGGGTCACGCGTTTCCCAACGCTGTCGGGCCCACGTTGCAGGTCATTGCACTGAACATCGCGTATCTGGCCGGTGGTGTGGTGATCGTCGAGTCGCTGTTCAACTTCCGCGGAATCGGCATCGCCCTGCGCGACGCAATCCCTGTGGCGAACGCGCCGGTGGTGCAGTTCATCGCGATGTTCATCGCCACCATCTACGTCGTCTGCAACCTCACCGCCGACGTTGCGTCGATCCTGGTCACCCCGCGCCTGCGGACGAGGTTGCAGTGAGCGCCTCGAGCGAATCCCTCGACAGCGAGTCCCGCGACGAGGTCGTCGCGCCACCGGGTCTGTGGCGAACCTCGTTCGGGTTGTGGCGGACCCGCATGGGCATCGGTCTGGTGCTCCTGCTCGTCGGCGTCGCCATCATCGGTCCGTGGGTGGCGCCGTTCGGTCCCGCCGAGTTCGCCGGCACTCCGAACCTGCGCGATGTGCCCGGAACATGGCTGGGAACCGATTACCTCGGCCAAGACGTCTGGAGCCGCTTCCTCTACGGCGGGCGGTCGATCCTGGTGCTCGCGTTCATCTCCACGTTCATCGGGTTCGTCTTCGGCGCAGCGATCGGACTGGTGGCCGCCTACAACCGCGGTCGGCTGGACGATGTGCTCATGCGGTTCATGGACATCCTCCTCGCGTTCCCACAGTTGCTCCTCGCGCTCGTCGCGCTCACCACGGTCGGGCCCGAGCCCTGGTTGATCATCGCCATCGTCGCGTTCACCACCATGCCGCGCATCGCCCGCATCGCTCGAGGGGCCACTGTGCCCGTCGTCGAGCGCGACTTCATCGGTGCTGCGGAAGCGTTGGGTGAGTCACGGTTCCGCATCATCACCCGGGAGCTGCTGCCGAACGTGACGGGTCCCTTGCTCGTGGAGGCGAACCTTCGTCTCACCTACTCGATCGCCACCATCGCCGGGCTCGGCTTCCTCGGTTTCGCCACCGAGGTCAACTCGCCGGACTGGGGTCTCATGGTGCAGGAGAACCGCACCGCCCTGACCGTCGCCCCGTGGGGAACCCTTCTGCCGGCCATCGCGATCGCGTTGCTCACCATTGGCACCGGGCTCATCGCCGATGGCGTCTCGCGTACGGTTGCCGGCGTCGATCGAGGTCGGCCGGACGCATGAGCGAGCACTCCATGCACCGCGTCGGCGACCCGAAGTTCGACCGGGCCGACAACGTCGTCCTCGAGATCCGCGGTCTGCGCATCGACGTCGCCGAGTCGGGGGCCGACATCGTCGACGAGGTCGACCTGACCATCCATCGTGGCGAAGTGCTCGGGCTGGTCGGCGAATCCGGGTCGGGAAAGACCACCATCGGGTTGGCCGTGCTCGGCCACGCCCGACGTGGGGTCTCGATCAGCGGAGGCTCGGTCCGCATCGGCGATCGCGACGTCGCAGGTCTCGACCCCAAGGAGTTGCGTTCGGTTCGCGGCAAGCTCGTCTCGTACGTGCCGCAGGATCCCGGCACCGCATTGAACCCGGCGCTGCGCATCGGCAAGCAGATTCTCGAGGTGCTCGAGACCCACGGCTTCGGCGCGAACCAGGCCGAGCGCGAGGCGCGGGTGACCGAGGTGCTACCCGAGTTCAAGCGCTGGCGCACAACCCCTGGCTGGCGCGGGCGACC
>JANOET010000068.1:0-11505 GCA_031413415.1 Acidimicrobiaceae bacterium
AATCACTGATGATGATAGGGTTCATTCTTCAAAATCGTGAATCCGCGATACAATTGTTCAATAAAAAATAATCGTACCATTTGATGTGAAAAAGTCATTAACGACAGCGAAATTTTCCCTTGTGCTTTGGCATAAACTGCATCTGAAAAACCATAAGGGCCACCGATAACGAAAACCAAAGTCTTCACGCCTGAATTCATTTTCTTCTGCAGTTCCTCCGAAAAAGCTACACTCGAAAAGGTTTTTCCGTTTTCGTCCAATAAAATAAGTTGGTCGGTTGGCGATATTTTTGCCAAAATTAGTTCACCTTCCTTTTCCTTTTGTTGACTTTCCGACAGGTTTTTTACATTCTTAATATCTGGAATAATCTCTAAGTCGAACTTGATATAAAAAGACAAACGTTTTTGATATTCGTCAATCAGAGATTGCAAATTTTTATTATCCGTTTTGCCAATGGCGATGAGTTTGATATTCATTGGAATAAAATTAACTATCCAAAAAAGAATCTTTATTATTTTTTTTCTTGAATATTTTTAGCAAGAGCATCATTCCAGCAACCGCTTCGAAAGTCATTCCGATTATCAAAAAAAAAGTCGTCCAATCTTTAGGTTGGTTTGTTATTTTGTAAAATGCACCAATAATGGTGAGAACTGCTCCAATAAGGAATAATACTAATATTTGTGGGTTTTTCATTGGATAAATTTTGGTTCGAAAGTACTGAAAAGTAACGGTATTTATTCGACAAGTAAATTTTGTGTTTTTACATAATGTACATTTCGTGCTGCTAAATAATTTAGAATATAATTAAAACAATTTTCGTATTTCCCAATCAATTCTGGCGGGAATATTCCTTTTTCAGTAAACAAACCTTCTAAAAATAGATTGGCAACAGCCGTTGCGGTATATCCAGTAGTTCTCGCCATTGATGAAGTTTGTGTTTCTGGGCAATATTCGTCGTATAAATTATAGACTACTTTTTCGATTTCACCGTTTTCATTTTCGCCTTTCATAGTGATTCGCATTACTGTCAATTCTTCCTCTGTTTCACCCAATTTCCATTCGTTAAAAAGTATTTTGCTGGTAAAATCAAGCGGCGAAATTTCCGTTCCGTTCACCATAATTTT
The DNA here is from genome assembly GCA_031413415.1 of Acidimicrobiaceae bacterium. Classification (GTDB taxonomy): domain Bacteria; phylum Actinomycetota; class Acidimicrobiia; order Acidimicrobiales; family Ilumatobacteraceae; genus UBA668. The sequence goes on from JANOET010000068.1 coordinate 1,125, forward strand.
TTTTTCACTAAAGAAACCGCTATCTTTCAAACGACGAGGCGGTCCAGGTCGACGCGGAGCGCAAGCGTCTCGCCTCGGTGGATCTCACCGTCGAGGCGGTACATGCGGTTCCCCCAACTGGTGTTGGGGGCGAGGGGCGACGTCGTCAGCACCGTGTCGTCGTCGAACGTCGCCTCGAACCAGACACACACACCATCCACGACGGCATCGATCTCCGAGACCCGTTCGATGACGTGCCGACGCGGTACCGCCGAGGATGATTCGAGCGTGGCAAGGTCGATCTCGACGACGGGCTTCGGCGCTCCGATTGTGGCCGCAACAGATCCAGATCGCGCCCAGAACTGCTCGAACCGGTCGGCACCAGACGGAGCCAGGGCCGACGACGACTCCATGGCCCGGAGATCGATGCCGTCCGGCAGGACGATGTTGTGGAAGCGCCGAACGCGCATCTCGGGACGGAACGTAACGGGCTCCATGAAGAGGCGGAACCTGGCGGGAAGGATGCGGCCACCCGGAGCCAGGACTCGATCGCGGAGGTCGAGCACGTTCTCGACCATGTTCTCGTTGAAAAGCTCGTCACCCATCTGCTCGTGGAGCACCACGTCGATCGGTTCGTTGGGGCTGAACTCGCGGCTGTTCGCCTGGACGAACTCGATGTTCGTGAACCCGTTGTGTCGGCCGATCTCGCGGGCGACCTCGATGACGTCGGAGTGCTCGACCGCGTAGACCTTGGCCGCACCCGCCCGGCTGGCGATGAACGCCAACAGACCGGTTCCCGAGCCGAGGTCGAGGACGACATCCCCGGACCCCACGTTCCGGTGGATCGCACGGTGGTAGGCGTCGACCCGAACCGTGTCGCTCAACATCTCCTCGTGGTGGGAGAGCCCGCCAAAGCTGGTTTCGTTCATGTTGTCGTAGACGAGCGCCATGAGTCGCTCGCTCGACGCCACCCGACTCGCTCCGTACGAGATGGCGGACCGCATCGCCCGATTCGCTGCCTGCTGCATCCGGTCGACGATCACCCGACCATTCTGCTGGAACGACCCGTCGCCCCCGGCAATGGGCGGTCCCGGTGTGCGGGCCTCCGAGCCGGCACCGAACCGCGCACCGCGAACCACCGCGGGTGTGGGTACAGGTGCGCGGTTCCCCGACGACCGAACCACAGCCCGAACCGCGCACCTTCAACCACCGCAGATGTGGGCAGACGTGCGCGGCTCACCGACGCCCGCCGGCTCGCGGAGCCCAAACCTCTGGGCAACCGGTGTCCCCGACGCCCTCAGTCGGTGGACTGGGTGCAGGTGTTCCCGCCTGCGGGGCACGTCAAGGCGCCGCCGAGGACCAGCCGCACGACCAAACCCGCATCTGCGAGGTGCGTCGGGGTTCGGCATGTCACTGTCGGGGGGAGTGACCTCGTGGCTCACGTTATTGAGTTGCTCATTGAGGGCGTGGACGGAGGCCTCGATGCGCGCAAGGGCGATCGTGATCTCGTCGTGCCTCGATTGAACGCTGATGCGCGTCGAACGCTGGGGAAGTACGACGTGATCGTGGCGGTCATCACGGTGAGCAGCGCAAGGGACACGAGCATCACTCCGCCAGCCAGGATGCGGCCGACTGCTCGCTTGGGCGCGATGTCGCCGTATCCCACGGTGGTGGCGGTCTGCAGGGTGAACCACAGCGCCTCGCCATAGGTGGCGAACTCCGAATCGTCGTACAGGTAGATGACCAGCGCTCCGACCAACACGGTCGCTGCAGTCACGCAGATGATCGCGAGTGACGCAACGAGAAGCGATGCGGGTCGAGCGAGGAATCGATCGAACCGACCGCGGCGTCGGGTCGTTGGGTCATCTGTCATGACGGCGAGAGCGGAGATCAGCCGCCCAGCGACTTGCCCATGGGGAGGGTCATGGGGCTCACCGCCGAGGCGGACGCGATTTCGGGGTTGTGGGTGACGGCGAGCACCGATCGCTGCGAGCGGAATACCCGGTTCGCAGTCGTCCCAAGAGATGTGTCATGCATGGGCACCACCACGAGGTCCCCCGGACGGGTGGCGGCTGCGGCCCACGTTTCGAGATCCTTGTCGCCGTCACAATGCTCGGCTGTCGACGGGACCGCAAGGCCAGCGGCCGTGAGTTCCGATAGGGCGATCGGGCCGATGACAAGCGGCCCACTCCTAGTGCTGGACAGGGTCGATGCGACCTCGAGCGCGAGCGCCATGGTGGGCAGGTAGCCCGGGACCAGTTCGCGAGCGCCGCAGTACAGGATCACTCGGGCCGCCCCAACACCCGGGTGCAGCGCAGCGATGGCGACGGGTACCGACGTTGCTGCGACGATCTCCCCGTAGGTCGCGCCCACCATCCGAGCGCGGAGGTCGTCGGGTCCGGGCCACCCGAGCAGGAGCAGCGACGCGTCGGTCTCGATGGTGGCCTGGTGCAGTCCGGTGGATACAGATCGGTCGACGCGCAGCAGCGTTTCGGCATCACCACCGAGCTTGCGGAGCACCCGGTCGACGTCGGCTTGCTTCGCCCGACCGGCGAGGATGTCGGCACTGTTGGGCGAGGTGATCTGTACCAGTGGCTGGACGAGCCCGCCGGCGGGATCGGCGAGGTCTCGGCCGAGCTCGAACAGGTCGGTGAGACCGTCGAGCCCGCCGAGAACCGGCACGAGGATCGTCTCGCCGGGCCGCCGCCGTTCACCGATGGGCGACGGGATCTCGGGTGCGAATCGGTTCGTTCCGATCGACGTCAGGATCAAGCTCACTCCGACGACGACCATGACGGCATTGACCACGTCGCTGCCGTAGAGGCCGATGTCGAAACCGATGACCGTGGCAGCCAAGGTGGCGGCGGCCTGGGCGACCGACATCGAGAACAGCAGCCCCACCTCTGCCCCGACGAGCCCGAAGATACGGCCGGTGATCCATGCCGCGATCGCCTTGCCCACGACCAGCGCCGCCACGAACCCGAGCGCCAGGCGGATCGTCGACCACACGAACATGACTTCGGGGTCGAAGATCAGCCCGACGGAGATGAGGAACGTCGGGATGAAGAACGCGTTGCCGAAGAAGTCGGTCACCGCCATCAGGGGGCTGGCGTTGGGCACGAGCCGATTCAGGCCGACGCCGACGAAGAAGGCGCCGATGAGCGGCTCGACACCAACCAGCTCGGCGACCACTGCCGACGACGTGAGGCTGATGAACACGAGCATGTACCGCAGCGTCCGCTCCTGACCCAACCCGCTGAAGAACCACCGGGCGACCCGCGGGACCACGAGGAAGCAGTAGATGCCGAGCACGACGAACCCCAACAGGATCTCGAGCAACAGGCGTAGGCCGCTCGCGTTGCCGGTCTCGGCGCCCACGATGAGCGCGAGCACCACCAGCGAGACACCATCGGTGATCGCACTGGCCCCGACGATCGCGGCGACGGGCCGAGTCTTGGTCAGGCCGTACTTGGCCACGGTCGGGTACGAGATCAAGGTGAACGACGCCCAGAACGAGCCGATCAGAATCGCGGGACGAGTATCGATGTCGAGCAGCAGCGCCACGCCGACACCGAGAGCCATCGGGATGACTGACGTCAACAGCCCGAACCCGGCGGAGATGACGCGGTAGCGGACGAAGGCCTCGAGGTCGAGTTGCAGGCCGGCGAGGAAGATCAGGTACAACACCCCGATGCTCCCGACCGCCTGCAGGCCTTCGATCCTCGGGAGCACATCGAGCATGTTCGGCCCGATCAGCGCACCGAACAGCAACAATCCCAACAACCCCGGCAGTCGTAGACGTTCGGCGACGATCGGCCCGAAAACGACGACGACGCCGACAACGGTGAAAACGAAAGCCGAACTCTCCTGCACCTCCGCCCAGTTCATCGAACAACCTTCATGAAGTGTCCTTCGATCGGCAACAGCATGGGAGGAGGGTAGACCACCCCTCACTGAGTCTCTGCACGGGGCGAGAATGGCCCGTAGGGATGGTTCGCGGCCCACGACCCGTCACAGGACGGCGTACACCGCGTCGATGAGTGCGCGGTTGCGGGTGCTCTGCCATCGCGGGATGACGTGGTTCATCACGTAGCCGAATCCCAGCTGCGCGTCGGGGTCGCCGAAGCCGAGCGCGCCGCCGGTGCCGAAGTGGCCGAACGAGCGGGGACTCGTGCCGAGCGGACGACGCGCGCTGGTGGGCACGAAGCCGAGACCGACGGCGATCTCTTCTCCCAGCACCGGGCACGGTCCCTGCGCCTGCACGCGTGTCGCCTCGGCGAGCAGTTCGGGTGACACCACCCGGCCTGGCTCGACCAGCACGCGGTAGATGCGGGCGAGGCCGTTCGCCGTGGCATGGGCGTTGGTGGACGGGACCTGAGCGCTGCGCCATTCGGTGGTGTTGACCACACCGTGCGACGAGTAGCCCGGTGGGTTGAAGTACCCGAGCATCACCATCCTCGCGTCGCCGTGCAGCGTGTCCCAGTCGAGGGTCGGCATCGCCGAGTCGGGTGCCCAGATGACGTCGGCGCAGCGGTGCTGTTCGGCCCGAGGTACGCCCCACCACACGTCGGCATCGAGCGGGCCGGCCACCGAGCGCAACAGGTCGCCGGGCATGCGCCCGGTCGCGCGGCGGGCCACCTCGCCGACGAGGTGACCGAACGTGTTGGTGTGATACGTGATGCGGCTGCCCGGCTCGAACCACGCCTCGGTGGCCGCGAGCGCCCGGGTCATCGCCGTCCAGTCCCACAGGTCCTCGTTGCGCAGCAGCGTGCGGATGGCCGGCACGCCGGCTTGATGGGTGAGCGCGTGGCGAAGGGTCGCGCCCTCCTTGCCGCCGGAACCGAACTCGGTCCACAGGTCGGTGATCGGCGCGTCGAGACCGACCGAGCCGGCATCGACGGCCTGCAACGCGACCATGGCGAGCAAGCCCTTGCCGACCGAGTACACGTTCACCAACGTGTCGGGGCGCCACTCGACCGAGTGCGAGGAATCGGTCCATCCGCCGACCAGATCGACCACGGCGCGGTCGCCGACGATCACCGTGCACGACGCGCCGACCTCGCCCCGTTCCATGAAGTTCGACTCGAACGCGTCGCGAACGCCACGGAACGCCGGGTCGCAGTGACCCGACACGGGTGCCCGGTCGGTGGCGCTCATGTCCGCCAGTCTGACAGTTGGCGCGGGCCGACAGGGTGGTGCGACGTAGCCTGGGAGGGATGCTGCGCGTCACCGCCGAGACGGGTGAGAACGGGAGCGCGGCGTTGCCCGTGATCGGGGTGGCCGCTCCTGCTCCCGCATGGGGTGTCGTCGCCGCTGCGGTGCTCGGTGCCCTGTTGCCACAGACCTGGTTCCGTGCCGGGGCGTTCCTCGCAGCGGGCGACACCTTTCCGCAGCTGGAGGGTCTACGTGGTGTCACACGACTGTGGGGGACCGAGTTCACCGGGACCGGCTCGACAGGGTTTCCGGCTGCCCAATTGCTGGAACGCGGCCTGCTCGATGGCGTGACCGGCCTGGGGGGTTCGCCGGAGCTGGCGCAGCGGCTGTGGTTCACCGTCGTCATGGCCGTGTGTGCGGCGTCCGTGGCCTGGATGGCGATGGCGTTCACCCGTCGGTCGGTCGCGGTGTTCGCCGCCGGAGCCGTCGCGGTGTTGAACCCGTTCCTGATCATCACGATCCCCAACCTGCAACCGGTGATCGCACTTGCGTGCATGGCCCTGTTGGTGGGTATCGCCGTGCGGCTGGCGAACGGCGAACACGTCGCGGCGCTCGTCGGTGTCGCGCTCAGCGCGTGGGCGGCCGAGCTGGCCCGCACTCCTCCGCTGCTCGCGCACCTGGCGACCGTGGCGGCGATTGCGATGGTGGCGCTGGTGTTCGTGGGTGAATGGCGATCGGTGGTCCGGGTCGGCGGGGCGATGCTTGCCGGTGCGGCGTTCTGGCTGGTGCCCTTACTCCTGCACCACTTCACGGGCTCGCCCGGCATCCATCCCGTGCCGGACGCGGCGTCGACCGCGAACGAGTGGGCCACCGTGCACGGCGGCCCCTCGAACGTGCTGACCCTGGTCGCCTCGTGGGGGTGGGGCGATGCCCAACTGGTGGGCGAGGACGTCGCCAGGCTGGCGCGGTTCCCGTGGTCGCTGATGCGCTGGGCACTCCCGGTGGCGGCGCTGGTGTCGGTCGTGACCGCGTGGGACCGGCGAGTCAGCAAGGTGTTGGCCGTCGCGATACCTGTGTTGGTGGTGCTGGGTGCCGGCTCGAACCCGCCGTTCCTGCCCGTGTACGAGTTCTTCCGCGACATCGTCCCCGGGTACGAGATGTTCCGCCAGCCGATGAGCAAGTTCGGCGTGATGATCGTCGTTGGGCTCGCGCTGGCCGTGTCGATCGGCGTGGACGAGTCGCTGCGACGTTGGTCGGCCCGGGCGTCGACGCCCGACGACGCACAACCGCTCATCCCTTTGGCGATTCTGTTGGGGGTCGGGCTCGTGTTCGTCCACCCGCTCTACCTCGGCACGGTCGTCCCCGGCGACCGCGCCACGCTGCCGTCGGCACGTGTGCTGCTGCCCGACAGTTGGCCCGAGGCGGGCGCGGCGATCGACGCCCTCCCAGGCGAGGGCGCCACGCTGGTGCTCCCGCTGAGCGATTCGTTCCACCGCGGCACCACCTGGGGCTTCTACGGCATCGACGATCTGGTGCCGCGCCTCACCGAGCGCCCGGCCTACCAGTTGTTGCCCAAGGGGTACCAGGAGGCCGACGGGTCGTCACCGGCACTGATGCGCGAAGCCGAGTCGGCACTGGCGAACGGCGACGCCGACACGCTGTCCGGTGCCATGCGTGCGCTCGGAACCGCCTACCTGGCGGTCCGACTCGACACCACGACGCGGTTCGGCAGCCAGCACGAGTTCCGCGACGGCGAGTCGCTCGTCGGCGCCGCACGACGGATGGGGTTGCAGTCGGTTGGTACGTTCGAGCACGTCGAGCTGTTCGTGCTGCCGTCGGTTTCGCGGTTCGGTGTGGCCACGAACACCGTGTCGATCACCCCCAATGGTCGCACTGACGTGCGAGAGGGGCTCGCCGTCGCCTCGTCGTTGCTCGACGACCACACCGTCATCACCGAGCAGGGCTCTGTCGGCACCTCATGGGTGCCCGCCCCCGGCGAATCCGGTCTGTCGGTGCGACTCGACGCCGGCGATTACCTCACGCGTGTCGTCAGCCGTGGTCCGGCGATGTGGCGGGCGAACGTCAGCGGGCGCAAGGTGCGGCTGGTGCCCGCCGATCGAGCGGAGGTGAACGGTGTGTCGCTGTTGGACCCCACCCCGGTCGAGCTGACGGCGAACCGTGCCCCGTTCGCGTTGCTGGTGGGCAATGACCCCGGTGCCACCGCCGAGCCGCTGGTGGTGCCGCTGGACGACGACACCGACGTACAACTCGTCGCGGGTGCGCCCGTGTCGTTGCTCACCCTGGCACCGTCGATCCTGGACCTCGCCGATGCACCCGCGCGGTTCTGCGCTCGCGCCGATGCGCCGCCGTCGATCGATGTTCCACCCGGTGTCGGGTCGAGCGCCACGCCGACCTCCGATTCGGTCGCCCTGCGCACGACGGCGGGCGTGGTCTGCGTGTCGAGCGTCGTTCGCCTTCCGGCGCCGGTGCAGGGTCACCGCAGATGGGTGTTGTCGTTCGACTTCGCGACGAACGCCGACGGTGCGCCGAGCGTGTGCATGTACTCGTCGGAGCGGCAGAAGTGTCTGGCGGGATCGCGACTGAATCCCGCAGGGACCCGTGGGTCGGTACGTTCGCTCATCGATGCCACTGGAGAGCTCGGTGACGTCGAGCTGGTGCTCGGCGCTGCCGCGGCGGGTACGACTGCTGCGGAATCCACCGAGGTCACGTTCTCGCGGGTGAGCCTCTCTCCGTTGCAGGAGAGCGGCGGATCGGTCAACGTCCCGGCACCGATCGCCACGCCGCCCGTGACCACCGTCGAACCGAATGGCCTGCCCATCGTGGTGGGAATCTCGAACGCCGTGGGCGATCTGGTGGGCCAGCTGTCCACCGAGGCGACCGATTGCGATCGGTACGACGACGAGCCGGCGAGGATCGACGCCCAGCCGGGCGACGAGGACGGTTCGCTGCTCGTCGAGGCGGATCGGCACAGCGCCTGTGTCAGCGCGCCGATCGATGCGCCGGCTGGTGTGCGCAGCGTGGTCGCGACGTTCGAGTACCAGACGGACAACGAGGGGGTCGCCAGGATCGAGCTGCGCGATGCGGTGACCAATGCGGTGATCACTTCCCGTTGGCTGGCGGCGTCGACGTTCTGGACCTCCGAGGAGGTGCGCTTCGATTTACCAGCCGCAGCGATAAATCGCGACGAGTCGCTCCAGTTGGTGTTCGTGGTGCAGGGGCCGCGTGCAGGAGAACCGGCGCGCACCGTCGACGCGTCGTTCCGACGTCTGCGACTGCTGCCGACCCAACCGTTCGCGTTCGCGCTGACGCCCGTCGGCGCGCCCGCTCGGCAGGGCACCGAGGTGAGCGAGATCGACGACCGCTTCGTCTCGTTGCGCTCCGACGGTGACGTCGTGTTGACGTTCCAACAGGCGTGGTCTCCGGCGTGGCGCCTGGACGGTTTGCCGGCGGGCGCGACCGCCGAGCACGTGAAGGTGAACGGCTGGGCCAACGGGTGGATGATCCGCGGTCTCGACGGCCGGGCCGTCGTGCTGGAGGTGACCTACCGCTACGAGAGCGTCGTGGCCTTCGCGGTGTGGAGCGTCCTCGTGGTGTGGGTCGTCGCGCTGCTGTGCGCCGACTGGGCGCTCATCGTGCGGCGGCGGCGACGAGCCTCGGTGGTGCCCCGCGCCTCGTCGTTCGACGGACCACCGGCGACGTCGACCCCGATCGATAGGGTTCGCCCATGAGCAACGAGACGGTACGGGTGGAGCATCTCGACGGGGTCGTGGTCGTGCACTTCGACGACGGCAAGGCGAACGCCCTCTCGGCCGAGGTGATCGCTGCGCTGGGCGTCGCCCTCGACCGAGCGGAGGCCGACGACAGCATCGGCGCTCTCGTGCTGCACGGCCGCCCCGGGAAGTTCTGCGCCGGCTTCGATCTGAACGTCATGCGGTCCGGCGACCTCGGCGCGATCGTGGGCCTGGTCAGCGACGGCGGCGAGTTGGTGCGTCGCCTGTACGGCTCACCCGTTCCTGTGGTGGCGGCTTGCACCGGTCACGCGCTGGCCGCCGGAGCGCTGCTGCTGCTCGGCTGCGACGTGCGTGTCGGCTCCGACGTGGAGTGCAAGATCGGCCTGAACGAAGTCGCCATCGGGATGGTGCTGCCCGACTGGGCGCTCACCATCGCCGTGGAGCGGCTGAGTACGCGGCATCTGCAACGTGTTGTGGCCAATGCCGTCGTGACGGGTTCGGCGGGTGCCATCGACAGCGGATTCCTCGACGACGTGGTGCCCGACGTCGACGTGCTCGCGCGGGCCGTCGAACACGCTCGGGTGCTGGCCGCGCTGTCCAGTCGGGCCTATGCCGGCACCGTGCTGGCGTTGCGTGGTCCGGTGCTCGAGCGCATGGCCGAACAGATCACTGCCGACCGCGAGAACGGGTCCGCTGTCGTCGTCTGACGCTCGGTGATGGTGCGGCCCACCGCGTTTGCCAACCTGTCGGGATGGAACACTTCGACGGTCGAATCGCAGTCATCACCGGCGGTGGCACGGGCATGGGTCGAGAGCTGGCTCGCCAGCTGTCGGCAGAGGGGTGCCATGTCGCCATGTGCGACGTGTCCGCCGAGAACATGGCCGAGACCCGCGAGCTGTGCCTCGCCGATGCCCCACATGGCACGCGAGTCACCACGTACGTCGCCGACGTGTCCGACGAGGCGCAGCTGCAGGCCTTTCGCGACGCCGTCGTCGCCGCGCACGACACCGACCATGTCCACCTGCTGTTCAACAACGCGGGAATCGGAGGCGGTGGCAGCTTCGTGCAGGACTCGCGGTCCGAGTGGGAGACCACGTTCAACGTCTGCTGGGGCGGCGTGTACCTGGGGTGCCGCACGTTCCTGCCACTCGTCGTGGCGGCGCCCGAGGCCCACATCGTCAACACGGCGAGCGTGAACGGCTTCTGGGCTTCGCTCGGACCGAACATCGCTCACACTGCCTACAGCGCCGCGAAGTTCGCTGTGAAGGGCTTCAGCGAGGCGTTGGTCACCGACCTGCGGCAGAACGCACCGCACGTGAAGGTGTCGGTGGTGATGCCCGGTCACATCGGCACCTCGATCGTGATCAACTCGGGGAAGTTCTTCGGTCGCGAACCCAAGGAACTGACGACCGAGCAGTTGCAGCAGACGCGCGAACGGCTCGCCCAGCGCGGCCTCGACGTCAGTGGTGCCAGCGACGACGACCTGCGCGTCGGCA
>JANOET010000069.1:0-7063 GCA_031413415.1 Acidimicrobiaceae bacterium
CACTGCACCCCACGGCGAACAGCTGGTACATCGGCGCCAACGTTCCCGGCAAGCCTCGCGTGTTCCTGCCGTACATCGGCGGTGTCGATGGCTATCGGCGCGTCTGCGAGGACGCCGTGAACGCCGGCCACCTCGGCTTCACGCTCACGGGTCCCGGTGGGACCCAGACCAACGACGGCATCGTCCGACGTCTGCAACCCGACGTGAAGATGGTGCTCGACACGATGGCCGAACTGCAGCTGCCCACCATGGAGAGCATGTCGCCGGCCGATGCCCGCCTGTTCTCCGAAGCCATGGGTGCGCTGAGGCCTCCTGGCCCCGAGGTCGGCGAGATCGTCGACGGCACGCTGCCTGCAGCCGACGGCAGCGACATCGAGTTCCGCCTGTTTCGCCCTGCGACGCCGGGGCCACACCCGATCGTGGCGTACTTCCACGGCGGAGGGTGGGTCTATGGCAGCCACACGTCCGACGATCCGATGTGTCGCGACCTGTGCGTGCGCAGCGACGCCGTCATCGTGTCCGTCGACTATCGGCACGCCCCCGAAGCCCGTTTCCCCGCAGCGGCCGACGACGGGCTTGCCGCAGTGCGGTGGATCGCCGAGCACGCCTCCGATCTGGGCGGCATTCCGGGCCAACTCGTGGTGGCGGGTTGGAGTGCCGGCGCCAACATCGCGGCCGTCGCCTGCCAACTCGCCCGCGACGCAGGCGGGCCCGAGATCGTCGGCCAGTTGTTGCTGATGCCGGTCACCGACGGCACCGTGGATCGTCCGTCGTACCAGGACAACGCCGAGGGCTACCTCCTCACCCGGGCGCTGATGGAGTGGTTCTGGGGCCACTACTGCACGCGGGACGAACGCGCCGATCCAAAGGCGTCGCCGCTGTTGGGCGACCTACACGGGCTCCCGCCCGCATTGGTCATCACCGCCGAATTCGATCCGCTCCGCGACCAGGGCAACGCCTACGCCGCGGCGCTGGCCGCGGTCGGTGTACCGGTCGAGCACGTGCAGGCCCGCGGCCACATGCACACGTCGATCGTGATGGTCGACGTCATCCTCACCGGCAAGGAGCATCGCGAACGCATGGGCAACGCCCTTCGCGGCTTCTTCGCCCCCGTCCACGCCTGACCCGCGGCCCCCGCCGGACCGCCCCCGTGCCCAGGTCAGCTATCGTCCGATAGCCATGGGATCCACCGCCACTGTTCCTGAACGTGCCCGAGTCGTCATCGTGGGGGGCGGGGTCATCGGCTGCAGCATCGCGTACCACCTCGCCCACCTCGGCTGGACCGACATCGTGCTGCTCGAGCGGCACACGTTGACCGCTGGCACCACATGGCATGCGGCCGGGTTGATCACGTCGGCGGGCATGGCCGACGAGACCTCACTGTTCATGACCAGGTACTCACGCGATCTGTACTCGCGGCTCGAGGCCGAAACCGGGCACTCCACGGGCTTCCGCGAGGTCGGACACATCCTCATCGCCAGCACACCTGCACGGGTCGAAGTGTTGCGCCGCGCCGGCGCGTGGCAGCACGGCTTCGGCGTGCCCGAGTCCGAGATCTCGCCGCGCGAGGTGGCCGACATGTGGCCACTGCTGCGCACCGACGACGTGCTCGCCGGCTTCTACGTACCCGACGAGGGCCGCGCCGACCCCGTCGGCTGCGCCGTGTCGATGGCCAAAGGCGCGCGGCAGCTGGGAGCGAAGGTCGTCGAAGGGGTGTCGGTCACCGGCGTCGAACACCGCAACGGGCGCGTGACCGCTGTCCTCACCGACGCCGGTCGGATCGACACCGAGATCGTCGTCAACGCAGCGGGCATGTGGGCCGGGGCGTTCGGCGCTCAGGCCGGGGTGCACGTGCCGCTGCAGGCCGCCGAGCACTACTACCTCATCACCGGCGCCGTGCCGGGTATGGACCCCGATCTGCCCGTGGTGGAAGACCCCGACCGGTACGGCTACTACCGGCCCGAGGGCGATGGCATGCTCGTCGGCCTGTTCGAACCGGTCGGCAAGGCGTGGCACCTCGACGGCGTGCCGCACGACTTCGCGTTCGGCACCATCGACCCCGATTGGGATCGAATGGCCGAGTTCCTCGCTCCCGCGATGGACCGCATCCCATCGCTCGCCGACTGCGGGGTGCGCCTGTTCTTCTGCGGCCCCGAGTCATTCACGTCCGATGTCCGTCCGCTGCTCGGCCCCGCGCCTGAACTCGACGGGTACTGGGTCGCTGCAGGCATGAACTCGCTGGGCATCCTGCTCGGCGGGGGTGTCGGCCACCTGATGGCGCAGTGGATCGTCGATGGCGTCGCGCCGCTCGACGTCACCGCATACTCGGTGGGTCGGGTCGCGACGCACGAGACCAGTCGCCGGTTCCGTGCCCACCGCACCCCCGAGCAACTCGGCGTCTTGTTCGGTGATGCCGTCTGGCCGCAATGGAAGCCGGCCACCGCTCGCGGGGTGCGCCGCTCGGTGCTGCACGATCGACACGACGCGGCGGGTGCCCATTTCGGTACCTCGTTCGGCTGGGAATACCCCGAGTGGTTCGCCGAGCAGGGCGAGCGACCGCGCACCGTCCTCGATTTCGTCCGCCAAGAGTCGCACCCCATCGTCGAACGCGAGCACCGGGCCGTGCGAGACGCCGTGGGCGTGCTGGACATGAGCCTCATGGCGAAGTGGATGGTGCAGGGCCCTCATGCGGCCACAGTGCTGAGTCGGCTGTCGGCCAACGACATCGATCGCGACGTTGGCCAACTCGTCTACACGCAGTGGCTCGACGCTCGCGGTGGCATCGTCGCCGACGTCACCGTGTTGCGACTCGGCGACGATCGCTTCCTGGTGGTGTCCGGCGACATCACCCAACGGCAGATCGAGGCGTGGGTTCGCCGCGAATGCCGCCCAGGTGAGGTGGTCGTCTGCACCGACACCACGTCCGCCACCACGCTGCTCTCGCTGCAGGGCCCGGCCTCGCGCGCCTTGCTCGGGCGCCTCACCGATGCCGACCTGTCGAACGCGGCCTTCCCTTACCTCACCGCGCAGCAGATCCACGTCGGCTACGCACCCGTACTCGTCGGGCGAGTCACCTATGTCGGCGAGCTCGGCTACGAACTCCACGTTCCCACCGAGCACGCGACCGGGCTGTACGACCTACTGCTCGAGACCGGCGCCGACCTGGCACTCCGCCCAGTCGGCTTCGGTGCGATGGCGAGCCTTCGACTCGAGAAGGGCTATCGCGACATGGGCATCGACATCGACAACACCGACACCGTGCTCGAAGCCGGGCTCGGCTTCGCCGTCGCGTGGGACAAGCCGGGCGGTTTCATCGGCCGCGACGCCATGGTCGCGGCGCGTGCGCTCGGCGCGCCACGCGACCGGGTCGTGAGCCTCTTCGTCGACGATCCCGATGCCGATCTGTTCGGCGGCGAACCGCTGCTGCTCGACGGTGAGTGGAACGGCTATGTGCGTGCGGCCGCGTTCGGCCACACCCTGGGCGGCCCGGTGGCGTTGGCCCAGGTGCGGTGCGCCGACGGCGTCACGGCGGCCTGGTTGGCGGCCAGCCAGTTCGAGGTGCAGACCACCACTCGCCGCCTCCCCGCACGGGTGCAGCTGGGCCCGCTCTACGACCCGCATCGGGTACGCATCCGGGCTGAGTGACCGGGCTGAGTGACCGGACCGAGTGACGGTCAGGGTGACAGTCAGGCGTCGGCGCGATGCGCGGCAGCGCGCACCGCGTCGAGGCGCGACGTGCGGCGCAGCAGACCACGGAGCACGAACCCTGCCGCGAGGTCGGGCTCATCGACCGCGCGAGCGACCGCGTCGTCGCCGACACTGCGAATCGTCTCGAGCACGATCGCATCGATCACATCGATCACCTGGCGGGCGAACGCCACGTCGATGTCGATGAACTCGTCGCTGTCGATGCCTCGCTCGATGATCGACTGCAGCAGCACCCAGTAGCGGGCGTTCAGCTCGCGACCCTCCACGAACTCGGGCAACTCGAGGATCTCTCCGAGATACAGCGCCCGCAGGTCGAAGGGAGTGCTGCGGACGTATCGGACCTCCCACAACAGATATCGGTACAGCTCGACGGGCGCACCGCCACCCTCGTCGGCGAGGCGCTGCAGCGCCTCGATGCCGGCGGTGAGATCACGGCGAAGGAGCTCTTCGGCGATGGACTGCTTCGACCCGAAGTGCTTGTACAGCGAGGGCTGTCGTATGCCCACGGCCGCGGCGATGTCGTGGGTCGACGTGCCGCGATAGCCGCGCACGGCGAACAGCCTCGATGCCTCGAGCAGGATCAGCTCCCGCGTCGGCCACGTCGCTGTCGTCGCCGTCGTCGCAGGTTCGCCGGCCATGCGCCGAGTGTAGGTGGCGCTCGACCGAGGGTCCTTGACCCGCGCGCTCTCAACGACGACGCTGGTCGCCACATGGAGACCGACGCACCTGATCGCTCGCTGGCTCCGACTCCTCCGCCCATGGCGCCGCGCACGCGGCTTCTCCGATGGTGGGCCACTTCGCTGGCGACGATCACGTTGCCGTTCCTCGGACTCGTCGTCGGTCGCGAGACGGCGATCCAGGGCGACAACTACGCGGTCCACGTGCCGATCTTCTCGTGGGTGAGCCAGTCGATCCTGCACGGACGTTCACCGAACTGGGCCGGCTGGTACTTCGCCGGACACAACGTCGCCGGCATGGGCCAGGGTGCGATCTATTACCCGCTGAACCTTGCGTTCGGACTGGTGAACGAGGTCGTGGCGTTCCGCTGGTGGACGTTGTTCCACCTCTGGCTCGCCGCGTCGGGCGCCTTCGTCTGGGCGTGGCGGCGGTGGGGCTCGTACCCGGGTGCGGCAGTCGCGGCCATCACCTACGGGCTCAACGGACAGATCGTCCTTCATCTGGTGCACGCCAACTTCACCATCGCTGCTGCGTGGTTCCCGTGGTTGCTCGTCGGGTTGGACGGCCTGTTGAAGTCCGGTGGGGTGAAGCGATGGGCGGCGTACATCGCACCACTCACGATGATCGCCTTCGCTGGACATCCGCAGGTCCTGTGGGGTGCGCTGGTCACCACCGGAATCGTCGTACTCGTCGAGCGTGGCCACCGCGGCGTTGGCCTCGCACCGTGGGCGCGCTATGCCGGAGCGACCGCCGTCGCACTCGGAATCGCCGCAGTGCACCTGCTCCCGCAGCTGCTGTTCAGCCGTACGAGCGAACGCCCGACACTGTCGAAGGCACAGGCCCTCCTCCAATCGGCGCGACTGTCCGACCTCCTCACAGCCATTTTCCCGCACATCGAAGGCGGGGGCCAGGGCGTGCCCGGCATGTCGGCGGACTACCTGGGCAACTTCACGTACCACGAGGTCGGGAACTTCGTCGGCATCGGCGCTGCGCTGCTCGCGCTGGTTGCCATCGTGTCGCGGTTCCGCGACAGGCGGGTGGTGTCGCTGGCGGTGTTGCTGGTGGTGTCCATCGGCCTTGCCTGGGGAAAGAACTCGTGGTTCGGGGGCCTCGTCTTCGACACGGTGCCGCTCGCCGATCGATTCCGCATCTGGCCGCGCTACCTGATCATCGGCAACCTCGCCATCTCCGGTCTCGCCGCCGTCGGCACGGCGGTGGTGCTCGGGGCGCCCCGTCGATGGCGGTCGACCATCGTCAGCGGTGGTCTCGCGCTGGTCATCCTCGGCCCGATCGTGGTGGCATTCGGCGACTCATTGGTCAGCGGGGGCGCGCTGGTGGTCGCCATCGCGATCCCCCTCCTGGCCTTCCTCGCCCTGGTGGCTTCCACGCACTTCGCCGACAGTCATCGACGGGCTGCGACCGCGACCATTCTGCTCGCCTGTGCCGTGCCGGCGATGCTGTTCACGCTGGCTGCGCCATGGCGCAGCGAGTCGCTGTCGCCGGCCGATGCTGAGGCGTTCTTCGATCCCGCGACGGCGACGTGGGAACCGCACGATGCCGAAGGAGGCATCGATCGATGGGCATCTCAATACGCCATTGACCGAGGAACGTCCATCGTGCGCGACACCGATCGCATCGACGGCTACGACCCCCTCATGCAGCAGCACGTCGCAGCGCTCACGGGCGCCGGCTACTTCGGCGGCCTCCTCGACGACCGACTCTGGTCGCCCGGGTGGCGGGCCGACGTCCTGCGCATCACCACTGTCACGCTGTCACGCGGCCAGGACCCCGACAATTCGGATTGGACAGACACCGGAGCGCGCACCGAGGGAGGCCTGGCCATCTGGTCGTACGAGCCGAAACTGCCCGAGGCCTACGTGGTCGGTGAGGCGGTGCTCGACTCATTCGACGAGATCGACGAACTGCTCGGCGATCCCGACGCCGACTTCGCCGAGACGGTGCACCTCGAGGCCCACATGCCCGAGTCCGCCCCTGTGGCCGACGGCCGGGCCACGCCGGGTGTGGCGGGCACCGTCGACTCCGGCTCGATGGACCGACACGGCCACGGCAACTTCGTCGTCACCGCCGATCGGCCGGCGGTGCTCGTGGTGTCCACGTTGTGGCTCGACGGCTGGTCGGCCACCGTGAACGGCCGCGATGTTCCGGTGGCCCGAGCGAACGGGCTGGTGGTTGCCGTGCCGCTCGAGGCAGGGCTGAACGAGATCGAGTTCTCGTTCACCCCGCCCGGACTCGAACTCGGCGCCGCGGTGACGTTCGCCAGTCTGCTGGTGCTGTTGGGCATCGGTGTGGTGCCGGCGGTCACGAAATCGGCCTCTCAGGGGCTCAGTTCATCCAGACCTCCCTCATCTCTTTCCATACCAATGACACTACCAAAGATCTTTATCTGGACGTGTTTAGCTGCAAGTGGTTCAATGAAGAGGATCTTTTGAATTATGTCCGGGAAAGGCTTTCCCCGACCACCATGAACTTCACAGTTTTACTGAGGAAATGAGATTTTATCCCGACTATATTCCCTATTGGGAGGGCGAAGCAGACACGGGCAAGTTTGCAATCACAGCCGGAAACAACTATGGAAACCAACTGGTTTCTTTGATTTCTTTCCGGCCCGGAGATGAGGTTTTTCAGTTTGGGGGAGTTGTTTCCAGGGTTGAAACCC
>JANOET010000070.1:0-6001 GCA_031413415.1 Acidimicrobiaceae bacterium
GATCCAGGCGCCGGTCTCGTCCTCGAGCGTCTGGTACATCTCGAGGCTGTGTTGGTAGAAGTTGACGCTCTCGGGGATGCCGTAGTTGCTGCGGATGATCGTGGTGTTGCGTCCCGAGTTCCCGGCGCCGATGAAGGCCGAATCGAGCACACACACATTGGTGATCCCGTGACGCGTGGCCAAGTAGTAGGCGGTGGCGAGGCCGTGACCGCCGGCGCCGATGATGACGACGTCGTACGACGACTTCGGCTCACCGGTCTGCCAGGGCAGGTCGAGCAGGGTCTCGACGAACTCGTTCATGCGAGGCGCTCCTCCAGCTCGTGACGAGCTGCACAGGCGACCAGCAACAGCGCGGTGCCGTCGTTGTGCAGCACCAGCTTCGCCGGCACACCGGCGATCTGACCTTGCGCCAGCGCGGGCCTGCTACCGGGCAACTGCCACTCGATGTGATGCAGGGCGATGTGAGCCGTGCGCTCGGCGCTGAGCGTGGCACCGGCGAAACCGTGCTCGGGCGTCACGATGGCGTGCTCGTCGCCCGGCACCGTCGGCTCGACGGCGCCGACGAGGAACACGTCGTCGGGCGAGATGCGTACGACGCGCGAGCCGGCCGGCCATGGGGCTGCGTCGAGCGCAGCGGGGTCGGCGATGATGCGCCAACCGGGCTGCGGTGCGAATGAAACGGGTTCACATGCGAGCACGAGCGCCCTCCGGGTCGTAGAACGGCACCGGGCTCACCCGGGCCTCGCGGCCATCGATCTCGACGACGTCGGCGTGCGGCTCGCGCTTCTGCCAGCCGAGCAGGACCGCATGTCCGAATCGGGGCGAGTCCCAGCTCGACGTCACGTGGCCGACGACATCGCCGCGCACACGGATGACGCTGCCCTCCAGGGGTGCCGGGCCGTCCATCGTGAAGCCGAACAGGCGTCGCGGGTCGGGCAGGTGCGCGGTGCGAGCGAGCGCGGACCGACCGACGAAGTCGGGCTTGTCCATCTTCACCGCCCAGTCCATGTTGATGCGCCGTGGTGAGCTGTCGAGCTCGGTGTCCTGACCGACGATGACGTGTCCCTTCTCGAGACGCAGCCCGAACAGCGCCTGGAGCCCGTGTGGCTTGATGCCCAGCGGGCGGCCGAGTTCCATCAGCGTCTGCCACAGCTCGACCGACCGGTCGATCTGATGGTGCAGCTCGAAACTGGACTCGCCGGTGAACGACAGCCGCATGACGTGGCAGGGGATCCCGGCCACGTCGAGGTGCCGGTGCTGCAAGAACTTGGGGCGATCGTCGACGGCCACGCCGGCGCGCCCGAGCAACTCACCGGCCAAGGGCCCCGTGACGTTGATCGCACCGTGCGACACGGTGCGATCGAGCACGTGCACCTGCAAGCCCCAGGTCTCGATCCAGTCACGGACCCACATCTCGGCCGTGCTGGCGCCACCGGAGGTGAACGTGAGCAGGAACCGGGACTCGCTCTCGCGGCAGATCATGCCGTCGTCGAGCACGTGCCCGCGCTCGTTGAGGTTGATGACGTAGCGGGACCGACCGACCTTGATGTCGTGGACGTGGTTCGGGTACAGCCGCTCCAGCGCCTCGACCGCGTCGGGACCCGACACGACCATCTTGCCCAGCGTGCTGACGTCGCCGAGGGACACGCCTTCGCGTACCGCCCAGTACTCCTCCACCGGATCGCCGTAGTGCCAAGGGCGGAACCAACCGCCGAACTTGTCGAGCGTGGCACCGAGGGCCTGGTGCTCGCCGTGCAGTGGCGTCCGCCGGAACGTGTCGACGTGGTAGCCGGCCGCCGCCTCGCCCAGTGTCACCTGGCGGGCAGCGGGGCGGCCGGTGAACGGCTTGGGCTCGACGCCGCTGCGGTCGGCGACGAACGAGCGCAGGTGCGGCATGCACATGCCGCCCTGGCAGGTACCGACACCGCACAGGCTGGAGCGCTTGACCAACTCGAGGTCCTGGAAACCCTTCGCCCACACTCCGTCGAGGTCTTCGACGGTGACCTTGCCGCACGTGCACACGAAGCCGGCCTTCGGCGCGGGTGGAAGCGGGTGCGCCTCGGCGGCGCGTCCGACCACCTCGACCGGCACCATCGGCGCCATGCGGGCGAGCACATCGCGGGGCGCCGAACCGAGGTCGGCGACGACGCTGTCGCACGCGACTCTGGAGCCGTCGGCGAGCTCGACCTCGCTGACGCGAGCGTCGCCGTGCAGGGCGACGAGCTCGTGCCCGACGGTGACGACGGTGCCGAGGTCGATGCCGGCCGCCTGCAACGCTGCCGCGGCCTTGGGGGTGTAGATGCCGGCGAGCATGTTGCCCGGGCACACCGGGTGCACCTCGGCCGCACCCGTGGCGAGCGTGATGTGGTGGGCGTGCCAGTGCTCGATCGCGTCGTCGCGTCGCACCACCAGGCTGGGCCCGTCGAACACGCCGACCACCTCGTCGCCGTTCGCCGCGTCGAACACGACCACCTCGTGCCCGGCATCGCGCTGTGCGAGTGCCGCAGCGACGCCGCTGTCGCCAGCGCCCACGACCACGTGATCGGCGGCTCGGTGTCGCACGGTGACCCGGGCGTGGTGCTCGGGTCCATCCGGCGACGGGTGCGAGCCGTTCGGGTGTCGGCGCACCGTGATGCCGGGTCGGGCCGGGGTCTGGCACGTGCGCACCCAGGGCGTGCCGTCGACGACGGCCACGCAGTTGCCGCAGTCGCCAGCCAGGCACAGGGTGCCACCGCGGGCCGGATGCTGCCCCGCACGAACCGCGGCGACGGCAAGGCTGTCGCCCGCCTGGTACTCGATGGGCGTGCCGTCGTACACGACCCGGCTCATGCTGTCCCCCACTGGCTCGGATTCATTTCGGGCGACACTATCCCGGAACGATCGTGCGGGAAAACACGGCCTGCAGCGAGACGCGGCGACGTGGAAGACTGGTCCACATGGGGAACTCCATCAGTCGGCGAGACCTGATGCGTTGGTCGCTGTTCGGCGCGGGAGCAGCGCCCGTCACGGCACTCGTGGCGGCGTGCTCCGAGGACAAGGCCACGACGGCCAACGCGCGACCTCGAGGCAGTTCCACCACCGCAGCGCCGACCACCGCTGCGCCGACCGGCACGTTGCCCGGCGCCTTGCCCGGTACCACGCTGCCCGTTGACCCAAACGTGCCGTGGTGGCTGCAGGGCAACTTTGCGCCGGTGATGGACGAGGTCACGTCCACCGAACTCGTCGTGCGCGGCGCGTTACCACCCGAGCTGTCGGGTCTGTACGTGAAGAACGGCTCGAACCCGCCCCGCTCGGACTCACCCCACTGGTTCTTCGGCGACGGCATGGTCCACGGTGTCAGCCTGATGAAGGGCAAGGCCCAGTGGTACCGGAACCGTTACGTGCAGACGCAGCCGTACAGGGCGGGGGTCGGCTTCGGCCAGGGAGCTCCCGGCGGCGAGGGCAACCAGAGCAACGTGTCCACCATCTGGCACGGCGGACGACTGCTCTCGAGCGGCGAGGTGGGCTATCCGTACGAGCTGAACCCCGAGGATCTCTCGACCATGGGGGTCCACACCTTCGACGGCGCGTTGCCCAGCTCGTTCACGGCCCACCCGAAGATCGACCCGCGCACCGGACGAATGCACGCCTTCGGCTACGACTTCGCCGCCCCGTACCTGCAGTACTACGTCGTCGAGCCGGACGGCACGATGGGCCACGTCGAGCCGATCGACATCCCGCGAAGCACGATGATCCACGACTTCCAGATCACCGCCACCGATGCCGTGTTCTGGGACCTACCGGTGGTGTTCGACCTCGACATGGCGATCAAGTGGATCGGCGATCCGGCGCAGTACCCGCTGCCCTATGCGTGGACACCCGAGGCCGGCGCCCGTGTCGGCGTGATGCCGCTCGACGGCGGCGCCGACCAACTGCAGTGGTTCGACATCGACCCGTGCTACGTGTTCCACAGCGTCAACGCGTTCCGGCGCGGCGACGAGGTCGTCGTCGACGTGTGCCGCATGGACTCGATGTTCGCCGAGGACGGCGAGGGCATCGGTGGCGGCAACGACGGCGCGCTCGTTCGGTGGACGATGAACACCGCGACCGGGAAGGTTGGCCAGGACGTCTTGAACGACGAGGCCTCGGGCGACCTTCCCACTCGCGACCCCCGACGCGTCGGCATCGAGCATCGCCATGGCTACCTCACCGGCACGCGCCCGAACCCCGACACGGTCGAGCTGGGCGACATCATCAAGCACGACTTCCCCACCGGCAACCGCGACGTGTGGAACCCGGGCCCCACCCGCCACGCCAGCGAGCCGCTGTTCCTGCCGGGCGACCCGGCCGACACCGCCGACGACGCCGGCTGGCTGCTCAGTTTCGTGCACGACGACGCCGCCGACGAGACCGTGCTCGCGGTGCTCGACGCCACGCAGGTGAGCAAGGGTCCGGTGGCCGAAGTGGTCATGCCGCAGCGCGTGCCGTACGGCTTTCACGCCACCTGGGTGCCGTACCTCACGCAGTGACGCCGAGGCCCCGGGCCCGCAGAACCCGCCGTTCGAGGCGGCTGAACACCACAGCGTCGACCAGGATGCCGATGACCAGGATGACGATCATCGCCGCCATCACGCCCTCGGCGTCGGACAGCTCGCGAGCGAACTGCAGCCGCGTACCGATGGTCTGCGTGCCGGGGATGACCACGAGCAGCTCACCGGCCATGAGGCTGCGCCATGCGAACGCCCACCCCTGCTTGAGGCCGGCGACGACCGACGGCATGGCCGCCGGCACCACGAAGTCGCGGTACAGCCCGGTGCGCGAAGCCCCCATGCTGCGGCCGACTCGGCGGAGCAACGGCGGCATCGAGTCGACGCCGTGGATGAGGCCGTTGGCGATGGACGGCGCAGCGCCGAGCACGACCACGAAGTAGATGGCCGAGTCGTCGAGCCCGAACAGCAGGATGGCCAGGGGGAACCAGGCGATCGATGGCATGGTCTGCAGGCCCGTGATCATCGAGCCGATGGCCGTGCGCACGATCTTCGACGCCGAGACGGCGAGCCCGACGACACTGCCGATGGCGATCGCGATCAAGAAGCCGATGATGGCTCGCTGCATCGTGTGGTACACCGCCTCCCACATGTCGGCCGTGCCGATGTCGTCCCACAGGCGGGCGAACACGGCGCGCGGCGACGGCAGCAGGTACTCGGGTCGCCACGCGGCCCACACGGCCGCCTGCCACAGCAACAGGACGATGCCGATGGCGGCGAGCTTCGGCCATGTGGTCGCCCACACGCGGCGCGCCAGTGGCGGCCGGGTGTCGGCAGGGATCTCCAGCCGGTCGAGCCCGGCGAGTTCTTCGTCGATGGTCTGCTGGTCAGCGAGCATGGCGACGCACCTCCGCGCGCAGCTGCGCAGTGACGTCCGCAGCGATGGCCGACACAGCCGCCGACTCGATTCGACGCGGGCGCTCGACCAGCACCGGGAACTCCTGCACCACCCGCCCCGGTCGGCTCGAGAGCAGCACGATGCGATCACCCAGGCGAGAGGCCTCGCGCACGTTGTGCGTGACGAACAGCACGGTGAGCTTGCGTTCGGCGGCGACGCGCTCGATCTCGTCGTGCAACACGTCGCGTGTGATCGCGTCGAGTGCGCCGAACGGTTCGTCCATCAGTAGTACGTCGGCGTCCTGTGCCAGCGCGCGGGCCAGGGCGACGCGCTGACGCATGCCGCCCGACAACTCGTGCGGTGCCTTGTCGGCGAAGTCGGCCAGGTGCACCAGCGACAGCAACTCCCGGGCACGGTCGGCGCGCTCCTTGCGGGGCACGCCGCGCAGCTTCAGCGCGAGCTCGACGTTCTGGCAGGACGTCCGCCACGGCAGCAGCGCCGCTTCCTGGAACATCAGTGCGGTCCGACCGTTGACGGTCACGGACCCTGCGCTCGGCGCGTCGAGGCCGGCCACCAACGACAGCAACGTGGTCTTGCCGCAACCGGAGGCGCCGACCAGACACAGGAACTCGCCCTG
>JANOET010000071.1:0-3866 GCA_031413415.1 Acidimicrobiaceae bacterium
ACATCGCCCATGAAGATGCGAGCCGGTGCTGCGTTCCACCACAGGAACCCGCCGCAGGCGCCCGCGAACGCCACTGCGAACACGGCCAAGTCGAACGGGTTGATCACCGATCCGTAGACCTCGGGAGTTCGGAATGCGAGGAACGCGATGATCCCGAAGGCCGTGAACCCCAGCATCGCCGAACCGCCGGCGAGGCCGTCGAGACCGTCGGTCACGTTCACCGCGTTCGTGGTCGCGAAAATGATCAATCCCGCCCAGAGCACCCAGGCCACCGGGCCCAACTGCCACCCCGGGAGGTCGGCACGGGTGAGCGACAGGCGCGTGTCGATGTCGGTGAACGCGACGAGGGTTGCGGCGATGCCGAACGCGGCACCGAGCGTGATGTAGCCCTTCAGCTTCCACAGGACACCCTTGTTCCGCTTCTTGCGGACCTTGATGAAGTCGTCGAGGAACCCGATCGCAGCCATCAGCAGGACACCGGCGAAGATGATCAGGGTCTGATTCGAGAACACCACGCCGCGGCGAATGTGGGCCAGCAGGTACCCCGCTGCAGCGGCACCGATGACCGCGATGCCGCCCATGGTGGGAGTGCCCTGCTTGTGCTGATGCTGCGGGACGGCAAGGTTCTCGGCATTCATCTCGAGGATGGGCTGGCTCCGTCCGCGACCGCGCATGAACCGTTCCAGAACGCCGGTCCCCAGCAGCGACACGACGAACGCGATCGCTCCAGCGATGAAGAGCGCGATCACGTGGCGAGCCACCGTCGGGGGTCGAAAGGCACGACGACAGACTTCCGGATCCTGAAGACTCCATCAAGGGTCGAAGGTCACGCCGAGTGCACTCGTAGATTGGACGCCGTGCGAACCCCGCCCCAGGATCTCGACACCACCATGCTCGTCGGGCTCGTCACCGCACACTGGGCCGTGCGAGTTCATTCGCTCGAGTACGCCCCCATCGGCGCCGGCGGCCACCACTGGTGGGCACAGACCTCGGTGGGCGAGTTGTTCGTGACGGTCGACGACCTGACCGCCCGTTCCCAGTCCGACGACGGCGGCACCGACGTCGCGTTCGATCGGTTGGCCGCCGCGTTCGACACCGCCCGCCAATTGGCCGACGGCGGTCTCGACTTCGTGGCCGCACCACTCGTCGACATGGACAACTCGACCGTCGTCCGCTGGCGTGGCCGACTCGTGGTCTCGGTGACGCCCCGCGTGGCCGGCGTCCAGCACGGGTGGGGTGCCTTCGACCATCGCGAACGCGACGAGATGTTGCACATCCTGAGCCGCCTCCACGCGGCTCGAACCGCGCGGCCGCCGCGACACGACGACTTCCGGTTGCAGGGCCGGGCTTCGTTGGCGCGCTCCATCACGGCGCGCGGGAGCGAATGGACGGGTGGCCCATACGGGGAGGCGGCACGTCAATTGCTGCTCGGACGCTACGACGACGTGGTCGAGGCCTTGCGCCGTTACGGGATGGCGGTCGCTGCGGCCACCGCCACCTCGCACCGCTTCGTCGTCACGCACGGCGAGCCACATCGGGGCAATGTCATCTCCGGCGCCGACGGACCGGTGCTCGTCGATTGGGACACCTGTCGGCTCGCCCCGCCCGAGCGCGACCTGTGGTGGTTCCACGACGCCCCAGACGCCCTGGGCACCTACACCGCGGCATCGAACTGCGCCGCGGATCCGGCGATGCTCGAGCTGTACCGCTTGCGCTGGACCCTCACCGACCTGGCGCTCCACACCGACGAACTTCGTGGCGCGCACCTCGACGACAACGACAGCGAGTTGGCATGGGACGCGCTGATGGAGTGCTACGCCACGCTGTGACCGGCGCTCGCCCGAACCTGACTGAACGGAATCTCGCGGTCGACCTCGGGTTCCTTGGGCAAACCCAGGATTCGCTCGCCGATGATGTTGCGCTGCACCTGGTCGGTGCCGCCACCGATCGAGAAGAAGTACGCGTTCAGCTGTGAGTAGTTGTGGTCGCGCGAGCGCGGGAACGCATCGCCGTCGAGCAGCGCATCGGGCCCCAACAGTTCGCCCTGCAGATGCCCGGCCTCGTGCAGGATCTGCGCCATGAACAGCTTGCCGAGCGACGCGAGCGGCGACGAGCTGCCGGCGGCAGCCGCGGCCTTCGCTCGCTGCCCGTTCCACTCGTTCACCTGGCGACGGCTGTGCAACCGCATCAGCCGCTGACGGATGATCGGATCGTCTGCCTTCCCTGTCGCCCGGGCCAGCTTCAACAACGACACGTCGGGCATCGGGATGGAGCCGTGCGCCGCTGCAGTTGCGCCGCGACGAGTCGGCCGCGCGCCGTTCGCCGCACCTCGACCGCTGCCGATCATCGATCCACCCATTGCGACCCGTTCGTAGAACAGCGCCGTTTGCAGCACCCGCCAGCCGTCGTTCAGTGCGCCGAGCCGGTTCGTGTCGGGCACCCGTCCGTCGGTGATGAACACCTCGTTGAAACGGGCGTCTCCGGTGGCCTGGCGCAGCGGCCTGACCTCGACACCCGCCTGACGCATGGGGAACCAGAAGAACGAGATGCCGCGATGCTTCGGCTGGTCCCAGTCGGTTCGGGCGATGAGCATGCCGTAGTCGGCGTCGCGTGCGCCGCTGGTCCACACCTTCTGACCGTTGACGATCCACTCGTCGCCGTCGCGCACGGCGGTGGTGCGGATGCCGGCCAGGTCGCTGCCCGCCCCGGGCTCGCTGTACAGCAGGCACATCGCGACCTCGTCGAGCAGCAGCGGGCGCATGAACTGCGCTTTCAGCTCGTCGCTGCCGAACGCCAGCATCGTGCCGGCCCACAGGTTGGACAGGTCCTGCCCCGGTCCGGGTGTACCCGCCTCGACGAACACGGCCTCGACCAGCTTCGCCTCGTCGTCGGGCAGGTCGCGCCCGAACCACTGCGACGGCCAGCGCAACGCCGCCCACCCCGAGTCGATGACGAGATCACGCCACTGATCGGGGTCGACGTCCTCGCTCCAATGCTCTGCCAGGAATGCGCGCGCGGCGATGACTGCATCACTCATGCCCGCGACGTTAGGCACGCAGCACGGAGTTCGCCCCAGCGAACGCGGGGTTCGGATCTACGGTTGCCTCGTGGCGCAACTGATCGACGTGTGCGGACCCCCGGGGTCGGAGTACGAGCAGCGGCCGTGGACCGTCGCCGACATCCCGTTCCTCTGGGACGTGCTGTACCTGTCGATCCATGTGTGGGAAGGGTGGGAGGCACCGCCGCGTTCCATCGTCGACGACCACGACTTGGCCCACTACCTGCGCGACTTCGGGCGGCATCCGGGCGATGATGCCGAAATCGTGCTCGATGCCGCGGGCGCGCCCGTGGCTGCCGCCTACTGCCGCCGCATGTCGGCCGACGACCCCGGCTACGGCTTCGTGTCGCCCGACGTGCCCGAGCTCGGCATGGCCGTGGTGCCCGCACACCGCGGCCGCGGTCTGGGCCGTCGGGTGCTCACCGGACTGCTCGAACGCCACCCCGTGATGAGCCTGAGCGTCGACCTGCAGAACGACGTGGCCCGAGGGCTGTACGAGTCGATGGGGTTCGTCCCCGTCGCCGAGGAGGGCACCGCCCTCACCATGATCCGCCGCCCCGAGTAGCTGTTCCCGGCCATCAGGTCGGTGACGCGAGTCGGCCGCTGGGCCTTGGGCGCGCCGATGCCCGCGCGGTGGGCGCGGGTTCCTGTGGTGGGGTTTGCTGCACCGACTGACGAGGGTCGGTGTGCTCGGCGCGTGTTGGTCAGGCCGCCGCCTGTGCTGTTCGTCCGGGTGGGTGGTCCCCGAACAGGTCGCCCTGTTGTGGTTGTTCGGGCTGTTGGCGCGAACTGAAGTTCCTGGTGCCGG
>JANOET010000072.1:0-3932 GCA_031413415.1 Acidimicrobiaceae bacterium
CCGGCACCAGGAACTTCAGTTCGCGCCAACAGCCCGAACAACCACAACAGGGCGACCTGTTCGGGGACCACCCACCCGGACGAACAGCACAGGCGGCGGCCTGACCAACACGCGCCGAGCACACCGACCCTCGTCAGTCGGCGATGCCAACCCACCCGGGCACCCGCGCCACCGCGCGGGTGTTGGCGCGTCCCGAGCGACCTTCGAGCTTGGCAGCACTACTGCTTCAGCCAGGCCTTGAACTTGGCCATTGCGGTCGCGGGCTCGGCCGGCGCCACGGCACCAGACTTCGACGACTTGTCGGCGCCAGACTTCGCGGCGCCTGCCTTCGTGGCCGGCTTGGTAGCAGGCCGACCGGTCTCACGGCACGAGCACCGCTGGCTCTTGGGGACGTCGCCCAACACCTGGTCGACATGAGCGCCGCAACCGGCCCAGGTCGGCTTGCCACATTGCTTGCACGTCGTCCGTCTGCACATACCCCCCAGGGTATCAGCTTCCCTGCTGGACGCGCGCACACACGTCGTCGTCGACGCCAAGGAGCGCAGGAAGCGCCGGCTCCACCGCGCCACGGCGGCGAGCGAACACTCTCGTGTCGATCCACAGCGCGATCGCGAGCAACCCGATCGCGACCAGGCCGTCGAGCCACCAGTGATGACCCGTCGCCGAGACGGCGAGCATCGTGAGCACGAGGTGTCCGAGGGCCACCCACCGCCATGGACGCCGACTCGCGGCCACGACACCGAACGACACCACCGCCGCCCAACCGACGTGGATGGACGGCATCGCCGCGAACTGATCGGACACGCCCGTGCCGACCGGCCCGTACACCGACCAGCCGAAGGTCGTGGCGAGATCCACATAGCCGAGGTCGGTGAGGAAGCGGGGCGGGGCGACACGCACGAAGCGAATGACGAGGCAGAAGCCCGTGACCATCGCGAGCGCGTTGCGCCAGCGCGGATAGACCTCGCGGTGCCGAACGAACAGCCACACCAGGAACGCCACGGTCGCGGGCACATGAACGATCGCGTAGTACCAGTTCAGGCCGCGGCCGACCCACTCGTGGGCCAACGCGACTTGTTGCAGTGACAACTCGGTGGGCATGTGCAGGAACTTCTGCAGGTCGTCGATGCGCCGAGCGCGTTCGATGGCACCGTCCTGCGTGGCGAACGGCAACGTCCGCGCAATGCGCCACACGGCGTACAGCGCGCTGAGCAGCGCCAGTTCGGCGAGCGCAGGAACCGCAGCGTCACGGACGCTCGACGGTGGCCGGCGACGGAGCGCGACGACACCCAGCACGCACACCAGTGCGAGGATGACTCCCTGCTGCCACGTCGGCCACATGCCGGACAGTCTGCCCGTTCAGGAGCGGTGGAGCGTGGCGGTGAGGTGCAGTTGGTGGGGCTCCCCCACCGCGGCCATGTGCAACTCGTACTCGAGCACGTCGCCGCGTAACCGCAACCGACGCTCGACCGAGTCGACACGCTTCGCGGTGGGCGACGCGGCGACCGCGACGGTGCGCAGCAACAGGTCGAGACCGCCTTCCACGGCCCCGACGGCATCGACCACCTGCACGGACCCGGCGTGCACCTCGCTGACGCCCGTCAGAGAGGCAATCACCCATTCGGGACTGCCGCTCGCCCAGCGCAGGAACCCCGACTCGGCGTGCAGCGGTCTGCCGTCGTCAACCGCCTTGGTGCGCTGGCCGTACGCGAGGAACGGCTTCACCCCGCCGTCGGCGAACGTGATCTCTTCGAGGTACTCGAAGGTCGCGATGGTCGGGTACACACCCCGACCACGGCCCGCCCACGTGCCGGTGAGCAACGCGAGCGGGCCGAGACGGTCGTCGTTCATGAGGTGCGGCCGATCACGGACCGGTGAACAGGCGGCCCTTGGCCACGTGCTGGGTGTCGGCGCCCTCGCGGCGGTCGGACTCGCGGTTCTTCACCTCGGCGCGGGCCACCACCTGGTGGTGCACCTCGTCGGGGCCGTCGGCCAGACGCAGCGTGCGCTGGCTGTGGTACATGTCGGACAGCGGGAACCACTGCGAGATGCCGGCGGCGCCGTGCATCTGGATGACCTCGTCGATGATGTCGCAGCACTTCTCGGGAACCATCGCCTTGACGGCGCTGACCCACACGCGGGCCTCGGCGTTGCCGAGCGTGTCCATGGCCTTCGCGCCGCGGAGGACCATCAGGCGCATGGCTTCCACCTCGATGCGGGCACGCGACAGCACTTCCATGTTCTTGCCCAGGTTGATGAGCTTCTTGCCGAATCCCTCGCGGCTGACACCACGGTCGACGGCCATCTCGATGGCCCGTTCGGCCACACCGATGGAACGCATGCAGTGATGGATACGGCCCGGCCCGAGGCGCAACTGCGAGATCTCGAACCCCTTGCCCTCACCCCACAGCACGTTCGCCTTGGGGACGCGGACGTCGTTGAAGCGGATGTGCATGTGGCCGTGCGGGGCGTCGTCGGTGCCGAACACCTGCATCGGCTCGACGATCTCGACGCCGGGCGTGTCCTTGGGGACCAGGATCTGCGACTGCTGCTTGTACGTGTCGGCATCGGGGTTCGTGCGAACCATGACGATCATGATCTTGCAGCGCGGATCGCCCGCACCCGAGGCGTAGAACTTCGAGCCGTTGATGACCCATTCCTCGCCGTCGAGGACGGCCGTCGTCTGGATCTGCTTGGCATCGGAGCTCATCACGCCCGGCTCGGTCATCACGTAGGCCGAGCGGATCTCGCCGTTGAGGAGCGGCTCGAGCCACTGCGCCTTCTGCTCGGGCGTGCCGACGCGCTCGAGCACCTCCATGTTGCCCGTGTCGGGTGCAGAGCAGTTCAGGCACTCGGAGGCGAGGCGGTTCTTGCCCAATTCGGCGGCGATGTACGCGTAGTCGAGGTTGCTGAGCCCCTCGCCGGTCTCGGCGTTGGGGAGGAAGAAGTTCCACAGGCCCTGCGCCTTGGCTTTGGCCTTGACCGTGTCGAGCAGTTCGAGCTGACCCGGTGCCCAGCTCCAGCGGTCGGCGCGGTTCGCACCGAGACGGTGGAACTCCTCCGTGATGGGGTCGACCTCGTCACGGATGAACGCCTTCACCGCTTCGTACAGGGGCCGGACCTTCTCGGACATCCGCAGGTCGAAATCGTCCATGCTGGCGCTCTTCAGTGCACCACCGGTCATCTGTGTACCTCGATCGTTCAGTGCCGGCAGTGTTCGTGACCGGCATCGGTCAACGCTGTCGCCGACCGTAGCCGCGACCCGCGGCCAGGTCAGAGGTGGAACGCCTCGGTGTGGCCGTCGACCCCGATGGCCTGGCCGGTGATCATCTTCGACGCCGGAGATGCGAGGAACAGACACATGTCGGCGATCTCGTCGGGCTCGACGAACCGCTTGATGGACTGCCCCGACAGGTACTCGGCCTTCACCACCGACGCATCGACGCCCCGGTGATTCGCTTCGTTGGCGATGACCGAGTCCATCCGCGCCCCGGCGACCGAACCCGGACAGATCGCGTTGCACCGCACGCCGTGGGGGCCGAGTTCGATGGCGAGGCTCTTGGTGAGGCCGATGACCGCCCACTTGACGGCGGCGTACGGCGTGCGCATGCCGTAGCCGTACATGCCCGCCATCGACGACATGTTGATGATCGATCCACTGCCCTGCGCCTTCATGGCGCCGGCCACTCGTCGGGCGCACAGATAGTGGCTGTCGAGCCCGACGGCCAGGCTCTCGCGCCACTCCTCGGGCGTCACGTGTTTACAACCAAACGCTATAGCGGTGGTTAATAATGCCTTTATGTTGGCCTTCTTGCTTATGTTGGTTATGATCAAATACATTTCACCAACAACACTGCCATCAGCAGTAGTGTCACTTGTAATAGCAGTAGTAGTGTCAGCAGCAAGCGCCGTTCTTGGAATTATTGTCGACG
>JANOET010000073.1:0-6155 GCA_031413415.1 Acidimicrobiaceae bacterium
CGGCGACGGAGCGATCGCCCAGTACGCCACCGCCTTCCTGGTGGGCGGCATCGGCCTGCTGGGCACGCTCCGTCGCCGAACGCACGGCCACCGCGGTACGCCGTAACATCGGGAGATGACCCCCGTCGAGGCCCTGGAACGAGTGGTGCACTGCCTCGATCGAGCGCACGACACGGGCTTCAAGGCCAAGGCCTTCGTGCGCGCGCTCGACGTGGTCCGCACCATGCCGCCCGACGACGTGCAGGCCCGCACCGAGGCCGGCACACTCACCGAGCTCGACGGCATCGGCGACTCGTCGGCCAGGGTCATCCGCGAAGCGCTCGACGGTTCGTCCGACTACCTCGACACGCTCGACCGGAAGACGCAGGTGTCCATCACGCCCGGTGGCGAGCGCTACCGGTCGGCCCTGCGCGGCGACCTGCACCTGCACAGCCGATGGAGCGATGGCGGTGCCACCATCGAGGCCATGGCCCGTACGGCCATCGCGCTCGGGCACGAGTACATGGTCCTCACCGACCACTCGCCGCGGCTCACCATCGCCCACGGTCTCAGTCGAGATCGCCTTGAGGCGCAGGTCGTCGACGTCGCCGAACTGAACGAACGTCTTGCGCCGTTCCGCATCTTCACGGGCATCGAGGTCGACATCCTCGAGGACGGCAGGCTCGACCACTCCGACGACGTGCTCGAGCAACTCGACGTGGTGGTCGCCAGCGTCCACAGCAAGTTGCGCATGCCGGAGAAGGAGATGACCGAGCGAATGGTGCGCGCCGTGGCCAGTCCGCACGTCGACATCCTCGGCCACTGCACCGGCAGGCTCATCGGCAAGCGCGACCCGTCGGCGTTCGACCCCGATTACGTCTTCGCGGCGTGTGCCGTGTTCCACACCGCCGTCGAGATCAACTGCCGGCCCGAACGGCTCGACCCTCCTCGACCGCTGCTGCAGATGGCGATCGAGCACGGTTGCTGGTTCACCATCGACAGCGACGCGCACAGCACCGGACAGCTCGAGTGGCAGCCGCACGGGTGCGACCGGGCGGCCGAAGTGGGCGTGCCGCTCGACCGGATCATCAACACACTCGACGCCGATGGCCTCGTCCGTTGGGTCGCGGGGGAGTAGCCCGATAGGCTCTTGGCCTTATGTCGAAGAAGACCAAGAAGCGCAAGGCGCGGCTGCGCCGCAGCAAGGCAAACCACGGCAAGCGTCCCAACATGGGGCGTGGCTGATACACCGGTAGCCCCCTCGCCCGCCTCACGGCGAGGCGACGAGGCCGACGTCGTTCACGGCGTCACGGTGCCCGACCCCTACCGATGGCTCGAGGACGGTGAATCGTCCGAGGTCGTCGAGTGGGTTGCCACTCACAATTCACGAACGAGACAGGCGCTCGATGCCCGGCCCACACGGAGCCGATGGCACGAGCGCCTTTCCGCGCTCGTGGCGCTGCCCACGGTCCTCGAGGCGCAGGTCGCGGGCGAGCGGCTGTTCGTCGTCGAACGGGCCGCCGGCGCCGACCAGTACTCGCTGGTGGTGCGCAGCGCGACCGACGCCGCCGAACCCGCGCAGGTGCTGCTCGACCCCGCTGCGCTCGCGGCCGACGGTGCGGTCGCCATCGATTGGTTCCACCCGTCGTCCGACGGCGGCCTGGTCGCCTACGGCCTGAGCGAAGGCGGCACCGAGCAGTCGGTTCTGCACGTGATGCGCACCGACACCGGTGAAGTGCTCGCCGAGCGCATCCCGCACACTCGTGCCGCCAGTGTCGCCTGGCTACCCGACGGCAGTGGGTTCTGGTACGCCGTCTACCCCGAGGGCGACGAGTACCACCGCCACATCCGCTTCCACCGCCTGGGCGCCTCGCACGCCGACGATCCGGTGGTGTTCGACCGACTGCCCACGCCCGAGGCCTGGCCCGACGTGTCGGTCAGCGACGACGGTTGCTGGCTGGTAGTGCATCTGATGGTCGGCTGGAGCCGTACCGACGTCCACCTGCTCGACACCGCGTCGGGCGTGTGGTCCGTGGTGATCGAGGGCGTCGAAGCCCTGTCGGGGCTGCACGTGCACGGCGACGCGCTCGTCGGGGTCACCACCCGCGACGCGCCGAACGGTCGAGTCGTGCGCGCCGCACTCACCGAGCCCGCCGAGTGGCAGACACTGGTCGCCGAGCGACCCGACGTCGTGGTCGGTCGAGCGGCGGTGTGCGGCGACGAACTGCTCGTGGTGGCATCGAAGGTCGCGATCGATCGGCTCGAGCGGTACCCGCTCGACGGCGGGTCGGCAGTGGCCACGGTCGACCTCGGCGTGGCCAGCGTCTTGGCGCTCGACACCGACCATCGCGCCGGCAGGGCGTTCCTCGCCATCGGTACGTTCGGAGCGCCGGTGTCGCTGGCGCGTTTCACCGCCGCCGACGGTGTCGTCTCGTGGGGCTCCGAGCTCGACCGGACCGTGCTGCCCGCACTCACCGTTCGACAGGTGTTCTACCCGTCGCTCGACGGCACGAGCATCCCCATGTTCGTCGCCCACCGCGCCGACGTCACCCCGTCGGCCGACACGCCGCTCATCCTCACCGGGTACGGCGGCTTCGCCATCGCCGAGTCACCGGCCTGGATGCCGAACCTCGCAGCGTGGTGTGCGGCTGGCGGCGTGTACGCCATCGCCGGTCTGCGCGGCGGCTACGAGTACGGCGAGTCGTGGCACCAGGCCGGCCGCCGCGGCAACAAGCAGCGAGTGTTCGACGACTTTCACGCAGCAGCCGACTGGCTGGTGGCCAAGGGCTTCACCCGGCGCGACCTGCTCGCATTGCACGGTGGCAGCAACGGCGGTCTGCTGATGGGCGCCGCCATCACCCAGCGTCCCGACCTGGCGCCGGCGGTGTGGTGTGCGGTGCCATTGCTCGACATGATCCGCTTCCCGCAGTTCCTCATCGCCCGGCTGTGGACCGACGAGTACGGCGATCCCGACGTGGCCGACGAGTTCCCGTGGCTGTGGTCGTACTCGCCGTACCACCGCGTGCGGCAGGGCGCCGACTACCCCGCGGTGCTGTTCACGACGGCCGAGGGCGACACGCGGGTCGACCCGTGTCATGCCCGCAAGATGGCGGCGCTGCTGTGCGACGCCAGCGCGTCGCAGGACGAGCGGCCGATCCTGTTGTCGCAGGCGGGTCGAGCGGGTCACGGGGTGGGCAAACCCGCAACCATGCGCGTGAACGAAGGGGCCGACGTGTTGGCGTTCTTCTGCTGGCAACTGGGCCTCGAGGACCTGATGTGAGCGCCCGGGTCGGCGAGTTCGTCATCGCCTCGGCCGTCGAGCCGTGGCAACGCATCGGTCTCACGATCGTCGACGGCACGGCCAGGGTGGGCACGGTGGCGCTGCGCTTCGTCCCTGTCGGCCCCGCGCCGGCCGAACACGGTCTGGTGGAGCACGGTCTGGTCGAGCACGGTCTGGTCGGGTGGGGTCTGGTCGATTCCGCCACCGCCGCGACCGACATCGACGGCCTGCCCACCACCCATGTCGATCCTGTCGACGTTCAGCCCTCCGAGCATCCTCTGGGCATCGCCGGGTTCGACCACGTCGTCATCAACACGTCGTCACTCGAGCGCACGTGCGGGGCCATCGAGGCTGCCACGGGAGCACCGCTGAAACGCGTCCGCGACGCCGGCCCCGGTGTTCGCCAGGGGTTCCATCGGCTGGGTGAGGTCGTCGTCGAAGTGGTCGAGAGCCCACGAGTCACGGCGCCGACCGCGGCGTTCTGGGGTTTCGTCTGGAACGTGCACGACCTGCACGATGTGTGCGACCGCCTCGGTCCCGACGTCGTCGGCCTCCCAAAGGCCGCGGTGCAGCCCGGTCGGTTCATCGCCACGGTGCGCGCCGACGTCGGACTCGGGCTTCCGTTGGCGCTGATGACGCGATGAGCGCCGGGTTCCCTCGTAGAATCGCAGTTCATGTCGCGTAGCTATCGGGTCCTCGCCGTCGCCCTGGTGGGTGTGCTGGTCCTGGTCGGGCTCGCCCAACTGGTCCGCAACGACGACCCGACGCCGGCGAGCGCCGCGAGCGGTCAGGACCCCGCCACCGCCAACGCCGCTGCGGCGCCGGGTGACACTTCCACGGGCTCCGCTGCGGCGCCTTCCGGCGACACCCAGGCCGTCACCGACGAGGCTGACGCCGACGTCGAGACCTCCACCACCACCCTCGCCCCTCCGGCGGCCGGCTGCACCGTGGCTGCGGCCATGAAGGTCGGGGCCACCGGCGACGAGGTCGCGTGCCTGCAGGCGCAGCTCTCCAGGGCCGGGTTCACCGTCGGCTCACCGAATGGCACGTTCGACACCGCCACCGATCAGGCCGTCCGCTCGTTCCAGGCCGCGAAGGCGCTCGAGGTCGACGGCATCGCCGGCCGGCAGACCGCGCAGGCTCTGGGCATCTGGTCCGGCCCCACCGGACCCGTGCCGGCCACCGACGCCGACTGTCCCAGCACCGCGCGCGGCGCGATCATCGACCGGGCCAGCCAGCGCGGTGCCCTGTGCGAGAACGGTGCGATCACCTACCAGTTCCCGCTCACGACGGCACTGAGCCAGCCGGACCCGGGCGTGTATCCGGTGTACGCGAAGGACCTCAACGCGAGCAGCAACTTCGGCGGGCACTACAGCACGATGACGCACTTCGTGGCGTTCACCCGCGGCAAGTACAAAGGCGCCCGCATCGCCTTCCACAGCGTGCCGAAGTTGCCGAACGGCGACTGGGTGATGCCGCTCGACGCGGTGGGCACCAAGGCGTACCACGGTGAGTCCAGCGGTTGCATCAGGGTGCTGCCCGACGACGCGGTGAAGATCTGGGACTGGCTGTCGCAGGGCGACGAAGTGCACGTCATCAGCTAGCCCATCCGCAGATCAGGGGTCGATGTCGCTGTCGTCGCCTCGAAGGAACGCGGTGCCTTCTTTGCAGGTCTCCTGCAGCGGGCACCAGCGGCAGGCCACGCCCACCTTCTTCACCGGTATCCGCCCTTCGACCGTGAGCTCGATGTGGCGCTCGATGCCGTCGATGGTGCGATTCAGCGCCGCCTGCAGCGCGCCCTCGGTGACGTCCTCGACGTCGCTGGTGGAGTAGTCGAGGTAGTAGGTGACCAGCTTGCGCGGCGGCACCGCCTGACGGAGCGTCTGCAGCAGCGCATAGAAGCGCAGGTCGTCGCGGTGGTGCGGCGACTGTCCGCCGCTCTTGAAGTCGATGATCAGCAGCCGGGCTTCGTGGCCATTCGGTCGACCGACCACCAGGTCGACCTTGCCCGAGAACTCGATGGTGCCCGGCGGTCGCCACTTCACCGCGGCCTCGAGCACGGGGTGCGACGAGACGGGCAGGGGAGGGAAGTCCTGGAGGAACTTGGTGGTGCGATCGACCGCGCGACTGCGCAGCTCGGCCCACTCGCCATCGGTGAGTCCGGCGATGTAGGCCCCACGGCCGTCGGCCTGGTCGACCAGGCGGGCCAGCGCTTCGTCGACCACGGTCGCCGGGTACGGCTCGCCGCGCCAGTGGAGCGAGAGCTCGATCGCCTTGTGGGCGACGAACCCTGCTGCCGTGGAGGGCTTCCAGGTGAAGTTGTCGGGTGCGAGGTGCTGCACTTCGCACCCGTGCACGCGCGAGAGGAAGCCCTTGCTGACCCACAGTTGTTCGCCCTGCAGGCGGACCGACAGCGCGGCGATCTCGTTGGCTGCGACGGTGAGCAGGTGGTCGATGAACTGGTCGTCGAACACCAGTGGTTCGCCACTGCGCCGCATCACCTCGAGCGTGCGTTGCTGGGCCGGCGTCAGTGCCGACGCCGCGGCGGGGGAGGGCTCGACGACATCCGACACGTGCCCGACACTACAGAGAGGGTGTGGTGCTGCCCGGTGCACGCTCGGGGAACCCTGTCGTACCCCTTTGCGATCATGAGGTCATGCCCGCCAACCAATCCACGCTCGACTTCGCCAGCGCTGCCCGCCAGTTGGGCCGCGAGGCGCGTCGTCGTGGACTGGTGGCGCCCAGCTTCCGGTGCCCGCCGCGCATCGTCGGTGTCGACCGGTCGGTGCGACGCCATCCGAAGGGGGTCGTCGTCGCTGTGCAGCTCAAGAGCCGTCCGTGGATGGCCGTGCTGGGCGACATGATCGAAGGCGTGGTCGTGGCCAACCGACTGCAG
>JANOET010000074.1:0-7540 GCA_031413415.1 Acidimicrobiaceae bacterium
GCGCTGGCGAACAGCTTGCGGGCCGCCGTGCCCGCATAGTTGGCACCGACCGACGCGCCGAGCTTCACCACGTCGGTGTTGCGCTGCGTTCGGCTGGTGCGCAGATGATGGCTCGGTCGCCGCCGCGCCCAGACGGCGGCGCCGCCGGCCGCGACGATCAGCGCAGCGAGCAGTGCGAACGTTCGAGGGACAGGTCGGCGGGCGATGCGATCAGCGTACGGGTCGGTGGGCCAGAGTGCTGAGGCCTGCGCCGATCGCCGAGAGCAACACGGCGAATCCACCAATGATGACCATGTGGTGCGTACCGGTGGACGGCAACGAGCCGCCCGAGATCGTGATCGAGGCCTCCGCGTGCGCGGTTCCCAACGCTCCTGCGCTGACCAGCGTGATGCCGAGGAGGGTTCCCGTCGTGATGAACCTGAAAGCCGCCCGCTCTCGCATCCACCCTCCTCGCATCACACATCGAATGGTACGGAGGTGGTGCCCGGAGGGCCATGAGTCATTCGCACTATTGGGCGCACTCTGGGTCGTGCTACTGGGCAGCCTCTTGTCGTTCGACCGCCGACGCGATTGCACGAAGCAGTGTCGGGACGAAACGATCGGGATTCGCGGCGATCGAGTCGTGGTCGCCATCGACGCGAAACGCCTCGGCACGATGGATGCCCTCGAACAGACGCACCTGTCGTCGCAACGGCACCACTCGATCGCGCATCGTGATGACCACCGACGTGGGCACGTCGATCTCGTCGATCCACTCTCGCGAGTTGAAACGGCCGATCGCCCTGCCGGCCTGCAACACGGTGCGCCAGTCGTGCAGTGACGCCTCCTGAATGGCCCAGGGCTCCCAGGTGTCGGTCTTGCGCTGGAGGTAGAACTGCTCGGTGAGCCACGTCCGCGCCTGCGCCGGGGTGAGCCGGGCGAGGGCTGCCATGCCGGACAGACCGAGGAACCCGAGCCGCTCCTCGCGGGAGGTGAGGAAGTACGGGGCGGTGGCGCACAGCACCAGTGCAGCGACGCGTTCGTGATGCCGTCGCCACACCAGTTGCGCGATGGGTCCGCCCATCGAGTAGCCCACCGGGATGACCCGCTCGAGTCCGAGCACGTCGCAGACGGCCATCGCGTCGTCGGCGCAGTCCTCGAGGGTGAACGTCTTCTTGGCGCGGATGCCGCGACCGTGACCCCGATGGTCGAGCGCGACGACCCGGTAGTGGTCGCTGAGCGGGTGGTAGCACGTGAACCAGTTCAGGTCGGCTGTCGCCGTCCAACCATGCAACAGCAACAGCGTGGGCGCGCCGGGCGGACCGTCCATGGTGCGCACGAAGGTGGTGCCGCGTCCGGGCAGTTCCATCGCCGCGCCGCGCGGCAACTTCGGGGGCCGGGCGACCGGCGCCGCCGCGGCGGCCGGGGGCGTCGGCGACGGAACGCCGCCGCGGCGCGTTGCCACTACGCGGACTCGACCTTCTTCACCTGCACCTTGAGCGTGCCGCCCGGCGCCTGGTACTGCACCCAATCGCCCTCGCTGGCCCCGAGCAGCGCCGAGCCGAGCGGCGAACTGGGACTCATCACCTCGAGGTCGCCGGTGCGTTCCTCGGGGTGGCCGACGAGGTACCGCTCGGCCGCGGACTCTGGGTCGCCTTCGTACAGGATGGTGACGATGGAACCGGCAGCGATGGCTCCGTCGGAGCTGCCCTCGATGATCTCGGCGTTCTCGAGCAGATGCTCGAGGTGGCGGATGCGACCTTCCATGTGGCCCTGCTCGTCCTTGGCGGCGTGATAGTCGCCGTTCTCGGACAGGTCGCCCATGAGCCTGGCAGTCTCGATCTTCTGCGCCACCTCGATGCGACCGCGCGTGGTCAGGTCGTAGTGCTCTTCCTTGAGGCGTTCGTACGCGGCGAGGGAAAGGTGGTGGCTGGCCATAGGACTGGCGAGTCTATCGACGCCCGCCGCGGCCTCGATAGGCGCCCGGCGTCATGCCCACCACCCGCTGGAACTGGCGAGTGAACGAGCTCTGGTCGTAGAAGCCGCACTCGCCGGCGATGGTCGCGAGCGGCAGGTCGGTGTCGTCGAGCCGGCGGATGGCCTCGTCGATGCGGGTGCGGATGATCAACTGCTTCGGCGACATCCCCACCGCGCGACGCATCGCCCGCTCGAGCTGCGAGGAGCTGAGGCCGGCGACCTCGGCCAGATCGGCCGCCTTCAACGGGTCGGCATAGCGGCGTCGACAGAGGTCGATGGCCGTCTGCAGATGCTCGTGTCGGCGATCGGTGGTCGATGCGGTACGTAAGTCGTAGCTGACCGCACAGATGCCGATCACCGCACCGGCCTCGTCGAGCAGTCGGGTCTTGGTGGTGACGTACCAACCCCGGCTGCCGTCGGGCCGCAGGATGAGCTCGAGTTCGTTGCGGATCGGTTCCGCCGTGGCCAGCAATTGCGCATCCTGTGCCGTGTACGAGGCGGCCAGGTCGTCGGGGAACAGGTCGTCGGCTGTCTGACCGAGGACCCCACCCGGAGCGGCGCGACCCGCCCGCTCGGCGAACGCCTGGTTGACGGCGACGTAGCGGCCGTCAACGCCTTTCACACAGAACATGACGTGTGGGACGCCGGCGAACACGTCGGCCAGTGCGTCGATCACGGGATGCATCCGGCCCATTGTGCTCGCGTTGTACTTCTGCGACCGGCCAACCCAGGGTCTCGATGCAAGACGGCCGGGGTTCAGTGGAGGTGTGACCACGCGCACGTCGATCTCCCCTACCCCGTCCACCATCGATGTCGACAGCGCGATCGAGCGCGCCGAGCAACTGCTGACCGCATCGCTCTCGGGGTCCACGCGCGCCGAGCGACGCCAGCAGCACCGTCTCGCCGGCATCGTGCACGATGACCGCCTGCGTGCCCTCACCTTCGCCCTGACCGACGAGGTGCTGCGCTTCGACGACGACCGCCGAGGTGCGGCCCGATTCCGAGCCATCGTCGACGAGCTTGGCGTGCCGCGGTCGTTGGGTCCCGTCGACCGCGTGCTGTTGCACGTCGGCGCCCGGCTCTCGCGGCGGTTCCCGCACCTCGTGATGCCGATGGTGCGGTCGCGTA
This sequence comes from Acidimicrobiaceae bacterium, assembly GCA_031413415.1. Classification (GTDB taxonomy): domain Bacteria; phylum Actinomycetota; class Acidimicrobiia; order Acidimicrobiales; family Ilumatobacteraceae; genus UBA668. Next base: position 3,085 of record JANOET010000074.1, read on the forward strand.
TCGTTCGCGAGAGCAACGGTGTGGTGCTCAGCGCCGACGACCCAGCGTTCGCCGCGCACGTCGAGCGGCGCAGATCCGTCGGGTTCGACCTGAACGTGAACGTGCTCGGTGAGGCCATCCTGAGCGGTGCCGAGGCCGACGAGCGGCTGCGACTCGTTCGTGAGCGCATCGCCCGCCCCGATGTGAACTACGTGTCGCTGAAGATCTCGGCGGTGGTCGCAGAGCTCGACGTGCTCGCCTTCGATCATTCCGTCGACCGAATCTGCGATCGCCTGCGCACGCTCTACCGAGCGGCCGAGCACACCGTGCCGCGCACCTTCGTGAACCTCGACATGGAGGAGTACCGCGACCTGCCGCTGACACTCGCCGCACTTCGGCGTGTGCTCGACGAGCCCGAGTTCACACACGTCGACGCCGGGGTCGTGCTCCAGGCCTACCTTCCCGATTCGCACGCGGCGTGCGACGACCTCTGCGAGTGGGCCCGCTCCCGTCATGAGCGGGCTGGCGGCACGCTGAAGATTCGCGTCGTGAAGGGCGCGAACCTGGCGATGGAGCGGGTCGAGGCCGAGCTGCACGGGTGGGTGCAGGCGCCGTACGCGACCAAGGCCGAGGTCGACGCGAGCTTCAAACGGTTGGTCGAGCGAGTGCTCGACCCGCGCTGGTCCGGTGCGGTGCGCCTCGGTCTGGCGAGCCACAACCTGTTCGATGTCGCTTGGGCGATGGGAATGCCCGATGTGCACCGGATCGAGTTCGAGATGCTCGAGGGCATGGCGACGGCGCAGTCGCGTGAGGTGGGCGGTCGAGTGGACTCGATGCTGCTCTACGCGCCGGTCGTGCGCCGCGACGACCTGCCCGCGAGCATCGCGTACCTGACGCGTCGGCTCGACGAGAACACGTCGCCCGACAACTTCCTTCGCGCCCTGTTCACCCTGCGGCCCGGCACGAGCGAATGGGACGCCCAATGCCGTCGCTTCGCGGCGGCCGTCATGGCCAAGGACACCGTCAGCACCCGCAGTCGGCGCGAGCAGGACAGGACATCGCCGCAGTGGAGCCGAGACGTGGACCTACGCGAGTTCCGCAATGCTGCGGACACCGATTGGACCCGAGCGTCCAACCGGGACTGGGTGCAGCGCTCGTTGGCGGCGGAGCAGCCCGACCTGTTCGAGGTTCTTAACACCGTCGAGGCCATCGACGGAGTGGTGGGCACGGCTGTGGCCGCTGCGGCGGACTGGCGTGTGACCAGTTACGCCCAGCGCCGAGCGCTGCTGTCGGCGGTCGCCGACGAGATGGAGCGGTCGCGTGGCCGAACGCTCGCGCTCATGGCCCACACAGCGTGCAAGACCGTGGCGGAGGGAGACTCTGAGGTGTCCGAAGCGATCGACTTCGCCCGCTATTACGGCTGGTGCACGCACGAGATGGAGCGGCGGGTCGGCCTTGGACGCGAGTTCACGCCGAAGGGTGTGGTGCTCGTGGCGTCGCCGTGGAACTTCCCGTACGCCAACCCCGCCGGTGGTGTGCTCGCCGGGCTCGCCGCTGGTAACGCCGTGATCCTCAAGCCGGCGCCCGAGGTCCGGGCCGTTGCGTTCGAACTTGCGGAGCAGCTGTGGCGTGCGGGCGTGCCACGCGACCTGGTGCAGTTCGCCGCCTGCCCCGACGACGAGGTCGGTCGCCGACTGGTGACGCACGACGACGTCGATGTCGTCGTGCTGACCGGTGCGTACGAGACGGCCCAGCTGTTCCGTTCCTGGAAGCCGTCGATCCGACTGATCGCGGAGACGAGCGGTAAGAACGCGCTCGTCGTCACGGCGGCCGCCGACGAGGACGCCGCGATCCGAGACCTCGTGAAGTCGGCCTTCGGTCATGCCGGACAGAAGTGTTCGGCTGCGAGCCTGGGGATCCTCGAGAGGTCCGTGTACGACGACCCGCGGTTCCTGCGCCGCCTCTCCGACGCCGTGCGCAGCGTCCGTGTCGGGCCGGCCGACGACCTGTCGACCATGACCGGCCCGCTGGTGGGGGAGCCGTCTCCGAAGCTTCAGCGTGCGCTGACCACCCTCGACGAGGGGGAGCGGTGGCTGGTCGAGCCGACGTGCCTCGACCCGGCGCGCCACGTCTGGTCGCCCGGGCTGAAGGACGGGGTGCAGCCGGGCTCCTGGTTCCACCGGACCGAGTGCTTCGGGCCGGTGCTGGGCCTGATGCGCGCCGACTCGCTCGATCATGCCATCGACCTGCAGAACGCGACGGACTTCGGGCTCACCGGCGGTATCCACTCCCTCGACGAAGACGAGGTGGAGCACTGGCTCGCCCGGGTGGAGGTGGGCAACGCCTACGTGAATCGCCACATCACCGGGGCCGTGGTGCAGCGCCAGCCGTTCGGCGGGTGGAAGCGATCTGCCGTTGGTTGTGGATCGAAGGCGGGAGGTCCCGCCTACGTCGAGACGTTCGGCACGTGGACGATGTCGGCCCAGGCTGCACGCGATGGACTCGAAGAGTTCCACCGGGTCTGGCGAGACCTGTTCACCACGGAAGACGACGCGTCGGGTCTGCGCTGCGAGCGCAACACGTTGCGGCACTGCCCGCTGCCGTGGGTGGACCTCTTCATCGGTACCGATGCCGCGGACGGCGCGCTCGAGCTGGCGCAGATGGCGGCGCTCGTCGCCGGCGTGCCCGGCCACGTGATCGACGGGGACCAACCTGCGCGCGAACGGGTGCGCGTGCTCGGGACGGCGAGCGACGAGCAGTTGATGGCGTGGTTCGCCGCGGGCGTCGACGTCGATCCGGTGCAGCCGGTCGCGGATGCTGTGGTCGAGTTGCGTCACTGGGTGCGCGAGCAGGCCGTCAGCCACACCCGTCATCGTCACGGCCGTTTGCTCGGCTGATCGCCCTCGGCGGTACGGTTTGTCTCGTATGGCACATCGCATTGCAGTCATCGGTGGTGACGGGATCGGCCCGGAGGTCACGGCCGAAGCCCTCAAGGTGGTGCGCGCCGCTGGCGTGCAGATCGAGACGGTCGACTTCGACCTCGGCGGGGCGCGCTACCTGCGCGACGGCGAGATCCTGAGCGACGAGGTGCTCGGCGAGCTGCGCGCCTTCGACGCCATCCTCCTCGGCGCCGTGGGCACGCCCGAAGTGGCTCCGGGTGTCATCGAGCGCGGCTTGCTGCTCAAGATGCGCTTCGAACTCGACCTCTACATCAACCAGCGCCCGTTCATCGGCACTGCACCCGGGGGCACCGAGCCGCACGACTTCGTGGTCATTCGCGAGAACACCGAAGGGCCGTACGTCGGCGAGGGCGGCGTGCTGCGCAAGGGAACGCCGCACGAAGTGGCCACGCAGGGTTCGGTCAACACCCGAATGGGTGCCGAGCGCGCGGTCCGCTATGCGTTCGAGTTGGCGATGACGCGCCGCAAGCACGTCACGCTCGTTCACAAGACGAACGTGCTCACCTTCGCCGGCGATCTGTGGCAACGCGCGTTCGACGACGTCGCGGCCGAGTACCCCGAGGTGTCCACGGCCTACAACCACGTCGACGCTGCGTGCATCTACTTCGTGCAGGACCCGCACCGCTACGACGTCATCGTCACCGACAACCTGTTCGGCGACATCCTCACCGACCTCGGCGGCGCGGTGAGTGGTGGCATCGGCCTCGCCTCATCGGCGAACCTGAACCCTGCTCGCACCGGGCCGAGCATGTTCGAGCCGGTGCACGGCTCCGCTCCCGACATCGTCGGCACCGGCAAGGCCAACCCCACCGCAGCGGTGCTCTCGGCCGCGCTGATGCTCGACTTCCTGGGCGAGACCCCGGCTGCGGACCGCATTCGTGCGGCCTGCGCCGAGCCTGGTAGCGGCAACACCACCGAGATCGGCGACCGCCTGGCGGCCGCCGTGGCAGTCTGACTCGAATTCGAACACACCAAGGGGCAACGATGCCGATCACGACCACTCCCAAGATCTGGATGAACGGCGAACTCGTCGACTGGGACAACGCTCAGATCCACGTGCTCACCCACACCCTGCATTACGGCACCGGCGTCTTCGAGGGCATCCGTGCCTACGAGACAGCCGACGGTCCGGCCGTGTTCCGCCTCACCGACCACATGGTCCGCATGCACAACTCGGCGAAGATCCTCGGCATGGAGATCCCCTACTCGGTGGAGGAGCTCGTCGAGGCCACGAAGGCCACCGTGCGCAGCACGGGTCTGCCGAGCTGCTACATCCGCCCGATCGCCTACTACGGCTACGGCGAGATGGGTCTGAACACTATGCCGTGCCGCGTCGATGTGGCCATCGCCTGCTGGCCGTGGGGTGCGTACCTTGGCGACGACGCCGTCGAGAAGGGTGTGCGGATGAAGATCTCGTCGTGGACGCGCCACGACCACAACACCATGCCGCCCGCAGCCAAGACCGTCGGCAACTACGTCAACAGTTCACTGGCCAAAGTCGAGGCCTTGAAGGCCGG
>JANOET010000075.1:0-9142 GCA_031413415.1 Acidimicrobiaceae bacterium
CTCCAAGAGCGCGGACACCGACGACTCGTAGACCACATCCTCGACACCGCCGTCGACGACCTCGTCAACCGGAAGATCTCCCGAGCCGCCGCCTGCCAGGCGGTCGGCCGATCCCGTGCGACGCACTACCGGCACCACCGCACCCCACCCATCCAAGGGCCACCCGCGCCACGACCCCGATCACACCGGGCGCTCACCCCCACCCAGATCGACGAGATCGTCGCCGTGCTGAACAGCGAACGATTCTGCGACCAAGCACCCGCCCAGATCTGGGCGACGCTGCTCGACGAAGGCCACTACCTGGCCTCGATCTCGACCATGTATCGGATCCTGCGCTCACGGCACCAAGTCCGCGAACGCCGCCAACAAGCCCGCCACCCCGCACACCTCAAACCCGAACTCGTCGCCACCGGACCGAACCAGGTGTGGTCCTGGGACATCACCAAACTCGCCGGCCCCCACAAATGGAACTGGTTCCACCTCTACGTGATCATCGATGTCTGGTCCCGGTTCGCGGTCGGCTGGCTCGTCGCCCCACGCGAGTCCGATGCCCTCGCCCGCGAGCTCATCGACGCCACCGCGACCGTCGAAGGCATCAAACCCGAACAGTTGACCCTGCACGCCGACCGAGGCAGCTCGATGACCTCGAGAACCGTCGCCCAGCTCCTCGCCGATCTCGGTATCACCCGCTCACACTCGAGGCCGCACGTCTCCAACGACAACCCGTACTCCGAAGCCCAGTTCAAGACCCTCAAGAACACGCCCCGGTTCCCCGACCGCTTCGCCAGCCTCGACCACGCACGAGCATTCGTGGACGCCTTCTTCGCCCACTACAACCACCACCACCGCCACTCCGGCATCGGCTACCACACCCCAGCCAGCGTCCACCTCGGCAACCACGACGCCATCCGCGCCCACCGCCAAGCCGTGCTCGACCACGCCTACGCCACCCAACCCCACCGATTCCGCCGACCACCCGCCGCCCCACGCGTCCCCGACATCGCCTGGATCAACCAACCCGCACCAGACCTGTCTCAAACCGCTTGCCAGGTTCCGTCGCCGACTGAGATGTCACACCCTCGTGGCAGGCTGCTCGCATGGTCACGTCACCCTCCGCCGAGCTCGCATCGGCACACCTCGCCACCGTGCTCGAACGGCTGGCGGGCGCGGGCGCCGTGCCCAGGGACGATCAGGTCGACGCGGTGCACGCCATCGTGCAGCCCCACGCCAGGGTGCTGGTGGTGCAGGCCACCGGGTGGGGGAAGTCGGCCGTCTACTGGGCGGCCACCTCGGCCCTGCGCGCCTCGGGCTCCGGGCCCACCCTGGTCGTGTCGCCGCTGCTGGCGCTGATGCGCGACCAGGTGGCTGCCGCCGAGCGGGCAGGGCTGCGGGCGGCCACGGTGAACAGCACGAACATCGACGACTGGGATCCCATCTTCGCGGCACTCGACCTGGACCGGCTCGACGTGCTGCTGGTCTCGCCCGAACGTCTCGGCAATCCGCGGTTCGCGGCTCGGCTCGACGAACTGATGCGCCGGGTGGGCCTCGTCGTCATCGACGAGGCGCACTGCATCAGCGACTGGGGGTTCGACTTCCGGCCCGACTACCAGCGCCTCGCCCGAGCCCTGCTGTCCACCCCCACCGCGGCCGTGCTCGCCACCACCGCCACCGCCAACAAGCGCGTCACCACCGACGTCGAACGGCAGCTCGGCGCCAGCACGGTCACGTTCCGGGGCACGCTGGCCCGCACCTCGTTGCGGTTGTCGGTGGTTCCGGGTCTCTCGCCCCTCACGCGCTACGCCTGGGTCGCCGACGCGCTCGACACCATCGTCGGCTCGGGCATCATCTACGTGCTCACCGTCGCCGAGGCCGAGCGCCTGGCCGGGTTCCTGCGTGAGAGCGGCCACCGCGTCGCGGCGTACACGGGGCAGATGGAACCCGAGGCGCGGGTCGAGGTGGAGGACCTGCTGCGCCGCAACGAGGTGAAGGCCGTCGTGGCCACGTCGGCGCTGGGCATGGGCTACGACAAGCCCGATCTCGGGTTCTGCATCCACGTCGGTTCACCGTCCACGCCGGTCGCGTACTACCAGCAGGTGGGCCGAGCCGGCCGTGCGGTCGACCACGCCGAGGCCGTGCTGCTGTCGTCGCCGGCCGACGAACGCATCTGGGAGTACTTCGCCACCGCGTCCATCCCCGACCCTGACGACGTGGCGAAGGCGCTCGCCGCGCTCCACGACGGTCCGCGTTCGGTCGTCGAACTCGACGGCCTCACCGGCGTGCGGCGCGGCCGGCTCGAGGCGCTGCTGAAGATCCTCGCCATCGACGACGTGGTCGCCAAGGACGGCGCGAAGTGGGTCGCCACCGGAACGCCGTATCGGCACGACACCGAGAAGTGGGCCACCCTCGCCGACACTCGTCGCGCCGAGGCCGACCTGATGCGGCAGTACGCGCACGGTGCCGGGTGCCTCATGGCCTACCTCCAGGTCGCGCTCGACGACCCATCGTCGTCGCGCTGCGGCAAGTGCTCGGTGTGCACCGGCGAGCTGCCCGCCCCAGGCAACCAGCCGAGCCGCGAGCGCATCATGGCGGCGCGCCAGTTCCTGCGTGGTGCCGACATCGTGGTCGAGCCGCGCAAGCAGTGGCCTTCGGGAGTCGGTCGGCGCGGACGCATCGCGGGCCTCGGCGAAGGGCGGGCGGTGGCGTTCGCCGACGACCCGGGCTGGGCCGACGAGTTGGCCGAACTGGCTCGCACCGGCCGCAGCGTCGTGCCACCAGCGCTGCTGGCCGGCGCGGTCGAGGCGTTGCGCCGCTGGGCCGCGGTCTGGCCGGCGCGCCCCGTCGCGGTGGTGGCCGCACCGGCGTACGGCGTCGAGATGAAGGCCAACCGTGCGCTGGCCGAGCACATCGGCGTGGTGGGCAAGCTCCCCGTGCTCGACGTCTTCGCGTGGGACGGCACGTCGTCACCCGACGACACCTCCAGCGCTCCGGTCGTCCGTCACGTCGAGCAGAGCATCCAATTCGATCGATCGGTCGCGCTGCCCGACGGCCCGGTCCTGCTGTGTGCCACCACCATGCGCACCGGCTGGACCCTCACCGTCGCGGCCGCGCTGCTGCACGAAGCCGGCGTCAGCACCACCATGCCCCTCGTCATCCACCGCCTGCCGTGACACTCGCCGAGCTCGTCGTCGGTCAGCGCCGACGCACGAGTGCCGCCGCATGCTCCTTGGCGAGCCGCTTCGGCGCCGCGGCCAGCCACCCGTCCACGAGCGCCGCGCGCAGCGCGGCCACGCGCACGACCCTGAGGCGGACCAACACCGCGGCGTAGCCATCGAAGTGGGCGATGGTGAAGAACGCATCGGGGTTCGCCTGGAGCACGGCCTCCTTCTCGGCCAGATCATCGACCGAGATGGCCAGGATCGGCCCGTCGGGTGGTTCATCGTCCCCGAAGCGCGCCAGGTCGGCCTTGCTGAACGGCCGCTCCCAGGCGAAGGCCTTGTTGGCGACGTACCAGGTTCGGTTGCCGAATCGTCGACCCTCCGTGGTGTCGGGCAGCTCGAGCGCGAGCCGTGCGACGTCGTCGAGGTGCACCATGCCGACACGGTAGTCATCGTCCCGAGGTGCGTCGTCCGTGCCACGATGACGGCATCGACACGACACGATTGGACATCTGGCTGTGGGCGGTGCGTCTCACCCCCACTCGCTCGGTTGCGACGGAGTTGTGCCGCGCCGGAAGGGTGACGTTGAACGGCTCGACGGGCAAGGCGGCGAGCGCGGTGAAGGTGGGCGACCGGGTCGAGGCGCGCATCGGTGACCGGCCGCGCGTGGTCGAGGTGGCGAAGGTGATCAACAAGCGGGTCGGCGCGCCGGTTGCGGCCGAGTGCCTCGTCGACCACAGCCCGCCGCCGCCACCATCGGACGCGACGCCCGTGTTCCGCCGAGACCGAGGCACGGGTCGCCCGACGAAGCGCGACCGGCGACAGATCGATCGCCTTCGCGGCGACCATCACTGAAACGACCCGGCGTCAGTTGCCGGTCTGCAGCATGACGTCGACGATGAGCGCCTGACGTTCGTGGATGGCGACGAGGCCGACCGCGACCAGGTCCACCAGTGTCTTGGTCGACGGGTCCAGCGGCGCGCGGTTGGCGATCTGCTCGAGCGTCGACCGCAGCGCGGCGTTGTCGGCGGCCAGCTGGCGGCGAAGTGCAGGAATGTCGATCATCGGTCGCGAACTGTAGGCGACCGGTTGCTGAAGCCCGGCTGAAGCCGCGACGACCGCGCCGAGGAACCGGGTCGGCGCACCCCGGCGTCGAACCCTTCGATCACTTCGATGCCGCTGCAACTCCCCCACCCCCACCAACACCCCCACCGCCGCACACGAGGAGCGTTCTGATGCGCATCCTCGTCGTCGAGGACGAGCCCGATCTCGCCTCCGCCATCGCCATCTCGCTGCGCCGCGACGGATACGCCGTCGACGTCGCCGGGGACGGCGCCTCCGCCATCGAGCGGGTCATCGTCAACGACTACGACCTGCTCTGCCTCGATCTGAATCTGCCGGACACCGACGGTCTCGACGTGTGCCGCCAGGTCGTCACCATGCCGCCCGTCGACGATGCCACGCCACCTCGCATCCTCATGCTCACCGCGCGCGGCAGCGTCGACGACCGCATCATCGGGCTCGACCACGGCGCCGACGACTACCTGGTCAAGCCGTTCGCGCTCGGCGAACTCGGCGCCAGGGTGCGTGCGCTCCTCCGTCGCGACACGTCCGCCAACAGTGCGATCGTGGAGCGCGACGGCATCGAACTCGACGGCAGCCGGCATGAGGTGCGCATCGACGGACACCTCACCGCGCTCACCGCGAAGGAGTTCGCGCTCCTGCGCTGGTTCCTGCTCCATCCGCACTCGGTGCACAGCGCCGAGAAGCTGCTCGAGCACGTGTGGGACGAACACGCCGACCCGTTCACGGCCACGGTTCGCGTCACCATCAGCAACCTGCGCCGCAAGCTCGGCGACGCCGGGAGGCCCGAACTGATCGAGACCCTTCCCGGCCGCGGCTACCGACTGCGGAGCACGTGATGCAACTCTCTCGCAGCCAGGTGCGGACGCGTCTAGCCGTCGGCATCACCCTGTCGACCATCGTCATCACCTTGCTCGTCGGCCTGGTCACCTCCCTGCTCGCGTCCTGGCGAGCCGACGATCCGGCCGCCACCGCCAAGGTGGGCGCCGCACAGGTGAACGGTGACACCGTGCTCGTCGTCGCCGACAGTTCCGATGCCGAAGTGGCGGCCGCCGACGCGCGGCGCGACGCGCTCGGCTGGATGCTCGTCGCGCTCGGCGTCGCCGTCGTCCCGAGCGTGGCCGTCGCCTGGGTCGTGTCCGCCCGGCTGATGGGCACCGTCGACGCCGCCATGGCCGACGCCGAGCGCCAGGAGCGCGAACGCCGGCGCCGGCTCGACGACGTGATCCACGAGCTGCGCACCCCGCTCGCCGTGGCCGGCACCAACCTCGAACTCGCCGCAGACGACCCGAGCATCTCGGACGACACGCAACGCCTCATCGACGCTGCGCGACGCGCCGCGGATCGCATGCGGCGCACGGTCGACGATCTCGCCGAACACGGCCGGCTGAGCGTGACCACCAAGGACGGCCTGGATCTGGCTGCGGAAGCTCGCGCAGTCGTCGCCGAGCACACCGGCCCGGCCCGCGCTCGCGGCATCCACCTCGTCGCCGCGGGCGAAGGTCGGTTGCCCGTGTCCGAGGGCGATCGGGCCGCAGTGCGCACGGCGTTGGGCAACCTGACCTCGAACGCCGTCCGCCTGGCACCCGGTGGCAGCACCATCACCGTGTCGTTCGGCCGGTTCGAGGAGTGGGCCTGGGCGGCAGTCACCGACGAGGGCCCGGGTCTGGCACCGAAGCTGCACGCTCGCGTCTTCACCCGCGGCTGGCGCGGACGACACGACGCCGACCGCGATCGCGGCGAGTCACAACGCGGGCTCGGCCTCACGATCAGCCGTCAGCTCACCGAAGCACACGGCGGACTGCTGACCGTCGAGAGCGAAGAAGGCCTCGGCAGCACGTTCACCGTGTGGCTTCCGATGTCTGCCGAAGCGAGCGAACGACAGATCGTCCAGGCCGACCGTCTGCACCCGGCCGCACGCCCGTGGCGCATTGACGCTGGCTTTACACCGGATCCCGCATCATCTCCCTGTCCCGTCTCCTGAGGAACGATCCATGACCTTGCTCGATGACCAACCGACCACGAAGGTGCCTCGCCGTAGCTGGCGCGACCTTCCCGCTGCGCCCCCCGTGGCCGACCTGCTGCCGCCCCCCGATCCGAGCACCTACGTGCCGCCGATCTCGAACGCCACGCCCCTCGACGCGGTCGCGAACGCGCCGGCACAGCCCGAGGCCGGCCGCAGCAGCCGCCGCTTCCTCGTCGCCGGCGCGTGCAGCGTCCTTGCCGTCGCCGGTGTCGCCTTCGTCCTCAACGGTGACGACGATGCCACCAAGACCACACCGCTCGTCCAGCAGCCGTCGAACGGCGCCGCCGACCCGGCCGCCGTCGCACGGGCGCTCGGCCCGGCCGTGGTGCAGATCGACGTGAGCGGCGGGCTCGGCTCTGGCGTCATCTACGACGCCAGCGGCCTGGTCCTCACCGCCCATCACGTGGTCGCCGGCGACGACACCGTCTCGGTGAAGCTCGCCGACGGACGCGAACTTCCCGGCCGCGTGATCGCCCGAGCGCCCGAGAAGGACCTGGCGGTCGTCAGCGTCGACAAGGCCGACAACCTCGTGGCCGCGCCGATCGCCGAGCCCGACAGCGTCGAGGTCGGCGAGCCGGCGATCGCCCTGGGCAGCCCGTTCGGCTACCAGGCATCGGTCACGGCCGGCATCATCAGCGGTCTCGACCGCGAGGTCGAGACCGAGGCCGGAGTCCTGACCGGCCTGATCCAGACCGATGCCCCGATCAACCCGGGCAACTCGGGCGGCCCGCTGGCCGACGCCGAAGGCAAGGTGATCGGGATCAACACCGCGATCGCCAGCATGAGCGGCGGCAACGACGGCGTCGGTTTCGCCGTCCCCGTCCCCGACTTCGAGGCGCTGTTCGAAGAGGTGGAGAACAACGGTGGCGCCGACGCGCCCACCGTTCCCGCCCCCGAGGGCGGCAACGGCGGCCTCGGCAGCATCCCCGGGCTCGGCGACATCCCCGGCCTGCCCGATCTGGACGAGCTGCTCGACGAACTGTTCGGCAACGGCAGCGTGCCACCCGAGCTGGACGACCTGCTCGACGATCTGTTCGGCGAGGACTCCAACCAGGACCCCAACCAGGACCCGAACCAGGACCCGAACGGCCAGACGCCCGACACCACGCCGCAGGAGAGCAACCCGTGACCATCACCGAGACCCCGTCGACCACACTCGCCGTCGACCAACTGCAACAGCTCCTCGTCGAGCTGCGACGCGTGATCGTCGGCCAGGACCGCGTACTCGAGCGTGTGGTCGTCGCCCTGCTCGCCGGGGGCCACTGTCTGCTCGAGGGTGTGCCCGGGCTGGGCAAGACCCTCACCGTCAGCACCCTGGCCAAGACCTTGGGCGGCACCTTCACCCGTATCCAGTTCACCCCCGACCTGCTTCCGAGCGACGTCGTCGGCACCCGCGTGTACCGGCCGTCGACCGAACGCTTCGACGTCGAGTTCGGTCCGGTGTTCGCCAACTTCGTGCTCGCCGACGAGATCAACCGCGCCCCGGCAAAGGTGCAGTCGGCCTTGCTCGAAGTGATGGCCGAACGGCAGGTGTCGTTGGGTGGCATCACCTACCCGCTGCCGAAGCCGTTCCTCGTGCTCGCCACGCAGAACCCCATCGAGAGCGAAGGCGTGTACCCGCTGCCCGAGGCGCAGCGCGATCGCTTCCTGTTGCGCATCCCCGTCGACTACCCGACCGCCAGCGAGGAACACGAGATCGTCAACCGCGCCCGCCGCACGCCGCACGAGCCGCAGACGGTGCTCAGCATCGACGACGTCTTGGCGCTGCAGGCCACCGCCCGCGCGGTCGACGTCGACCCCATCGTGCAGGACTACGCAGTGCGGCTGGTGCTTGCCACCCGCGACCCGAAGGCCTACGGCTTGGACATGGACGGCTTGCTCGCCTACGGGGCCAGTCCCCGCGCCAGTATCGGCCTCATCCACGCCGGCCGCGCCCTTGCCCTGCTGCGCGGTCGCGACCATCTGCTCCCGCAGGACATCTACGACGTCGCGTACGACGTGTTGAACCACCGCCTCGTGCTGTCGTTCGATGCGGTGGCCGACGATGTGACGGTCGACGACGTGCTCGTCCAGTTGCTGACCCATGTCGTCGCCCCGCGCATGTCGACACGCGAGCTCGCCGCACGCGCCGCCGCACGCCGTTCGCACAGCTGAGCGGCCAGCACCCATGTCCCCCGACCACGATTACCCTTCGACGCCCAGCGGAATCCCGCCCCGCAGGGCGCGACTCGCATCGCCGTCGGCTGCGCCGCTCGACCGGTTGCAGCTGACGGTGATGCGACGGATCGACGGGTTGTTGGCCGGCGACCACGCCGGCCTGCTCCCCGGCCACGGCACCGAACGCGGCGAGGCCCGCCCGTACGTGCCAGGCGACGATCCCCGACACATCGACTGGGCGGTCACCGCACGAACCAACGACCCCCACGTGCGCGACACCATCAGCGACCACGAGTTGGAAGTGTGGATCGTGTTCGACAAGTCGTCGAGCACCGCCTTCGGCACGGCCAACTCGACCAAGCACGAGCTCGCCTGGTGCGCGGCGGGTGCGTTCGCCCTGCTCGCCGGGCGTGGCGGCAACCGCATCGGGGCGATCACCGCATCGCGCATCCGCAGTCACTTCACGCCCGCTCGATCCGGCCGCAACCATGTGGCCGCACTGCTCGCCGGCCTTCGCCATCTTCCCGTCGATGGCGACGACGGCGACCTGGGGGCGGCCATCGACCGGCTGCGGCGTACCGCGCGTCGCCGCGGCCTGGTCGTGGTGGTCAGCGACTTCCACGGCGAGCCGACCTGGGAGCGCCCGTTGCGCGCCGTGGCGTCACGCCACGACGTGATCGCCATCCAGGTGGCCGACCTGCGCGAGTACGAACTTCCCGAC
>JANOET010000076.1:0-6663 GCA_031413415.1 Acidimicrobiaceae bacterium
AAAAAATAATTCTAAAACTATGGAACCAGAACAAAAATCAAACGGTGCTCTAATAGGTTCAGTCGTAATAATAATAATCCTAATAATCGGTGGAGTTTATTTTTGGAAAAACAGCGTTAAGGAGCGAGCTCTACCACAAACTCCCGATCAAGAAATTCCCTTAGGAACAACAGACGATGGGACGAGTAGCATTGAAGCTGATTTAGAAAGTATAGACTTGGAAAATCTAGATTCAGAAATCTAATTCATAAATATTATAAAACAAAAAAACCGAGCTCATCTCGGTTTTTTTGTTTTTGTTTTATTTTTTGACAAAAACTACTAATAAATATAAACTGAAATCTATGCAAGCAACTAAAATCAGCGTAAAAAAATTGCCGAAAAATGAAATAGAAATAGAGGGAGAGTTGGAAGTGGATGCTTTTGAAAAATATTTTAAAACTGCACTGAAGTCTCTTGGAGAAAATTTAAAACTAGATGGATTTAGAGCTGGAAAAATACCAGAGAATGTTCTTGCTTCTAATATTCCAGAAATTAGAGTGTTGGAAGAAATGGCACAAATGGCTCTAAACGAACACTATCCACAAATAATTGAGAGGGAGAAACTAGACGTTATTGGTAGACCAGAAATTTCTATTACCAAGCTTGCACGTAAAAATCCGTTAGCCGGCCAGAAGGATGGGCGTGGTGACGCGCAGTGTGGTCTCGAACGTGCCCGACGACGTGAGGTCGGTGGCATCGGTGATGACTCGGGTGAGCGACAACAGGACGAGCAGCGTGCCGCCGATGAAGCACGCCTTCGTCACCGGGCTGAGATGCTTGAAGGCGTCGATGCGCGACGGTCCCTCGACAGGCGGTGCGGTGGGGAGCATCTCCGAGGTGCTCATCACGCCACCGCCATCGGGAGCTCGAGTGCGGCGGCGGTTCGGTCGGCGGTGCGCTTGGCGACCCGTCGGCCGACGACCTCGTTCACGATGACCACCGTGAGCAGGATGATGGCCTTGATGACGAGCACGATGGACTGCGGGATCTTGGCGATCTGCAGCGGTCCGGCGACGGAGTCGAGGAAGCCCCACAGCAGTGCGGCGACCACGATGCCGATGGGGCTGTTGCGGCCGAGCAGCGCCACGGCGATGCCGTTGAAGCCGTAGCCATCGGGGCGGGTGGGGCCGTAGGCGTGCGTGTCGCCCAGCAGCGAGGGCATGCCGGCCAGACCGGCGACGGCCCCCGACATGAGCATCGCAGTGAGGATCATGCGGTTCGAGCTGATGCCGGCGGTGCGGGCGGCGACCGCGTTCGCTCCGGAGGCACGCAGGCGAAAGCCGAAGCGGCTCTTGTAGACCACGAGCCAGAAGACCAGCACGACGCCGAGGGCGATGAAGATGAACGAGCTCAGCCGATTCTCCACCAGGTCGGGCAGCCATGCTGTGGGCGGCAGCGGCTTCGTCTTCACGTCGAGTGAACCGGTCTCGTAGCGGAACCGTTCGTTGAACATCCAGTCGATGACACTGAGTGCGATGGCGTTCAACATGATCGTCGCGATGACCTCGTTGACACCCTTCTTCACCTTCAGCAATCCGGCGATGCCCGCCCACGCAGCACCGGCGATCATCGCGACGATGAGGCAGAAGGTGACGTGCAGTACGGCGGGCAGTTCGACCGCGGCGCCGGCGATGGCGGCGAAGAACATGCCCATCAGGAACTGGCCCTCGACGCCGATGTTGAACAGGTTCATCTTGAACCCGATCGCGACGGCCACCGCGGCGATCATGAGCGGCGTGGCACGCTGCACGGTCTCGAGCAGCTTGTTCTCCTGCAGGCCGGCGTCGAGCATCTTCGAGTAGGCCTCGAGCGGGTTCTTGCCGGTGACGGCCAGCAGGATGCCGGCGATCACGAGGGCGATGCCGACCGCCGCCAACGAGCTGACGAGCGTGACCACCCACGTGGGGCGGCCCCTCACCGGCTTGGGATTCGTGATCCGCTCGACGACGGAGTCGCCGCTCGGGACGACGGACTCGTTGCTCACGGCGCAACCTCCTGAATGCCGCCGGTCATGTAGGTACCGAGGAGCTCCGGCGTGGCCTCCGCGGGGGTCAGTCGTGCATTGATGCGGCCGTCGAACATGACGACGATGCGGTCGGAGAGTCCGATGAGTTCTTCCAGGTCGGCCGAGATGAGCAGGACGGCGAGGCCTGCGTCGCGGGCGACGCGCAGCTTCTCCCAGATGGCCGCCTGGGCGCCGATGTCGACCCCACGCGTGGGGTGTGCAGCGATGAGCACATGAGGCCGGCTGGACAGCTCGCGGCCGACCAACATCTTCTGCTGGTTGCCGCCGGAGAGGGCGTAGGCCGGCACGGTCTCGCTTGGCGTTCGGACGTCGAACTGCTGGATGATCGTGCGGCTGTCGGCCCTCGCGGCTGCGGTGTTGACGAACGGGCCCTTCTGGAACTCGGGGTCGGCGTCGCGCCCGAGCAAGGTGTTCTCCCACAGCGGGGCGGACAGCAGCAGACCTTCGCGGTGGCGGTCGAACGGGATGTAGGACAGACCACCGATGAGTCGCTGGTGCGGACTGGCGTGCGAGACGTCGACGTCGTCGATGACGATGGTGCCCTCCGGCCGCAGGAGGCCGATGATGGCTTCGCACAACTCGAACTGACCGTTGCCCTCGACGCCGGCGATGCCGAGCACCTCACCCTCGCGGACCTCGAACGAGATGTCCTCCAGGAGGGCCTTCTCGCCCGGACCCTGCAGCGTCAGTCCGTCGACCTTGAGACGGATCTTCGTGCCGATCTCGGACGTGCGGCCGTGCGGTGAGGGCAGCTCGCTGCCGACCATCAGTTCGGCGAGCTTCGAGCGGGTCACCTCGTTCGGCTTCACCTCGGCGACCGTGGTGCCGGCTCGGATGACCGTGATGTCGTCGCTGACCGTGAGCACCTCGTCGAGCTTGTGCGAGATGAAGATGATCGTGGCGCCGTCGGCGACCAGGCGGTGCAGGTTGCCGAACAGCTCTTCGACCTCCTGCGGCACCAGCACAGCGGTCGGTTCGTCGAGGATGAGCACCCGAGCCCCGCGGAACAACACCTTCAGGATCTCGACGCGTTGGCGCTTGCCGACACCGAGCTCGGACACCGGCACGTCGAGATCGACGTGGGTGCCCGACTGGGTCATGATCTCTTCGAGGCGCATGCGTGCCTCGTCGAACTTGACGACGCCCTTCGTGGTGGGCTCGCTGCCGAGCACGATGTTCTCGAGCACGGTGAGGTTGTCGGCGAGCATGAAGTGCTGGTGCACCATGCCGATGCCCGCGTCGATGGCATCGCTGGGCGACTTGAAGACGAGGTGTTCGCCGAAGACGTGGATGGTGCCGGCCTCGGGTTGGTGCATGCCGTACAGCGTCTTCATCAACGTCGACTTGCCCGCACCGTTCTCGCCGACGATGGCGTGAATGGTGCCAGGGCGCACGTTGAGGTTCACGTCGTGGTTGGCGATGACGCCCGGAAATCGCTTCTCGATTCCGCTCAGCTGAACGGCCAGAGTGTCCGCGGCCATGTTCCCCCTTGTCGATGTCCTCCGCCGTTATAGCAGAGAGCCCGGGGGTGGACCCCCGGGCTCTCGCATTCGTGAATTTCTACGTGTTACAGGATCGCTCAGGGAGCGGTCGGCACCGTGATCGTGCCGGCGATGATGTCGGCCTTGATGGCCTCCAACTTGTCCTTCACGTCGTCGAGGTAACCACCCGAGGTCGAGTAGCCCACGCCGTCCGACTTGAGGTCGTACGTCGCGAAGCCACCCTTGAGGGTGCCGTCCTTGAACTGCTTCACCGTGTCGAACACCGAGGTGTCGACGCGCTTCAGCATCGAGGTGAGGATGTGCTTCTGCTGATCCGGCGTGGCCGTGAGGTACTGGTCGCTGTCGACGCCGATCGCCCACGCGTCGGACTCGACGGCAGCCTCGATGGTGCCTGCGCCCGAGCCGCCAGCGGCGGTGTAGACGACGTCGGCGCCATCGGCGTACCAGCCGTTGGCGATTTCCTTGGCCTTGTCGGGCGAGCCCCAGGCGGCGTTGTCACCGGCGGCGCCGAGGTACTGCGACTCGAACTTGATGTCCGGGTTCACGTACATCGCACCAGCCTTGTAACCGGCCTCGAACTTCTTGATGAGGTCGATCTCCTGGCCGCCGATGAAGCCGATGTGGCCCGTCTTGCTCTTCAGTGCCGCAGCGGCACCGACGAGGAACGAGCCCTCGTGCTCGGCGAAGCCGAGGAACGTGACGTTGGCGGGAGCGTTCTCGATGAAACCGTCGACGATGGCGTAGCTGGTGTCGGGGTTCGCCGCAGCGACCGTGGCCAGGCTGTCACCGAACGCGAAACCCACAGCAATGATGGGGTTGTCGCCGTTGGTGGTCAGCGTCTCGAGGTTCGGCTTGCGGTCCTCGGCAGTGGTGGCCTCGAGCTCGTCGACGGTTGCGCCGAGGTCGCTCTTTGCCTTGTCGGCGCCACGAGCCGCCGAGTCGTTGAATGTGCCGTCGCCGCGGCCGCCGGTGTCGAATGCGATGCCGACCTTCGGGCCGTCGCCGCCGCCACTGCCGCTGTCCGAATCGCTGCCGCACGCTGCGGCCACGAGACCGAACGAAGCGACGAGCGCAACCGCTGCGAAGCGCTTGCTCTTGCGCATGTTGTCTCCCCCTTGGAGTGATGGGTTTGGTGGATGTGTATCCGCCGTAAAGACTACCCGCCCGGGGTGCCCACCGGAGGTCGCCGCAGCCTCGTAACCTGCTGTTCAGAAACTCATGGCTCCCGGTGCTCGCCCTTCTTCGCCCTCACGTCGGCACGTGTCGCACCGCACCTACCTGGTGCGGCGCATCGTCGCGCTGTCCCTGCTCATCGCTCTGTGCTACGGGCTGTGGTCGGTGATGGGGGCCGTGTTCGGCAGCGACGACAGTGCTGCCATCGAGCCGGCGAACCCGTCCATCGAGACGGTCGTCAACGACGGTGTGACACCTACCACCCTCGCCACGCTCCCGCCCGCCACGCTCCCGCCCACCACGCCGGCGCCCACCACGCCGCCCACCGACAAACCCCGCACCACCCCCACCGCGGAGGACCCGGCGGAGGTGCTCATCCTCGGCGACTCCGACGCCGGCAGCTTCGGCCCGTACCTGAAGACGCTGATCGACCAGACCGGGATCGCCACCACCGAGCTCGACTACAAGACCTCGTCGGGTCTCAGCCGCCCCGACTTCTTCGACTGGCCTGCCCACATGCGTGAGATCGTGCCGCAGGTGAACCCCGACATCGTCGTGGCCACGTTCGGCGGCAACGACGCGCAGGGCCTCCGCAACGTCGACAAGTCGTGGGCCGTGAACCACGCCCCGGCGTCGGGTGCCGACGATGCGGACTGGAGGGCCGAGTACGGCAAGCGGGTCGGCGCGGCGATGGACTACCTCACCGAAGGGAACCGCACGTTGGTGTGGGTGGGTATCCCCAACGACGACAATCCCGACGTGACGGCACGCATGCAGGTGCAGGACGAAGTGGTCCGCGCCGAAGCCGCCAAGCGCACCGACAAGGTCGTGTTCATCGACACGTGGGCGCGGTTCAGCGGTCGCAACGGCGGCTGGGCCGAGTACGTCATCGACCCGCGCAACGGCGAGGGCAAGGACGTCCGCGCCGACGACGGTTTCCACCTCAACACGACCGGCGCAGAGATCCTCTCGCTCGACATCGCCGAGGCCGTCAGGGACGACCTCCGCGCCCGCGGCGCCGACCTCTGACCCGAACGGCGCGAACTTGAGTTCCTGGTGAACGGCCCCGGGGACCGGGCAACGGTCACATCGTGCGGCCGCGCTCCTGGATGGCCTGGCGGCGTGCCTCGACCTGCTCCTTGCTGAACATCTCGCGTTGCCAGCGGGCGGCGTTGCGGCCCTCGGTGTCCCAAGCGGCCTGGTCGTGGGCGATCTCGGCGTAGGTGGCCTTCATCTGGCGCACACCGGGCTGGTCGTTGCCGATGATGTCGAGCGCGAGTCGACGGGTGGCCGGGACCAGTTCGTCGTGCGCGACGACGCGGTTGACGAGGCCGAACTGCAGCGCCTCGTCGGCCAGCATGAAGTTTCCCGTCCAGCTCATTTCGCGGGCGCGTCGCACGCCGATCGCCTGCGGCAGGAGCACGGTGAGTCCCCAGCCAGGCATGACGCCCACGCGGGTGTGCGTGTCGCCGAACTTGGCCCGCTCGCTGGCGACGAGGAAGTCGCAGTTCAACGCGAGCTCGAATCCACCGGTGACGGCCACACCGTTGATCGCCCCGATGAGCGGCTTGACCATGGAGGGGAACGGGCCGCGCACGCCGTCGGCGTTGGGCCGGCCGCGGCCCCGGTGGCACCGAGGTTGCCTGCCGTCGAGCCGAGTTCCTTCAGATCCAACCCAGCACAGAACGCAGGGTCGGTGCCGGTGAGGACGACCACGTCGACCTCGGTATCGGCGTCGGCCTGCTGCATCAGCTCGGGCAGCCGGCGGAGCACGTCGCTCGACAACGCGTTGCGCGCCTCGGGCCGGTTGAGGGTGATCGTCGCGATGCGCTCACTCACCTCGTAGAGGACGACATCGTCGGGCGTGCGGTTGCGGGTGGTGTCGGACATTCGCCGATCTTCGCAGCTGGGTCGCGTCGC
>JANOET010000077.1:0-7553 GCA_031413415.1 Acidimicrobiaceae bacterium
GATAGGTGCGCTCGGCGATGATGCGCCCGTCTCCACTGCACTTCGCACACGGGGTGACGACGATCTGGCCGAGTCCGCTGCACTTCGGGCACGCCGACGAGGTGACCATCTGGCCGAGCATGCTCTGACGAACGCGTTGCACCTGCCCGAGCCCGTTGCACTCGCTGCACACGACCGGCTTGGTGCCCTCACCCGCGCCCGAGCCACCGCAGTCCTCACAGCGCAGCGCGGTGCGCACGTTCACCGGGACGGTGGCACCGAACACGGCCCGTTCGAACGCGATGTCGGCGACCACTTCGAGGTCCTGTCCGCGCGGTGGGCCGGTCGGGCCGCGCGTACCCCCGAACGGGCTGCCACCACCGAAGAAGGCGTCGAACAGGTCGCCGAGACCGGCGCCGCCCGCACCGAAGAAGTCGCCCGGATTTCCGCCACCGCCTCCAGTCCCCTGCTCACCGAACCGGTCGTAACGGGTCCGCTGTTCGGGGTCGCTGAGCACCTCGTAGGCCCGTGCGACCTGCTTGAACTTCTCCTCCGCCGCAGCATCGCCAGGGTTCGCGTCGGGGTGCAGCTCGCGTGCCAGACGACGATACGACTTCTTGATCTCGTCGGGGGTTGCAGATCGCGCGACCCCCAGCAGTTGGTAGTAGTCAGCCATTCACCGCACCGCCATCGCTCAACCGGCGACCCAGGCGGTCGCTCACCGCCTCGACCGTAGCCAGTGCCTGGGGGTAATCCATACGCGTCGGGCCGAGGACACCCACGGTGCCGACCTGCTCGCCATCGACGATCACGGGCTTCACCACCACCGAGCAGGCGGCGAGGGGTTCGATGCCGTGCTCGGTGCCGATCGCAACGGACAGGCCGCGGTCCAGGATGTCGCGCACGAGCGAGACCATGACGTACTGCTGCTCCAACGTGCGCAGCACCGAACGAACGGTGTCGACGGTGTCGAACGCCTGCGCCATGGACGATGCACCACCGACGAACACGGACGCCTCGGTGTGGGGGTGCAGCGCTGTCCGCGCCGTGTCGCACAGCGCGTCGAGTTCGCGATCGCCCGTGGCGGGCACGGACGACACCGAACCGTCGAGCGATCGCCCGGTCATGTGCGCCTGCAGGTGTGCGGTGACCGCAGCGAGACGAACGTCGGAGGTGTCGACGGGCAGATCGATGATCTCGTTCTCGACCTGACCGCTCGACAGCACGGCGACGACGGCAGCGGATCGGGCCGACAACGAGACCACCTGGACCGACCGCACGATGGCCGTCTGCGCCGGAGGCCCCACGACCAGCGCCGCATGATGCGTCACCTGCGCGAGGAGGTTGGTGGTCTGATGCAGCAGTTCTTCCAGGCGACCGTGGGCGGTGTCGAAGAACTCTCCCACCCGTTGTTGGGCTCCCGCCTCGAGCCGACCGGGCGTGGCCAATTGGTCCACGTAGAAGCGATAGCCCTTGTCGGTGGGCACGCGGCCCGCCGAGGTGTGCGGTTGCGCCAGGTAGCCCTCTTGTTCGAGCACTGCCATCTCGTTGCGCACGGTGGCCGAACTGACCTGCACGCCGGGCGCGTTGGCGATGTGCGTGGACCCCACCGGCTGTGCGGTGGCGATGTATTCCTGCACCACGGCCCTCAGGATGGCGGTCTTGCGTTCGTCGAGCACGGGAGCTCCTCGAGCAACACGGGACTATTGGCAGTCGAGCCTATCGACTGCCAGCGGTGACATGGCGATGCCGGGCGAGTGCCTCCTCGCGTTCTGCGGCGTGATCGACCATCGGCACCGGGTACCGATCGGTACCGATCTCGGGCAGCCACCGGCGTCGATACTCGCCCGTCGGATCGAATCGTTCGGCCTGTGCGGACGGGTTGAACACACGGAAGTACGGCGCCGCATCGGTGCCCGTGCCGGCCGCCCACTGCCAGCCGTGCTGGTTCGACGCCAGGTCGCCGTCGACGAGGTGCTGCATGAAATGGCGGGCTCCCCATTGCCACGGCAGGTGGAGGTCCTTCACCAGGAAGCTGGCGACGAGCATTCGGACACGGTTGTGCATCCAGCCGGTGGCGAGCAACTGCCGCATTCCGGCGTCGACGAGCGCAAAGCCGGTCGTACCGGTCGACCAGCGATCGAAGCGGGCGCGGGCAGCGGCGTCGGTGTCCACCGCCATGGCATCCATCTTCGGGTCGAGGTTGCGCCACGCCGACTGCGGATGACGAAACAGGACGTCGGCGTAGAACTCGCGCCACGCGAGCT
Source organism: Acidimicrobiaceae bacterium (assembly GCA_031413415.1). Taxonomy (GTDB): domain Bacteria; phylum Actinomycetota; class Acidimicrobiia; order Acidimicrobiales; family Ilumatobacteraceae; genus UBA668. Next base: position 2,247 of record JANOET010000077.1, read on the forward strand.
CGCTGGAGAAGACCTCGTGGCCCCGCTCGGGGCCGAGGTCGCGGAGAAGTTCACGAGGGTGCACCAGCCCCCATCGCAACGCGGCAGAGAGACGACTCGTGCCGTCGACCGCGGGAAGGTCGCGCCGGTCGTGGTACTGGCCGACCTGGGGAAGGAACTCGTCCCACCGCTCGAGCGCGGCCGATTCGCTCGCACGCGGCAGCAGCGCCTCGACGGGCGGCGCCACGGGAGGACCGTCGCAGTGCACGTCGGGGGCGCCGCGCCACACGACGTCGGCGACGCCGAGTGGCGCCGGACTGCCATGGGTGCGCCACACCTTCGAGAACGGCGTGAACACCCGGTACGGCGTGCCGTCGCCCTTGTTCACCGCGCCAGGGTCGACCACGTATGGAGATCCCACACCGCGCAGGGCCACGTCGTTCGCTCGCAACGACTCGGCGACCGCTGCGTCGCGTCGTCGTCCATACGGACCGAAGTCGCGCGACACGAACACCGCCTTTGCTCCGACCTCGGCGGCGACCGCCGGCACCACCTGTGCCGGGTCGCCGTGGCGGTACACCAGCGCGCCCTGCATCGACTCGTCGAGCGAACGCAGGGCCGCCGCCATGAACGCCTGCCGCGGTCCCCCACTGCGGGCGAACGCCGGATCGACCACGAACAACGGCACGACATGAGTCGCGTCGGCCGCGGCGGCGTGCAACGCGGGGAGGTCGGCGAGTCGCAGATCGCGGCGGAACCACATGATGACGGGCGGGAGCATGACACCCGAAGTGTCGCCTACCCTTCCCGTTCGTGCCTCACTCTGCTCTGCCGCTCCCCTCGCTCATCCTCCTTGTGCGACACGGGGCCACCGAGTGGTCGGTCACCGGACAGCACACCGGGCGGACCGATCTGGCGCTCACCCCGCTCGGGGTGCAGCAGGCCGAGTCCGCTTCGGTCGTCATCCAGCACTGGCTCGACGGTGCGGATCCCGTCGTCTTCACCAGTCCCCTGCAGCGAGCCTCCCAGACGGCCTCGCTCGCGCTGCCCGACCACCCCGCCGAGGAAGTGCCGGCATTGATGGAGTACGACTACGGCCGCTACGAAGGGCTCACCACGAGCGAGATCTACGAGCGTGATCCCCAGTGGGACCTCTTCGGCGCCGGATGTCCGGGCGGCGAGAACATCCTGCAGGTGGGCGCGCGCTGCGACTCGTTCATCGCCAAGCTCGAACGCACCTGCACGGACAAGGCCGTCGTGGCGTTCACCCATGGCCACCTCAGCCGCATCCTCACGGCGCGGTTCCTGGGCATTCCCGCGTCAGCTGCCGGCGGCCTCTGGAACGACACCGCTTCCGTCGCCGCCATCAACCAACACCGCGGTCGGCTGGTGCTGGTCGGCTGGAACGTGACTGCGCTGTGATCGACGGAGCAGGAAACCGGTGCCGACCGACACGAGTGCGATGACACTGCCGTAGGCCAGGCTCCACTCGGCGCTCACGTTGTCGGCCACCCACCCGGTGATCGGCGCACCGATGGGTGTGGTGCCGAGGAAGGCGACGGCGCTCAGCGCCAAGAGTCGGCCGCGCATGTCGGGCGGCGACTCCTGCTGCAGGATCGCGTTCTGGCCGGCGATGAACGCGGCTCCACCCATGCCGACGGGAACGCTGAACAGGACCGCGACCCACGGACCCGGTGCCCACGCGAGTGCCAGACCGCTGACGCCCAACAGCGCACCGTTGCCGAAGAACCATCGAGTCGTGACGACGCGACGAGCGGCCGTGAGCAACGATCCGATCAAGCTGCCGAGCCCGGTGGACGCAAGCAGGATGCCGAACCATCGACGATCGCCGAAACGGACATCGCTGATCTTCAGCAGCGACACGCTGTAGTTGAAGGCGAATGTGCCGACGAGCGCGAACACGACGAACACGACGGCGAGCCGACGATCGGTGGCGATGAACCGCACCGCGTCGCGCACCGGTGTACCACCGCGCTTGGCCGGGACGGACGGCTGCAACGTCTGCTTGTCGATCGCGAGCAGGGGCCACAGGATGGCCAGGAACGAGAGACCGTTCAGCATGAACAGCCAGCCGGCGCCGAGCGGCCCTTTCAGGAACGCAGCGAGCGCCGGGCCGACGATGCGCGAACCGGTCATGACCGCGGTGTTCAGCGATACGGCGTTCGAGATCTCGTGCGGTTCGACCAGCTCGATCACGAAACCACGACGCGCCGGGTTGTCGAACGCACCGATGACCCCGAGCACGAGCGACAGCGCATACAGCATCGGGAGGTTGGTCCAGCCGGCGAGAGTGAGGACACCCAGCAGCAACGCCTGGCCGGCTTGCAGGCTCTGCGTCAGCACGGCCATGCGACGCTTGTCGCGACGATCGGCCACGGCACCGGCCCAGCTGCCGAGCAGCAACATCGGCAGGAACTGACACAACAGATTGATGCCCGTGTCCGTGGCGCTGCCGGTGAGCTCGTAGACCACGAGCGACATCGCGGTCATCTGCATCCACGTTCCCACGTTGCTGACCAGCAGCCCCAGGAAGAACAGCCGTGCGTTGCGATGACGCAGCGAGCTGAACATCGCGGATCGTGTGGACATCGCCGTACGTTCTACCCGTTCCGGCAAGGATGACCGTGTGCCGTACGACATTCCTGATCCCGGTGCGGCGACCGCAGCGGTCCTCGGCCTGGGCGCGACGCGGGGCGCGCCGGTCGGCGTCGCGGTGGCCGCCGACGGCACCACCGGGCTGGCGGTCGGCGACACCCTCGTCACCACCCCTGTGGGGTGCGGGCCGGCGTGCGTGCAGGCGATCGATCGCGACGTTCGTCCGCGGTGGGTGACCTGGTCGCCCGACAGCGCCGCAGCCCTCGCGGCTCACGGCGTCAGAGTCGCGACGTGTTGGGACGTCGCCGCCGTTCACCGGATCCTCATGGGTGGTTGGCGAGCCGAGCCGGCGCGCGTGTGGGCCACGTTGCAGGGCTTGGATCGACGACATCTGCCGGTGCTCGGTCAGCTCGATCTGCTCGGCGGTGACGGCGGCGGCGACCCCGATCACCCGGTGCGACCCGACGGCTACCTGCGTCCCGAGTGGGTGAGCGGTGCGTGGTGGACGTCATCGGCCCACGCGGCCGCGTGGGCCTCGGTCGCAGTGCGTGCGGCCACACGACAGCAGGAACACCTGCATGCGCTGCGCGAGAACGGCGAGGTGGCAGGCGATCCGTTGGCGTGCGCACGGGCAGAGTCGACGGCCGAACTGCTGTGCGTCGAGCTCGCAGCAGACGGATTGCCCGTCGACCGAGCTGCTGCGGCCGAACTGATCGGCTCGCTCGTCGGCGCTCGCCCGACCGACGAGGCCGAAGCCGCAGCCGGCCGAGCCCGGCGCGACGCAGAGGTGCTGGCGCACCTGCCCGTTGGCGGCGCAGTGGATCTGCGCAACCCGACCGACGTGAAGGCCATGCTGCGTCGGTTGGGCATCGATCTGCCCGACACACGCGCCTGGCGGCTCGAGGCCATGCGCGACGTGCACCCCGTGGTCGACGCGCTGCTGAAGTGGCGAAAGGCCGAGCGCATCGCCACCACGTTCGGACACCTGTGGCTCGACGAACACGTCGGCCCTGACGGCCGGTTGCGTGGCGCGTGGTCGGCGAGCGATGGCGCTGCGGGCCGCATGACTGCGCAGGCCGGGCTGCACAACCTGCCGGCCGAGCTGCGCCCGATCGTGCGCGCCGAATCGGGCCACGTGTTCGTGCGCGCCGACCTGGGTCAGATCGAGCCACGGGTCCTCGCGGCGGTGTCGGGCGACGATGCGCTCCGCAGAGCCACTCAGGACGACGACCTGTATGCCCCGGTCGCGAAGCGGCTCGGCGTCGATCGACCGGTCGCCAAGATCGCGGTGCTCGCGGCGATGTACGGTCAGACCAGCGGCACTGCCGGCCAGGCGCTGCGCGGCATGGAGTCCGCCTACCCGATCGCGATGCAGTACCTGCAGGACGCCGCCAGGTCCGGGCAGGCTGGCATCTCACCGCGCACGTACGGCGGGCGTCTCGTCCGCATGGGCGAGGTGACCGATGGCGACCACGCGGGCTCCGCCGCCGCCGCACGCGGTCGCTACTCGCGCAATGCGATGGTGCAGGGCGCGGCGGCCGAACTGTTCAAGGTGTGGGCCGTGACGTTGCGCGCCCGTATGGCCGACCTCGACGCGCAGATCGTGCTGTGCCTGCACGACGAGTTGCTCGTGCACGTCCGAACCGAGCAGGCAGACGATGTCGTGGCGCTGCTCGACTCGTGCCTCCACGAGGCGGCCCACCGGTGGCACCCGACGAGCGGGGTCCGGTTCGTCACCGACACGAGCGTCGTCCACAGCTGGGCCGACGCCAAGTGATCAGTCGTCGAGCTTGAGGGCACTGATGAACACGTCGCCGGGCACCTCGACCCGGCCGATGCTCTTCATCTTCTTCTTGCCCTCTTTCTGCTTCTCGAGCAGCTTGCGCTTGCGCGTGATGTCGCCGCCGTAGCACTTGGCGAGCACGTCCTTGCGCTTCGCCTTGACCGTTTCGCGAGCGATGATCTTGCCGCCGATGGCCGCCTGGATCGGCACGTCGAACATCTGCCGCGGGATGAGCTCCTTGAGCTTCTCGCACATGCGGTTCCCGTAGGCGAAGGCCTTGTCGCGGTGCACGATGGTGCTGAATGCGTCGGCGGGGATGCTGTTCAGCAACAGGTCGACACGCACGAGGTTGCTGCGCTGGTACCCGCTGAGTTCGTAGTCGAGGCTGGCATAGCCCTGGGTGCGGCTCTTCATCTGGTCGAAGAAGTCGACGACGACCTCGGCCAGAGGGATCTGGTAGTGCAGCTCGACCCGCTCGGGCGACAGGTACTCGAGCTTGGTCATGTCGCCGCGACGCGTCTGGCACAGATCCATGAGCGTGCCCGTGTACTCCTTCGGCGTGATGATGCTCACCCGGAAGTAGGGCTCCTCGATGAAGTCGATGCTCTGCGGGGCCGGGAGGTCGGCAGGGTTGTCGCACAGCTCGACGTCGCCGTTGGTCTTGTGCACCCGGTACTCGACGCTCGGCGCCGTCGCGATCAGTGCAAGGTTGAACTCGCGCTCGAGGCGCTCCTTGACGATCTCCATGTGCAGCAGACCGAGGAAGCCGCAGCGGAAACCAAACCCGAGCGCCCCCGACGACTCGGGCGCATACGTGATGCTGGCGTCGTTCAGTTTCAGCTTCTCGAGGCTCTCGCGCAGCAACTCGAAGTCGTCGCCGTCGATGGGGAACAGCCCGCAGAACACCATCGGCTTGGGGTCGCGGTAGC
>JANOET010000078.1:0-2764 GCA_031413415.1 Acidimicrobiaceae bacterium
GGCGCCCAGGCGGCGCCGAGTTCCGCACGCGTCGGAGGCTGAGCACCGGCGCGGGTGCAGTTCACCGCCGCGACCTGCACGGCCGCTTCGGTGGCGGCACGCAACGCAGCAGGGTCGGCGAGATCGCCTCGACCGAGATCGGCCTGGTGCCACCACGCGACGAACGCCCCACCGAACGAGTCGCCCGCGCCGATGGTGTCGACGACCTCGACCGTGGGGACGGCGACGTTCTCGACCCCTGCTGCGGTGTGGATCTTCACGCGGTCGCCGCCGTCGGTGTGCAGGACGACCGTCGCGCCACCTTCCAACAACCCGCGCACTGCTCCGGCATGGTCGCCGGGAGCGATGAAGTCGAGATCGTCGGCGCTGACCTTCACCACGTCGGCGCGGCGGACCATGCGCGCCAGGCGATCCAGGTAGCCGTCGCGGTCGGGTGTCACCCGCGGGCGGCAGTTCGGGTCGAGCAGCACCAGCACGTCGTCGGCCGCGCCCAACGCCAGTGCCTCCATCGTGGACGCCATCGGCTCGAGCACCATGCCGAGAGTGCCGACATGGAACACCCCCGTGGCGGCCGGCAACGTGGCGCGGCTGACGAGCGGCGCCGATGTGTCCGACAGGTAGAAGCGATAGGTCGCCGAACCGGACTCGTCGAGTTCGGCGGCGGCCAACGTGGTGGGTAGTTCGGTGAACGAGACCAGCGAGTCGTCGACGCCGTCGGCCACCAGTTGGTCGTGGAGCATCGTGCCGAACCGGTCGCACGACAACGAGCCCAGGAACGACACCTGCGTGCCGAGCCGGCCGACCGTGCGGGCCGCGTTGAACGGACCGCCGCCGAGTTTGGCTTCCACGGCGCCGGACGGAGCGATGACCAGATCGACCAGCGCTTCTCCACCCACGACGATCACGGTGGGCAGGCTACTGTGCTCTCCATGTCGGATCTCGTCCGCACGCTCATCCTGTGCGGCATCCTCAGCGGCACGCAGCCGGTCACCGTGATGGGCTTGCTGCTGGTCATGGCTGGTGGCCAGGGGTCGAAGGTGAAGGGTCTCTGCTACCTCTCCGGCGCGTTCCTCGTCGAGTCGAGCATCCTGCTGTTCTCGAGCCTCGTGCTCGGCGACACGGTGAGCGGCGCTTCCATCCCTGGGCGTCTGTTCCTGATCATCCGTCTGCTGCTGGGCGTGGTGTTGGTCATCGTCGGAGCTCGAATGCGCAAGCCGCCGAAGGAACCGCAACCGGAGATTCCCAAGTCGCTCGAACGGCTGCAGGGAATGAGCGCTGGGAAGGCATTCATCGCCGGCATGGCGCTGGCCGACTATCAGGGGCCGATCATCGGTTCGATGGCACTCGCCACGGCATCGGTGTCGATGAGCGGACGGTTCGCTGCGCTCGGTGTGTACACGCTCTTCGCCACCGGCATCCCGTTCACGATCTACCTCGTCGTCCTGCGGTCGCAGAAGGCGATGGAGCGGATGAACAGCGCGACCGGATGGGTGATGAAGAACCGGCGGCTCATCGTGTCGTGGTTCGGTCTGGTGATGGGCACGCTGCTCATCGGCGACGCCCTGCTCGGCCTCCTCCTCAGCTGACGAGGCCGTGAACGACCGGTCGCGATCGTCGGATTCCGTCTGACACGCGGCGGGGTACTGTCGAGCGGTGCCCTCGCTCACCTTCACCTCGAACCTTCGGCGTCACGTCGAGTGTCCCGGTGCCACCGTCGAGGGCGGCACCGTGGCCGAGTGCCTCTCGGCCTACTTCGAACTGCATCCGCAGGTACGTAGCTACGTGCTCGACGATCAGGGGCGCATCCGCCGTCATGTCGCTGTGTTCGTCGGGGGCGACCAACTGCGCGACCCGATTCGACAGAGCGACGCGGTCGCCGCCGGCACCGAGATCACCGTGATGCAAGCACTCTCAGGAGGTTGACGATGGAACTGCTCGTGGGGACCCGCAAGGGCCTGTTCACGCTCGTGCCCGGACCGAACGGCTGGTCGATCGACACGATCGACTTCCTGGGCGACCCGGTGACCGCTGCGGTCGTCGGCCACGACGGTGCGGTCTACGCCGCGCTCGGGACGGGCCACTTCGGTTCACACATCTGGCGACGCGAGCCCGGCGGCGAGTTCGTCGAGATCGGCGCACCGGCGTATCCGCCACGTCCCGACGACGCGACCGACCTGTCACCGATGACGCAGGAGCCGTGGCCGTGGACCGTGCAACTGCTGTGGACGCTGGAGAACGGTCCGGCCGAGCGACCCGACGAGTTGTGGTGCGGCACCATCCCGGGCGGGCTGTTCCGCTCGAGCGACTGCGGCGCCACCTGGGAGCTCAATCGCCCGTTGTGGGACATGCCCGAGCGCAGCGGATGGTTCGGTGGCGGTTACGACTTCCCCGGAGTCCACTCGATCAGCCTCGACCCGCGCTCGCCCGACACGATCCTCATCGCCGTGTCGTGCGGTGGCGCGTGGCGCAGCGACGACGCGGGTGCGACGTGGTCGGTCACGCACGGAATGCGCAACGAGTACATGCCGCCCGGCGAGGAGTACGGCCCGTTCAACCAGGACCCCCATCGCGTCGCCCGCTGTGCGGCGAACCCCGACGTCGTCTGGAACCAGCACCACAACGGAGTGTTCAAGTCGATCGACGGTGGCAGCAACTGGACCGAGATCACCGAACGTCCTCCGTCGAGGTTCGGGTTCGCCGTCGCGGCGCATCCCACCGACGATCAGACGGCATGGTTCGTGCCCGCCGTGAAGGACGAGACCCG
>JANOET010000079.1:0-3498 GCA_031413415.1 Acidimicrobiaceae bacterium
GTCACGCGTCGACGCTGGCCAACCCGTCGATCACGTACCGCGTGGCAGGCCGGTACACCGCCTCGCTGACCGTCACCGACCTGGTCGGCCAGCGGACCACGAGGGCCTTCATCATCGTGGTGAAGGCGCCCGTCCGCCTGAGCGCCACCCTCACGATCGCCAAGGTCAGCGGCAAGCAGGCGGGCAGAGTCACCGTCACCGTGAAGGACGCCCTCGGACGGGTCGTCCGCAACGCCAAGGTCACCGGACGCTGGAGCGGTCTGCTCACCGGCACCAGCGCCACCCTGGTCACCAACTCGTACGGCAAGGTCGCGTTCACGAGTGCGACGGCCACACGCCACGGCACGCTCGCCTTCACCGTGACCCGAGTGACGCCACCCATCGGTTGGGTGTGGGACGGCGTGATTCGCTCGCGCAGCATCCCCCTCTGACCCAAGCTCGAGGGCTCAGGCGAGGAACGCTCCCGAATCGAGATCGTCGATGGCGGTGGCATAGCGCCGGAACATCATCTCGGCCAGCTCACGTCCACGATCGTTGAAGGTGTTCAGGTCGATGTCGCCCGCCAGGTTGACCAGGTACGACAGCAGCACCAGCCCGGCTGCCCGGTAGTCCTGCCAGCACTGCTCGCGGGTGTAGCCGGTGACACCGTTGGCGACGAGGGCGTCGTGGTACAGCCGCACCAACTCGGTCTGGTGACGTCGACGCCACTGCGGCTCGAAGTTGCCGGCCATGAAGTACACGACGTCCCACATCGGGTTGGCACGGAACGGCAGCTGCCAGTCGAGCAACGTCAGTTCGGTGCCGTGCTCGTGATCCTCGAACATCATGTTGTCGAGGCGGAAGTCGCCGTGGATGAACGTGTGCGGCGCGCGCATGGCTCCACGCTCCAGCGCCTCGTCCCACTGCACCGCCTGCCGTTCCGCCAACGCGATGACCGAGTCGCTCACCAGGTAGCTGAAGTCGGCGCGCAGCTTCGGCAGACCGCCCAGGTACACCTGCTTGGTCATCTGCAAGTAGTCGCTGCCGGGCCCGGGCAACCAGTCGCCGAACGTCTCGAGCTCAGGGTGCTCCCACCACGCGGCGTGGAACCCGGCCAGCTCGCACAGCGCCACCTGCGCGTCGTTCCACGAGCAGCTCGCGAGCTGGTTGCCACACCGTCGCGGTGCCATGTCCTCCATCAACAGGACGTACATGCCCTTGTCGTGGTCGCCCATGTTCACGTACGCGGTGGGAATGTTGATGGTCACCCTGTGCGCCACCTGGTCGTAGAAGCCGAACTCCTTCTTGTAGAAGCCGAACACATTGCCGATTCGGCGCATGCCGTCGTTCGGTGTGGGCAACTTCGAGATCATCGACGTCACCGCGTTCGGGCCGGCGCCCTCGTAGGCGAGGGTCAGTCGAGCGAGTTCACCCAGCAGACCGACGCCGTCGCCGATGATCTCGGCCGTCACGCCCACGACCGTGCCACCGCCGCGCACATCGTCGGACAACACCGCGTTCAACCACGCAGCATCGATCTCGGTGCAGGTGGTCGGAATCCATGTGGTCTCCATGGACCGTGACGATTTCACTGTTCGGGCAGAACGTATGTCAGCCGGCCGACACTCGAGCACAACTTGTACATGTTGTTGCACAACTTGGCGTTCGGCCGATATGGTCGCCCACATGGGACTCCGCATGCAGCCGACCGAGGTACTGCCCACCAGCGTGGCCCGAGCCGAGCTCACGGCCATCACGGCCGAGTTCCGACACGAGGGCGCGAGCGCCGGCATCGTCGTCTTCGGCAATCGACGCGTGCCCCAAGCGGCCGTCGTCCCGTACGAGCTCATCGAACTGCTCGACCCCGTCATCGAGGACCTGGTGGTCGCCGCCCGACTCAGGGCTCGGCTCGCCGACGACGACGGGCATCGCGCGACGCTCCACGAGGTCGCTGCGAATCTGGGCATCGCGTTCGAGTAGCGCTCCGTGTCGCGCCGGTCCGTTCGCTTCCTCCGCGCCGCAGAGGCCGACCTGGCGAGGCTGCAGACCGACGACCCGCAGTTGCCGATCCTGGCGCTCCGAACGTTGCGCGACCTCGAGCAAGGCCTCATCGACGGCGAGCCGTTGCACGCGATGGCGAAGACGGGCGATCTCGGCGACTGCCGCAAGCTCTACTTCGGGCCCGGCGCACCACCCACCCACCGGATCGTCTATCGGCACCTCGACGACGACCCCGCAGTCATCGAGATCCTCGAGATCGTGGCCATCGAGTCACGAGCCGACCTGTACGCGTACCTGCTGGCGGCGCAACGATTGGGACGGCTACCGGACGACACACGACCCGAGTTGAATCGCGTCCATCAACGGATCATTCGTACCCGCACGGCGCGCCGGCGCCAGTGACCGAGTCGTCAGCCGACGAGCGCGCGAGCGATCACGAAGTACAGCGGGATGCCCACCGCGAGGTTGAACGGGAACGTCACTCCCAGCGCCGCACCCAACGACAGGCCGGGGTCGGCTTCGGGCAACGCGATCCGAACCGCCGCTGGCGCAGCGATGTAGCTGGCACTCGCGGCCATGGTGCCGAGCACGGCCGCACCGCCGACACCCATTCCTGCCGCCCACCCTGCGACCACACCGGCGGTGCCCATCACGATCGGGCTGACGATCGCGAACACCACGACCTTCGCGCTCAACCCGGTTCCCGCCTTCACGTGCGCCGCCGCTGTCGCCCCCATGTCCAGCAGGAACAGTGTCAGCAAGCCGGTGAACATGGTCACGAAGAAGGGTTCGACGCGACCGAACGCCTCGTCGCTCGCCGCCAGACCGATGATCAGACCACCCACCAGCAGCAGCACGCTGCGACCGGTGAGCACCTCGTGCACCGCGGACTTCCACGACGAACCCCCGCCGCGCATGCCGACCAGCACCAGGGCGACGATGATGCCCGGCACCTCCATCAACGCGACCAGCGACGTGAGGAACGGTTCGAGTTCGAAGTCGGCCTCGGCGGCGAAGACGGTCGCCGCGGTGAAGGTGACCACCGAGACCGAGCCGTAGTGCGCGGCCAGCGAGCCGGCATCGGCGACGCCCACTCGCAGTGCGGACCGGGCGACGAAGAACACGACGAACGGGATGATCGCCCCGAGCGCCAAGGTCGCCAGCACCGGCAGCACGATGTCGCCCACGTCCACACCACGCAGTGAATGACCCCCTTTGAGGCCGATCGCCAACAGGAGATAGGTGGCCAGCCAGGTGTGGATGGGATCCGGCAGGCGCAGGTCGCTGCGCACCACGACCGCCACCACGCCGAGCACGAAGGCAAGGACCGGCGGCGACGTGAGGTTCTCGACGGCGAGCTGCAGCGAGTTCATTTCGAACCGCTTTGCATGTTCCTTAAGACATGTTCCATAAGTCCGGTATTATAGGCCCGATACTCACGGAGCCCCGCCGCGGACACAGGTACCCTTGCCGGATGCCTCTCGTGCGCTGGCGGCGCCGCTCCTTGCTCCTGTCACT
>JANOET010000080.1:0-7259 GCA_031413415.1 Acidimicrobiaceae bacterium
ATTCGGAGTCGAAGCGCTCACCCGCGTGGAGGGTGAGGGCGGCCTGATCGTCGAGGTACACGAGGGCGAGCTGATCGACGTGCAACTGCGCATCTTCGAGCCGCCGCGCTTCTTCGAGGGCTTCCTGGTCGGCCGCGAGAACACCGAACCCGACGACATCACCGCTCGCATCTGCGGCATCTGCCCCGTCGCGTATCAGATGAGCGCCTGCCACGCGCTCGAGGCCGTGTGCGGTGTCCAGGTCGACGATGCACTGCGCGAGCTCCGGCATCTCCTCTATTGCGGCGAGTGGATCGAGAGCCACGTGCTGCACATCCATCTCCTGCATGCGCCCGACTTCCTCGGCTACCCGAGCGGCATCGCGATGGCGGCCGATCACCGTGCCGAAGTCGAACGTGGGCTGCGACTGAAGAAGCTCGGCAACCGGATCGTCGAGGTGGTGGGCGGTCGCGCCGTGCACCCGGTGAACGTTCGGGTCGGTGGCTTCTACCGCGCGCCCTCGGAGTCGGCGATGCACGAACTCGCCGACGAGCTGAGGTGGGCCGTCGATGCCGCGGTCGACATCGTCCGATGGGTGTCGACGTTCCCGATGCCCGATCACGAACTGCCCGCCGAGACGGTACTGGTGTCCCTGCACCACGCCACCGAGTATCCGATCCTCGGCGAACGGTTGGTGAGCACGAACGGGCTCGACATCGCCGCCGACGAGTATCTCGATCACTTCACCGAAGAGCACGTCGAGCACTCGACCGCGCTCCACGGGCGAATGCTCGCCGGTGGCGACTACATGGTCGGCCCCCTTGCCCGGTTCGCGCTCAATGCAGATCGACTTGCACCACGAGCGGCCGCGCTCGCCGACGAGGTGGGCCTCACTGCAGCCGAGCGAAATCCGTTCCGCAGCATCATCGTCCGTGCCATCGAGACGGTCCATTCCTGCGAGGTGGCGCTGGCCATCGTCCAGGGCTACTCGTTGCCGACCCGAGCGGCTGTACCCGTGACGCCGCACGCCGGCGTGGGGTGCGGCTGGAGCGAAGCCCCGCGCGGCCTGCTGTGGCATCGCTACGAGCTCGACGACGCCGGCCGCATCGTCAGCGCACGCATCGTGCCGCCGACCTCGCAGAACCAACCGTGCATCGAACACGACCTCGCTCACCTCATCGAACATTCGTTGCACCTGGACGACCAGGCGTTGGAGTCCCTCTGCGAGCAGGCAGTCCGCAACTACGACCCGTGCATCTCGTGTGCGACGCACTTCCTCGACATGCGGATCGTTCGCTCATGACGGTCGCGCCGCCGGTGACGGTGATCGCCATCGGCAATCCCTATCGACGCGACGATGGCGCTGGCGCAGCGGTGTTGACGTCGCTGCGCGAGCGATTCGGCGACGATGCACGCGTGCGTCTGGTCGAACTCGACGGCGAGTCCGTCCGTCTCGTGCAGGCATGGGAGGGTTCGTCCACGGTGTGGATCGTCGACGCCGTCCGGTCCGGTCGACCGTTCGGGTCGTTCCACGAGATCGATGCAACACGCCTTGCCGACCTCGACGACACCGGCGCCCGACTGGGTGGTGGCCACCTGATGGGACTCGGCGAGGCCGTCGAGCTGGCCACCGTGCTCGACCTGCTGCCTCGCTGCCTGCGGGTGCTGGGGGTGGAGGGAGAGTCGTTCGACAACGGCGAAGGCCTCACCGCTTCCACGCAGCAGGCGGTGATCACTGCAGCGGACTTTCTCATCGCGGAGGTGAATGCGGTGCTGGAGACCCTGGTCGGACGGCATGATCAGCACTGATCGTCCCATCACGCGCCGTCGGGTCGCGGTGAGTGGTGTCGTGCAGGGCGTGGGCTTCCGCCCGTTCGTGCATCGCCTGGCCACCGAGCTCGGCCTGGTGGGCTTCGTCGGCAACGACTCGACCTGCGTCTTCATCGAGGTGGAAGGCGACGTTGCCACGCTCGACCGGTTCGTCGACTCGCTCGCCGCTTCAGCGCCGCCGATGGCCCACGTGGAGTCAGTCGAGTTCAGCCCCCTCCCGGCGGCCGGTGACCCCAGCTTCCTGATCGTGGAGTCCACCTCGGTGTCCGGCCCACGCACGCTCGTGCCCCCGGACGTCGCGGTGTGTGACGAGTGCGTCGCCGAGATGCTCGACCCCGCAGATCGTCGTCACCGGTACCCGTTCGGGAATTGCACGAACTGCGGCCCGCGCTTCACGATCATCCGCGACCTCCCCTACGACCGGCGATCGACCACGATGGACGGCTTTCCGCTGTGCGCCGCCTGCGCGACGGAATACGCCGACCCTGCAGACCGGCGCTACCACGCCCAGCCGATCGCCTGCCCTGCGTGCGGACCGAGCATCAGCCTCGCGGTAGAACGCGTCGTGGTCGTCGGCACCGACGCCGTGATCGCCGGCTGGCAACGGCTGATCGCCGATGGTGGTGTGGTCGCCGTGAAGGGCGTGGGTGGCTACCACCTCACCTGCGACGCCACCTCCGACGCCGCGGTGCAGCTGCTGCGCGACCGCAAGGGCCGGGGCGACAAGCCGTTTGCTGTGATGGTCGCCGACCTGGCGGCGGCGCGACAGTACGCACACATCGACGACGGCGAGGCGGCGGCGTTGCTGTCGCCAGCGCGGCCGATCGTGTTGCTACGGCGTCGCGCCGTCGCGCTGTCGGCGTCGATCGCACCGGGGAACCCGCTCATCGGGTTGCTGTTGCCGTACACACCGCTGCACCACCTGCTGCTGCGGCAGGTACCCGGCGACCCGCAGCCGCCGCCGCGTGCCGTGGTGATGACCTCGGGCAATCTCTCCAACGAGCCGATCTGTACCGACGACGACGACGCGCGCAGCCGGTTGGCCGCCGTGGCCGATGCGTTCCTGACCCACGACCGGCCCATCCACGTGCCGTGCGACGACTCGGTGGTCCGCGTGGTCGACGGCGTGCTGCAGCCGGTTCGACGATCGCGCGGCTACACCCCGCTCCCGGTGACCCTGCCGGTGGACGTGACGCCGACGCTGGCCGTGGGCGGCGAACTGAAGAACACGTTCTGCCTTGCCGCCGGACGACACGCCTGGATCAGCCAGCACATCGGTGACATGGAGAACCTCGAGACACTCGACGCCTTCGAGCGAAGCGTGGAATCCTTCCGGAGGATGTACGCGATCGCTCCGGAGGTCATCGCCACCGACGCACACCCTGGCTACCTCACTCGCCGGTGGGCATTGCGGCGCCCGGACGGCGCACGGGTCGTCGACGTGCAACATCACCATGCCCACGTGGCCGCGGCGATGGTGGAGGCGGGTCTCGACGGCCGCGCACCGGTGCTGGGGTTCGCGTTCGACGGCACCGGATTCGGCCTCGGCGACGACGGCGAACCAGAGATCTGGGGCGGCGAGGTGTTGGAGGCCGACTACGACGGCTTCGTCCGCGTCGCTCACCTACGCCCGCTGCCGCTGCCCGGCGGCGACGGCGCAGTGCACAACCCGTGCCGCGTCGCGGTTGCATACCTCGCCGCGCTCGGAGTGGCGGCCGATGCGACACTCCCCTGTGTCGCAGCCTGCGACCCCACCGAACTTCGGGTGGTTCGACGACAGGTGGAGCGCAACGTGGGCTGTGTACCCACCACGAGCATGGGCCGCCTGTTCGACGCAGTCGCGTCCATCCTCGGCGTCCGCCACCGTGTGTCGTACGAAGCGCAGGCAGCGATCGAACTGGAGGCGCTCGCCGAACTGGCGGACGTCCACGACGCACGATGGTCGTTCGCGCTCGACGACCGAGGCCTCATCGATCCGCTCCCGGTGCTTCTCGGTCTCGTCGCCGACGTGCAGGCCGGCAAGGCAGCAGCGACGCTCGCGCACGCCTTTCACCGCGCCGTCGCCGATGTGGTCGTCGACGTGGCGCTCGCGAGAGCGAAATCACACCCGAAGCTGCCCGTGGCGCTCACCGGCGGAGTGTTCCAGAATGCGCTGTTGGCCCGGCTCACTCGCGCGTCGTTGCAGCGCGAAGGATTCGAGGTGCTCACCCACCGTCTCGTGCCACCCAACGACGGTGGGTTGTCGCTCGGCCAGGCGGTCATCGCCGGTCACGGAAGGACTTGATCATGTGTCTCGGGATTCCCGGCCGAGTGAAAGCGACGCGAGACGAGCAGGGCACACGCATGGCCACGGTCGATTTCGGCGGTGTCACCAAGGAGATCTGCCTCGAGTTCACCCCCGAGGTGACCATCGACGACTACGTCATCGTGCACGCCGGGTTCGCCATCTCGAAGGTCGACGAAGGCGCTGCGTTGGAGTCGCTGCGCTTGTTCGCCGCCATGGCAGCATTCGCACCCGGCCCGGTGGACGACCGCGACGAGGCCGAGGGATGAAGTACCTCGACGAGTTCGGCGATCCCGACCTGGCACGCGCGCTGTTCGACCAGATCGATGCAGTGAGCACCCGCCCCTGGGCGGTGATGGAGGTCTGCGGCGGGCAGACGCACTCGATCATTCGCAACGGTATCGACCAACTGCTGGCCGGCAAGGTCGAACTCATCCACGGCCCGGGCTGCCCCGTGTGCGTGACACCGTTGGAGATGATCGACCGCGCGCTCGTCATCGCGGCGATGCCCGGCGTGATCTTCTGCTCGTTCGGCGACATGCTCCGCGTGCCCGGCAGCCACGGCGATCTGTTCACCGTGCGGGCACGGGGCGGTGACGTGCGCGTCGTCTACTCACCGCTCGATGCGGTGGCCATCGCTGCCGACCACCCCAACCGCGAAGTGGTGTTCTTCGCAGTCGGCTTCGAGACCACGGCGCCAGCGAATGCCATGGCGGTGAACCTGGCCCATCGACGCGGGCTGCGCAACTTCTCGATGCTGGTCAGCCACGTGTTGGTGCCACCGGCGATCGATGCAGTGATGAGCTCCCCGAACTCTCGTGTGCAGGGGTTCCTCGCCGCCGGTCACGTGTGCAGTGTGATGGGCACGGCCCAGTACCGGCCACTTGCCGAACGCCACCACGTACCCATCGTCGTCACCGGATTCGAACCACTCGACGTGCTCGACGGCATCCGTCGTTGCGTCCTGCAGCTCGAGGCCGGCACCGCGGAGGTCGAGAACGCGTACGCCCGTGCTGTCCCCGAGGTCGGCAACCGGCCCGCCCAGGAGATGCTCCTGGAGGTGTTCGAGGTGTGTGATCGCCAATGGCGAGGCATCGGGATGCTCCCCGCGAGCGGATTGCGCCTCACCGCCGAGTTCGCCGACCACGACGCGGAGCTTCGCTTCGACGTCGGCGAAGTCCGGGTGGCCGAGCCGTCCCGCTGCCGTGCCGGCGAGGTGTTGCAGGGCCAGCTCACCCCTGATGCGTGTGAATGCTTCGGCAAGGACTGCACCCCTCGCACGCCGATGGGTGCGCCGATGGTGTCGAGCGAAGGCGCCTGCGCTGCCTACTTCCAGTATCGCCGCCTCGACCCGTCGGCGGTGCGTTCATGACCGACCGCCACGCCGAGGTGGAGGTGGCGGTCGACGGGTGGACATGTCCGTTGCCGCTTCGTCACCACGATCGCATCGTCCTCGGCCACGGCGGCGGCGGCGTGCTGTCGGCCGAACTGGTCGAGCACCTCTTCCTGCCGTCGTTCGGCCCGGCCGCGCGTACCGCGACGGCCACCGACGCACACGTGCTCGATCTCGACCTCGCTACGGGCGCGCGGTTGGCATTCTCCACGGACACGTACGTGGTGCGACCACTGTTCTTCCCCGGCGGCAACATCGGCGAACTCGCGGTCTACGGCACCGTGAACGATCTCGCGATGCGCGGCGCGGTCCCGTTGGCCCTGTCCACCGGCTTCGTGTTGGAGGAGGGTTTGGAGATCGACGTGCTCGGCCGCGTCGCGACCGCTATGGGGCACGCCGCGACGAGGGCCGGGGTGCAGCTGGTCACCGGCGACACCAAGGTGGTCGAGCACGGTCATGGCGACGGCGTGTTCATCAACACCGCCGGGATCGGGCTGGTGCCCGACGGGGTGGACATCCGCCCCGACCGAGCCTGCGCCGGCGACGTCGTGATCGTCAGCGGTCCCATCGGTCTGCACGGCATCGCCGTCATGAGTGTTCGCGAGGGACTCGAGTTCGGTACCGAGTTGCGCAGCGACACCGCTCCCCTGGGAGAGCTGGTGCAGGCGATGCTGGTCGCGTGTGCCGACGTGCACGTCCTGCGCGACCCCACGCGCGGAGGACTCGCTGCGTCGCTGTGCGAGATCGCCGAGACGGCCCAGCTCGGCATCGAGTTCGATGAGCACTCCGTTCCCGTCCCCGACGCGGTCCGCGCCGCGTGCGGGTTCCTCGGCCTCGACGCCATCCACGTCGCCAACGAGGGGAAGCTCGTCGCCATCGTGCCGGCCTCGTCGGCCGAAGAGGTGCTCGCAGCCATGCGCCAGATGGACGTCGCCAGCGAGGCGACGATCATCGGGCGCGTCACCGACGCCCACCCCGGCGTCGTGGTGGCTCGAACCCGTCTGGGCGGCACGCGCGTCGTCGACCGGCCGCTGGGCGAGCAACTCCCCCGGATCTGCTGAGCGGCCACCACCCCCTGGTGTCGGCCAGGCAAGGATCGCATCTCTGTGATACTTCCAGCATGGGGGACGGCTGGGCGTGTTTGAGCTGCGCTGCGACGAACGGCGCTGGCACACGATTCTGCGGTCAATGCGGAGCGCCGATGTCCGAGACAGCGACAGCTGCTGCCCGACCGCCCCAACACGAGGAGCGACGCCAGATCACCGTGCTGTTCTCGGACGCATCGGGCTACACCACGATGGCCGAGGAACTCGACCCCGAAGTCGTGCGCACCGTCATGAACCGGGTGTACGCCACTGCAGACGCGATCGCGGTTCGATACGGAGGTCGAGTCGACAAGCTCATGGGTGACGCGGTCCTGATGGTCTTCGGTGACCCGGTGGCGCACGAGGACGACGCCGAGCGCGCAGTGCGCGCGGCGATGGAACTCCACACGGCGGTCGACGAAATGCGTTCCGATCTGGAGGCCGCCACCGGTTCGTCGTTCCGGATGCACAGTGGCATCAACAGTGGGGTCGTCGTCACGGGTGACCTCGACGGCGACCGTGCCTCAGGTCCGCTGGGCGACACCGTCAACGTCGCCGCCAGGCTCCAGTCATTGGCTGGAAGCGGCGAGGTGCTGGTCGGGCCCGAGACGTACGCACTCATCGAAGGTCGCTTCTCGTTCGCGGATCTCGGTGAGCGCGAACTGAAGGGAAGGGCTCGTCCGGTTCG
>JANOET010000081.1:0-13975 GCA_031413415.1 Acidimicrobiaceae bacterium
TCCGCTGCGACCCATTGCGCTGCGACAGAGTGCTCAGCTCAGGTCGGGGCGGCGGACTCGCAGCACGTTGCGCTGGACGACGGTGATGCAAGCCGCATGGCCTTCGATGTCGTGATGGTCCACGAGCGTCTCCACCATGGCGACGACGGTCGGCACGCGCTGGTCACCTGGCCTCAGCACGATGATGCCCGGATGCGTGCCCGGCGGGTAGGCGCGCACGTCGCCGAAGCCGCGATCCAGGGTGAGCAGCAAGCGCCCTTCGTCGATGGCCGCGCTGAGGACCGTGGGATCGTCCCGACCGCCGAGTGATTCCTCGAGCACGGTGTCAACGTCGTGACCGCGGGAACGAAGCACGCCGGCCACCGAGCCCGGGATGTTCTCGTCGAGCTTGATCTTCAACGATCACCCGTTAGCGGGAGGAGTTCCTCACGCGCCAGTTCGGCGCCGTAGGCGGCTGCAGCCCGGATGGATGCAACCGAGAGCGACGGGTAATCCTCGATGATCTGGTCAGCCGACATCCCGTCGGAGAGGCAATCGAGCACGATGCTGACCGGAATGCGGGTCCCCTTCAGGCATGCCTGGCCGTGACACACGAGTGGATCGACCGAGATGAGGGCGAGTGCGTCCGCTGTCATGCCCCCAGTCTGCCGCATCAGCGGGCTGCCGGGTGAGTGACGACGCACGGGCGGGGTTCATGCACAGATAATCACCCGGATGGTGAACGAGCTCTGCGGCACCGCCGGAGCCCACCTGTGGACGCACCTTGCCAATGGATCTGCGAATGGATCGGCGTGGAATCCATTGGCAGAGGGCAACACAGGGCAACACCGATTGACACCGCGGGTAGCATCACCGCAGATCAGACACCACAACACGACATCTGACAACACGGGACGGACAGCGTCGGTCACCCTCTCAAGGTGGCGGCACGGGTTCGAATCCCGTTGGGGCTGCCAAGTAAGCCCAGGTCAGAGCCACTCCCTCCACGTGAGACGAGTGGCTCGCTGGTTTTTCGCCCCTCGGCGCCAATGGCGTGCCAACGTATTCCCGGGGGTACGGCCATGAAGGGGTCCATCCGCCAACGAGGACACGCCTGGGAGCTGAGGGTGGCGTGGCGTTACCCGCCGAACGGAGGGCTCGTGGGTGCGCAGATGCCGCCCTTGCGAGCTGTCGCAGTCGGGATTCTGCGTGTTGACCTCCGAGATCGCGTGACTATGATTATGGTCATGTCTCACGTGTTGCCGCTCGCCGAAGTGAAGGCCAAGTTCTCAGAGATGGTGGATCGCGTGGAGCAACAACACGACCGCATCACCGTCACCCGCAACGGTCGGCCGGCAGCCGTGCTGATGAGCGCCGACGACCTCGCAGCCCTGGAAGACACTCTCGAGTTGCTCTCCGACCCGACAGCGATGGCAGACATCGAACATGCCCGCCGCGAGGTCGAAGCGGGCCACACCGTGTCCGCCGACGAGATTCGCGCCAAGTACCTTCGGCGATGACCAATTGGGAGTTGCGGTTCGCAGCCTCGGCCGAACGACAACTCTCCCGCCTTCCCGAACGCGTCGCGGCAGCGGTCGTCGAGTTCATGGTCGGCCCCTTGCGTGAGAACCCTCGTCGAGTCGGTCATCCGTTGCAGCGAGAACTCGCCGGGCTGTGGTCAGCACGACGAGGCGCCTACCGAGTCGTGTACGAGATCGACGACGAGGCGAGCGCAGTCACTGTGCTTCGGATTGACCATCGCTCGGACGTGTACCGACCGCGGTAGCCGTCCCTCTCTGTCGACATGCTGGCACAGATCGGAAATGGTCCGTGACCGACGGCGCTCACAGGAAAACGAACGAGGCACCGGCGACGGGAGTGCCGGTGCCTCGTGAGAACTCGCACAGATGACGGGAGTCTCCGTGCGTGTCCTTGAAACAGCTGTTTGCGGGAGCTGTACACGATCAGTCAACCTCGTCCAGGTCCTACATCGCAAGGCTGAGTACCGAAGTCGCACCGAACATTTACCGATTTCTTGACAAACAATGTGCATAATCGGGGTCTGACTCATGTCGTTCCTGGTCACGTGGCTCACGCTGACCGACCCGGCGGCGCCTGATCTGGTCAGTGATCGCCGAAGCGACGTTCGGCGACATCATCGGAGGTCTCGGGACCCCACTCGTCTGCGAACATCGGGTCGCGGCGCCGACTCGGGTGCTGCGTGGCGCTGAGCCACGTCAGGAACTGGTCGAACGGAATCGGCCGACAGATGCCGAAGCCCTGGGCCACGTCGCAGCCGAAGCCGCGCAGCCGGTTCATCACTTCATCGGTCTCGACGCCCTCGGCGACGACCTGCATGCCGAGGTTGTGGCCGAGGTCGATGATCGACTTCACGATGACCTCGTCCTGGTCCTCGAGCAGGAGGTTGCTGACGAAGCTTCGGTCGATCTTCAACTCGCTCACCGGCAGGCGGCGCAGGTAGCTGAGCGACGAATAGCCGGTGCCGAAGTCGTCGACCGATAGCCGAATGCCGGCCCGGTTGAGGCGGTCGATCGTGGTGCGGGCGCGAGGTGCATCGATGAGCAGCGACGACTCGGTGATCTCCAGCGTGAGCAATGCGGGGTCCATCTGGTGCTGGTCGAGCCGGCGCAGCACTCGGTCGGCGAGCAGTTCGTCGAGGAGGTCGTGCGTCGACAGGTTCACGGCGAGTCCGAGATGATGTCCGTGGTCGCGCAGGCGACTCATCTGTTCGATCGACATCTCGAGCACGTTGTCGGTGAGCTGCTTGATGAGCCCGGTCTCTTCAGCGACGTGGACGAAATCTTCCGGCGACACCCAACCACGCTGCGGGTGCAACCAGCGCGCCAAGGCTTCGACACCGATGACGACGCCGGTGGCCAGATCGAGCTTGGGCTGCAAGTAGACCTGCAGGTCGTGGTGCTCGAGTGCATTGCGCAGGTCGCCCAGCATCGCCAGCCGGTTCTTCGTGCGCCGGTCGATCTCCTTGCGGTACAACTCGTAGCCGGTGTGCTGGTTCTTGGCCGCATACATGGCGATGTCGGCTCGGCGCAACCACCAGCTCGAGTCCTTCAACTCGCCCACGATGGGTGCGACACCGATGCTGACCGTCACCACGATCTCGAGACCATCGATGCTGAACGGGCGACGCGCCTCGTTGACGAGCGACGAGGCCAGGTGATGCATGCCATCGACACTGCGGCGGCACAGCACCGCGAACTCGTCACCGGCGAGGCGAGCGAGCACGTCGTCGGGCGCGAGCGCCGACCGGAGGCGGCGTGCGAAGTCGATGAGCAGCGTGTCGCCCGCGTGGTGGCCCAACGTGTCGTTGACCTCCTTGAAGCGGTCGAGGTCCATCATGATGACGATGGTGAGCACCTCGTCGCCGGCGTCGGTGTCGTCGTCGGGCACCGAGTCGAGGCCGAGGATGGCGCTGTCGACCAGCCGTTCGAACGAGGCTCGGTTGGGGAGCGAGGTCAGCGAGTCGTGGCGCGCTTCGTACTCGATGCGCTCGTGCAGCATCGCCTTGCGCAGGGTGGGGGCCAGCTGGTCGACCATCGTGCCCATCCGCGCTGTGTCGCTGTCGCTGAAGCGGTCCTCGGCACCGTCGCGCTCGGCGAGCGCGAGCACGCCCAACACCGAACCTGCGTCGGTGATCGGGGCGACCATCACCTGCCCGACCTGGGCCAGCTCGTCGAACCCGGCCTCGACGAGCTGCTCCGGTGTGAGCAGTCGTGCGTCGGGTTGCTCGAGCAGGGCGGCCCATCGCAAATCAGTGGCACCGTGGGGTAGCTGGGGGAGTGGGGTGCCGATGTCGTGGCGGTGGTTGCCGTTGGTGTCGTCGAACACGACGATGGTGGCCCGACGGGCCCGGACGCCGGCGGCGGCCTCGGTGATCGCGGTACCGACCACTTCGTCGAGTTCCAGCGACGGCGCCACCTTGCGGACGAAACCGTGCAGGGCATCGAGGTCGCGATAGCGCTGTTCGAGGTTGCCGTAGCCGCGCATCAAGGCCCAGAAGGCGACGAGTGGGACGAACGACACGATGGCCAGCCATGGCGAGATGAGCGTGGGCGCGAGCATCGAGGCCGCAACGGTGGCGTTGAGGGGCGCCACCATGCCTGCCATGCGCATCTCGGCGTGCAGCCGACGGAAGAAGTTGCCCTCGATCACCGCGATCGCTGCGGCGACCATCACCGAACTGAGGGCCGTGGCGACGCCAGCGGCGAGCGCGACGGCGAACACGAGGACCGCAAGGTTGTCGGTCTGCGCCGTGAACGCCCGGGTGATCCAGTAGGCCACCGCGAGTTCGAGCGCGAACAGGCTGGCGTTGAAGAACAGCTTGTAGGCGCTGGACCGCCATTGAAGGGCGATGATCAGCAGGCTGCCGACCAGCCGAGCGCCGACGGCCGGCCACGGGGCCAGGTACACCAGCGCGAAGACCGTGGGGACCTCGCTGATGGAGAACGAGAAGGCCTCGCGGCGGAACTCGAGGTGGAAGACGGTGCGCTCGGCGACCGCGTAGAGCCCGGCGAGCACCAGCACGAGCCACCAACCGGAGGACCGGAGGGACTCGTGCTGGTCAGGAAGGTTCTCGATGATGACCGTCGCCGCACCGCCCATCGCGACGGCGAGTGCACAGACGCGGCCGACGGTGCCGCGTTCGGTGGTCACGCCCAGCTACCGCCCGACCAAGTCGCGCTCGACCAGCTCTCGTTCGTCCAGCGCACGCCCGTCCACCTCACACCGGTCCACCTTACTCCGGTCCAGCGGACGCCCGTCCAGCGGACACCGGTCCAGCGCACGCCGTCCCAGTACGCACCCGACCAGCTGTCGTCGGTCCAGCGCACACCGTTCCACTGGGTGCCCGTCCACGACAGCTTCGTCCAGGCATCGGCCGTCCAGCGGACTCCGGTCCAGCGGACGCCGGTCCAGCGGACTCCGTTCCAGTTGATGTCGGTCCAGCGGACTCCGGTCCAGCGGACGCCGGTCCAGCGGACGCCGGTCCACTGTGCATTGGTCCAGCGGACACCCATCCAGGTTCCACCGGTCCAACGGACGCCGTCCCAGGTGCCGTTGGTCCAGCGGACGCCCGTCCAGCGGACACCGTCCCAGGTGGTGCCGAGGACGGTCTTCTCGCCGGTGACGACCTGGCCGTCGACAACCATGTGCACGGGGCCGCGAGCGGCTTCGAGCAGACCCTTGCCGTCGGACGCCGGGAACTCCTGGGTGGTGTTCCTGGGCAGCTTCACCTTGGCGGCGTCGTCGATCTGGATGACGCCGGCGCCCGAGTAGATCGGGTTGCGCGGGCTGGCATTGACCGTGCTCGCCTTGAGAGCGGCCTTCACCTGGTCGGGGCTCAGCTCGGGGCGGGCGTCGAGGAGCAGCGCCACGGCGCCGGTCACGACGGCGGCGGCCTGCGACGAACCGCTCCCGCGGAAGAGTTCGTTGCTGACGTAGCCCTCGGGGTGCTCGGTGTCGATGCGGCTCAGCGGAGCGCGGAGGCTGTCGATGTGGGCGCCGGGGGCGGACACGTCGGGGTTGCGGTTGCCGTCACCGCTCGAGGCCCACGCCGGGACCTTGAACTTGGTGTCCGACTTCGCCTCGACGGCGCCGACGGCGATCAGGTAGGGGTCGACGGCCGGGCTGGAGAGCACGTGCGAGTCGCGGCCGTCGTTGCCGGCGGCGACGACGACGACGATGCCGGCCCGCCAGGCTCGCTCGAGGGTGTACGTCAGCGGATCGGTGTTGTACGGCAGCAAGGAGCCGCTGGCGTACGAGAGGTTGATGACCCGGATGCCGTATTCGACAGCGTGGTCGATGGCCCAGTCGACGCCGGCGATCACCTGGGTGAGGTCGGCAGCACCGGTGTTGTCGCCGACCTTGACCGACACGATGCCGGCGTCGGGGGCGACACCCATGAACCATTCGGGGTGCTCGTCGGCGTCGTCGGCGTTGGCGCCGGGCGAGCGACCGGCGATGATCCCGGCCATGTGGGTCCCGTGACCGAAGGTGTCGACGTAGGTCGCACCATCGATGCCGGACTCTGCGGACAGGTCGACGGCGCCGATGATCTTGCCGCTGTCGAGGAGCGCCGGGATGGGGGCGAAGCCGGTGTCGATGAGGGCGACGTTGATGCCGTCACCCGTGAAGCCGCGCTCCCAGAGGGTGCGGGCGCCGATCTGGTCGACGACTCGGTACATCGAGCCGAGGGGCAGTTCGAGTTGCTCGGCCCGCTCGACGAGCTGGACAGTAGGGATTGTGTGCGATGCAGCTGGTGCAGCGGCATGGGTGGTGGTCGCCTGCGCACCCAGCGCGACCAGCAATGTCGCAGCTCCGATGGCCAGTCGGCGGCCCTTGGTCTGCTGTGTTGCTGTGTGTGGCTTCATGGCACTCTCCCTTGCACCGGCCCTACTTGAACCATATTCCCTATCGGCACTTTGTGAAGTGACTCAACCACTATTTGTAGTTTTCTTGAAGATCTGATTTTCCTCAAGATTTGACGGCTTCTTGCCGATCGAACTGGTCTATGCACGCGGCACGGTGGATCGACCTTCGGCGGTACGCCCTGTACGTCGCGCTCACGATCGTTCCCGTCGTCTCGTTGGGCTACGTGTTGGCCCGCACGGTGGACGACGAGGCCCGGTCGGCCGCACTGGACTCGGCGCTCCAACGCGCTCGGACCATCGCCGCGTCGATGGAGTCGTCGCTGGTGGACGGCGACTTGAGCGACGGCCCTGAGGACACCACGGAGCGGCCGGACTTCAACAACACGATGCCCGACCGGGTCGACGACGGCACGTTGCTGCGTTTCCGTGTGCGTGATCTCGTCGGCCGAGTGGTGTACGACACGGCACGGCCCAGTGCAGGGCTGGGAAAGCCGCAGATCGATGACGAGGTGATCGAGGTCGTCGAAGCGGCGCAGGCCGACATCGACGGCGACGCCGGCGTGCTGGCCCACTTCACCACCGTCGGCGCCGACCCCGGCGACGTGGGCGAGGCCGGCCTCCCCAACCTGGGTGTGCCGGCCCTGGAGGTGTACGTCGCCCTGCGCTTCACGAACGAGACGCTCAACGACATCGTCCGCGAAGACCGCACGGTGGTCCGTCCTGGCGAGACCGTCGTCGCGGGCGTGGCCGAGATGTACCTGCCGTACGCGGACATCGACGCCCGGACCGCCTCGTCGATCCGCCGGCTCGTGATCATGATCGCCGTTGGCCTGACGGTGCTGTGGTTGGTCCTGGCGGGCATCGTCGCATCGGTCGCGGTGCGCGAGAAGCGGCACCGGGCGATGGCCGAGCAGCGCGCGCTGCACGACCGCCTCACCGGCCTGCCCGGTCGCACCATCTACGCCGACCGACTTCAGGCGGCGCTTGCAGCCGGAGGCCGGACCGGCACCGACGTCGCGTTGGTCGTCGTGGACCTCGACCGCTTCAAAGAGGTCAACGACACGCTCGGCCACCGGAACGGCGACGAACTGCTGTGCATCGTGGCCGACCGCCTCTCGTCCGCATTGCGACCCGGCGACACGGTCGCTCGACTGGACGGCGACGAGTTCGGCATCGTGTTGCCCGGTGCCAGGGCCGAGAAGGTGGAGACCATCCTTCGGCGTCTGCAGGACGCGCTGGTGCGCGAGGCCGAGCTCGGTGGCGTGGCCGTGTCCATCGAGGCCAGCATCGGCTACGCCATCTGGCCGATCGACGCCGACAACGCCGAGACGCTCCAACAGCGCGCCGATCTGGCGCTGCACACGGCCAAGTCGGCACGTGCAGCGATCGTCCGCTACGACGAAGGCATCGACGAGTTCGACCCCCAGCGCCTCGGCCTCCTCGCCGAGCTGCGCAGGGGGATCAGCAATGACGAACTCGTGCTGCACTACCAGCCCAAGGTCGATGCCGTCACTCAGCGCGTCGTCGCGTTCGAGGCACTCGTGCGATGGCAGCACCCGACCCGAGGCCTGTTGACACCCGACGAGTTCATTCCCATCGCGGAGAGCACCGGACTGATCGGTCCGTTGACCCACTGGGTGGTGGACCGCGCACTCGGTCAGTTGTCGGACTGGAGCGCCACCCATCCGACGTTGTCGATGGCGGTGAACATCTCCGCGCGCAACCTGCGCGGAGATCTGCCCGGTTGGGTGCTCCAACGCCTCGCGGCCCATGGCATCGATCCGGCGCGGCTCACGGTGGAGGTCACCGAGACGTCGTTCGCGAGCGATCCGGCGAGGGCAACAGTCTTGCTCGAGGAGCTCGCCGCCGCCAGCGTGCGGGTCAGCCTCGACGACTTCGGACAGGGCTACACCTCGCTCGGGTCGCTGGGCCACCTTCCGGTGAGTGAACTGAAGATCGACCGTGGCTTCGTGCTCGCGATGTCGACGAGTGCCGAAGACCGCGCCATCGTGTCGTCGGTCATCGATCTCGGGCATCGACTGGGCCTCGACGTGGTGGCCGAGGGGGTCGAGACCGAGGACGTCGCCGACGATCTTCGCCGATTGGGTTGCGACACGATGCAGGGCTTCCTGTTCTCGCGAGCGGTCCCTGCTGCGCAGGTGCTGGCACTGTTCGACCGCCTGCCGACGCGCACCTGAGCGCGATGCTCAGGTCTGGCGCGACGCGACGATCGGTGCGAGCGCCTCGAGGTGGGCGACCCACTCGTCCGGCGATGCCGGCTCGACGATGGGGAGCACGACGAACTTCGTGGTGCCGACCGCGACGAAGCGGTCGATCGTGTCGGTGAGGGCGTCCCATCCGTTGGGGATCAACACCGATGGATCGGCGAGGTCGGGACGGCGCTGTGCCAACCCGGCGAGCAGCGCATCAGGGAGCGGTCCGTCGGCATAGGGGACGAGCACGCCGTAGTGGTCCTCATCGATGCTGCGACCGTGCTCGGTGAGCGTCGCCTCGATGGTCTCGCGACCGCGGGCCGCGTCGTCGGGCGTGACGAAGCTGGGCAGCCAGCCGTCGGCGAGTCGCCCGACGCGACGGAGTTCGGACGGAGCGATCCCGCCCAGCCAGATGTCGACGTGGTACTGGCGCGGCTTGGGGAGCACGCGCAGGTCGTCGTAGCGGAAGTGCTCGCCGTGATGGGTGAGACTGCCCTCCGCCCAACACCCGCGCAGGACCTGGATGGCTTCGTCGAACAGCTTGGCCCGAGCGCCGCGCTCGACCCCGAACGCCTGCTGCTCGTGTGGGTCGGCGACGCCCAGTCCGAAGGCCGGCAGGAGTCGGCCGTTCGACATGCGGTCCAGCGTCGCGAGTTCCTTGGCGAGCACCACGGGATTGCGTCCCGGCAACACCATCACACTCATCCCGAGCTTCAGCTTCGTCGTGCGGCCCGCAGCGAATGCCATCGCCACGAGCGGGTCGGGGGCCTCACCGCCGATTCGTTCACTCAGCCAGAGGCTGTCGAAGCGAAGTGCCTCGAGGGCGTCGACGACCTCGGCGTACCCGCAGTCGTTCAGCTTCGTTCGAACGCCCAACCCGACACCGATGCGTACCTTCACCGTGTCATCCCTTCGCGCTCGAACGGGCCAGTGTGGCGAGCAGCGCCGCAGTGTCGTCGACTCGAGACATGAACGGCGAGTGATCGCAGTCGAACGTGAGGACCTCGCGGCATCGGGCGGCCATGAGGTCCTGGTGATCGAGATGGACCGCCTGGTCGCGCAGGCATCGCACGTAGGTGCTGGGAACGGTGTCCCGCGGGATGCCCGTGACCGGCTGGGTGAACGTGACCATCGGCTGCGGCGACAGGCGGGCCACTGCGGCCTGCACCGATGACGACGAGCAGTCGGCGTACAGCGCCGGCACCGCAGCGACGGGATCGAGCACCGACGTACCGTCGTCGCGGAAGCGCATCGCCTGCCCCAACTGCACCCTTGCCTCGGGAATCGACGAGAGCAGGGCCATCACGCTTTCGCCGAAGTCGAGCGCGAACGCCGTGAGATACACGAGATGGGCGACATCGGGATGGTGCACGGTGGCCTCGGTGATGACGGCGCCGCCGTAACTGTGACCCACGAGGATCGCCTGCCCTTCGAGGCGGTCGAGGACCGCGGCCACATGACGAGCGTCGCCGTACAGATCGCCGAGCGGGTCCGTGGACACACCGTGCCCCGGCAGGTCGATGGCGAACGACGGGACTCCGAGGTCGTCGAGCGCGCCCTGCAACGACGCGAAGCACCAGGCGCCGTGCCAGGCACCATGGACAAGAACCACCGGTCTCATGCTGCTCATCCGAGCATGGTGGCACACCGGCCCACCGGCCAGAATCAGCGGATGACTCCCGTGGGAGACCTGACCGGTGAACTCGCGGCACAGTGGGGGCGCGGGTCAGAGCATCATCGTCGACGGTGGTTGGACGTCTCGCTGAAGTCGCGGATTAGGTTGTCGAACATGGGTGTCCTCGACAAGCTCGACCTGACGCAACGGCTCGACCGTGACGAGTACGAGAAGCGAGTGCTGCGTGGCCAGCGACGGTTCTTGCAGCTTCGCCTGGCGCTCGGTGGTCAGATGGCCGTCGGCCAGTCGGGCGGGGGCAAGATCGGCCCGGGCATCCTCGTCATCATGGAAGGCCCCGATGCAGCGGGGAAGGGCGGTGCCATCAAGATCATGGTCAGCCCGCTCGACCCGCGGCATTACAGGGTGGTCAGCTACGGCGCGCCGAGCAAGCTCGAGAAGGACCACCACTTCCTGTGGCGCTTCTACACCGAGCTGCCGGGCATGGGGCAGATGGGTGTGTTCGACCGCAGCTGGTACGGCCGTGTGCTCGTCGAACGCATCGAGGGTTTCGCAGACCGCGAGGAATGGCGCCGCGCCTACAAGGCCATCGTCGACTTCGAGGAGTCGCTGTGCCTCGAGAGCATCATCCTCGTGAAGATGTACATGCACATCAGCGACGACGAACAACTCGCCCGGTTCCAGAGCCGCGCCACCGATCCGCTGAAGGCGTGGAAGCTCACCGAAGAGGACTGGCGCAACCGCGAGAAGAACCGCGAGTACGAGAAGGCGGCCGAGGAGATGTTCGCGCGCACCGACCACAAGGTTGCGCCGTGGGACGTCATCGCCGGCGAACAGAAGCGCTACGCGCGAGTCACCGCGCTCGAGACCCTGATCCGTCGAGTCGAAGAGGGGATGACCCGCTGGGGGCTCGAGATCCCGGGCGTCGACGCGGCATCGCCCGCGAAGTGAGTGCGGGGCCCGTCGCTCAGATGGCGGGTCGGCGGTGTTCCCACGGCTGGGCGGCCTCGAGCTGCGACGCCACGCGGAACAGCACGTCCTCTCGCCCGTAGGCGGCCACGAGTTGCACGCCGACCGGAAGGCCGTCGGCCGTCCAGTGCATGGGCAGACTGATGGCCGGCTGGCCGCTGGCGTTGAACGCGGGCGTGAATGCCACGTACTGGGCCGAGCGCAGCATCGGTGCCAGCGGCTGATCGGCGACGTCGTCGAACTCGCCGAGTCGTACCGGGGGCTCGGCCAACGTCGGTGTGAGGAGCAGGTCCCATCCGTCGGCCCACCACTGCTGGACCGCCCGACGGAACTCGACGTTCGCGGCGAGGGCCAAGGCGTAGTCGACACCGCTCACGTTGCGGGCGTACTCGGCCTGCGCCCGATTGTGCAGCTGCACCTCGTCGTCGGTGAGCTCGCGTCCCAGCTGCGCCGCAATGCGCGCGATCGACGTGGCCATGTTCGTGCTCCACAGCGCGCCGAAGCGTCGGCCGAACTCGGGGTTCGCCATGGCTGCCGGATACGCCGGTTCGACGTGATGGCCGAGCGACTCGAGCAGGGCGGCGGTGTTGCGCGCCGCTGTGGCGCACTCGTCGTGGATGGCGGGACCGAACGGGTGGTGGTCGAGCAGTCCGATCCGTAGCCGACCGGTGGGCGCGCCGAGCTCGTCGACGTATGCGCGCGCCGGCGCCGGCGCCGTGACCGTGTCGCCCACGCCAGGGCCGTGGACCGCGTCGAGCAGCGCTGCCGTGTCGCGCAGGCTGCGGCTCACGCACAGCTCGACGCCGAGGTTGCTCTCGTCGCGGAACGGCCCGAGCGTGATGCGGCCCTGTGACGGCTTCAAGCCGACCAGGCCGCAGCACGACGCCGGGATGCGGATGCTGCCGCCGCCGTCGCTGGCGTGTGCGATGGGCACCATGCCCGACGCCACTGCGGCGGCCGAACCGCCACTGGAGCCACCCGGCGAATGGTCGGTGTTCCACGGGTTCCGAGTGGGGCCCCACGCCGTGGGTTCGGTGGTGGGCAGGCTGCCGAACTCGGGGCTGGCCGTGCGGCCTGCGGTCACGAGACCGGCTGCCTTGAACCGGGAGACGAGTGTCGTGTCGGACGTCGAGATCGGCGCGAGGTTCTTCAACGCGAGGTTGCCGTTGCTGAGGGTCTGACCGGTGAAGTGCGCCCACAGGTCCTTCAGCAGGAACGGCACACCGCGAAACGGTCCATCGGGCAGCGTGCCGTCCGCGACCTCTCGTGCGTGCTCGAACCAGCGGATGTTGACGGCGTCGAGGGCGGGGTCGATGGACTCGATCCGTTCGATGGCGGCGTCGAGCAGTTCGCGCGGGGAAACGTCCCCGGAACGGACCATATGGGCCTGGGCGGTGGCGTCGAGCCACCGGGTGTCGTCGGCGAGCGAAGTCATGGGGTG
The DNA here is from genome assembly GCA_031413415.1 of Acidimicrobiaceae bacterium. Taxonomy (GTDB): domain Bacteria; phylum Actinomycetota; class Acidimicrobiia; order Acidimicrobiales; family Ilumatobacteraceae; genus UBA668. The sequence goes on from JANOET010000081.1 coordinate 12,643, forward strand.
CTGTGTAGCACCTAGGGATAAGTTGGCCCGACCTGTGCACCCTGCCGTAGCGACCCCGACTCCCGAACCATCGGGCCTCACCACCGGCGAGGTGCTCCGATTCGGCAGTGTCCGAGCACTGCTCGTCGCCAACGGCGTGCTCTACACCGGGGTCGCGTTGCAGGCCGCTGCGCTCGGCAAACAGGCATACGACATCACGGGCCGCGCCGCCGATCTCGGCTGGATCGGCCTGGCCGAGTTCCTGCCGGCGATGCTGCTGGTGTTGGTCACCGGCACCGTGGCTGACCGCTTCGACCGCAAGAAGGTGGCCGTCATCGCCATCTCCGGCGAGGTCCTCACGTCGGTTGCGCTGATGTTCTACGCGTTCAGCGATCCCACCGAGGTGTGGCCGCTGTTCGTCATCGCGTTCCTGTACGGCATCTCCCGTGCGTTCGTGGCGCCTGCCACGCGCACCATGCCACCCATGGTCGCCCCGATCGGCGGGCTGCCGAAGGTCATCGCGCTGGCGGCGGCGACGTGGACGGGTGCCACCATCCTGGGCCCTGCGATGTCGGGGTTCCTCTACGCGATCGATCCCTGGGTCGCGTACGCGGTGTCGTCCGCGCTCATCGCGACGTCGATCTTCTTGATCGCCGGGTTGCGGTTCGAGCGCCAGCCCGACCCGCCCGACCCCGACGACAAGCCCACGTTCCGCAGCGCGGTCGAAGGCCTCGTTTTCATCCGCCGCACGCCAATCCTGTTCGCTGCGATCGCCCTCGACCTGTTCGCCGTGTTGTTCGGCGGTGCGGTGGCCTTGCTGCCAGCGATCGCGGACGACCAACTCGGGGTGGGCGACGTGGCCTACGGGTGGCTTCGCGCCGCTCCGGGCATTGGCGCCGCCGCGATGGCCCTGTTCCTCGCCGCGCGACCCGTCGAACGGCACGTCGGCCGTGTGCTGCTCGTCGCGGTCGCGATCTTCGGCGCCGGCACGGTGGTGCTCGGCGTCACCGACCGCTACGCGGTTGCCTTCGTCGCGCTGCTGGTGCTGTCGGCCGCCGACATGGTCAGCGTGTTCATTCGCAGCTCGATCGTTCCCCTCGTCACCCCCGACGAGAAGCGCGGCCGGGTGATGGCCGTCGAGAACGTCTTCATCGGCGCGTCGAACGAACTGGGCGCGTTCGAGAGCGGTCTGGTGGGTCAGGCCATCGGCATTCCGGCCACTGTCATCGGCGGCGGTATCGCCACCATCGCGGTCGTCGGCGTGTGGTGGGTGGGCTTCCCCGCGTTGCGCAACGTCGATCGCTTCGACGAGCTCCGCCATTGACGCTCGCGACCAGGGCTTTCGACCCCACCC
>JANOET010000082.1:0-29686 GCA_031413415.1 Acidimicrobiaceae bacterium
GCCCTGGTCCGTGCCGCGTCGAACTGCGGCGCTTCAACCTCGAACAGGGTCGGCTGGTAGTCGATGCTGGCCGGCTTGCTGTCGGCGGCATACGAGGTCGAGATCAGCTTCTTGATGCCGTAGTCGGTGAAGTGGAGCGCAAAGAACTTCGCGAAGTTGGACCACTCAGGGTCGTCGCAGGGCAGCAGGACCACCTTGTCGCGGAACACGTCCGGGTTGAGCTCCAGATAGGCGTTCATCTCACGTTCGATGTCTGCCCATTGAGTGTAGAACTCGTCGTTCTTCGCGTCCTTGGCTGCGTTCAAGCTGGTGTTCTTGTAACCAGCTGCAAGAGGGGACTCGTCGGAAGCGACGTCGTCGCCACTGCCGACGCCAGCAGTGCCGTTCTCCAAGTCGCTGAGGACCGCAGATGCTCTCTGGGAATCGGCAAGGCGGTGGCTCTTGGCCTTGCTCATGGTTGTTCTCCTGTGGTCATGGCGTGCCGCCCGTCGTCTCGGTCATCAGTGCGAACGACAATCACCCCATTGTGCCGAACGGGATGGTCGTGTCGCGGGATGTTTGCGGCGCTCCCCTAAATGCCAGGCCAATCGCGCTTGAGGGCGCGATCGGTCAAGGAAGTTCCGCGGCGTGGGTGAGGTCGCTGAATGGACCAGGCCTGGCCATCACCCTGAAGCGTTCCTTGCCGCGTAGCTTCGAACCGTGGCGGTGCAGACGTTCTGTCCATCAACCTGTCCATCGCAGGTTGTCCCGCGGTATCGCTGGCCGACTACAGTTGTCAAACAGTGGCCAGCGTCAGCCCAGCGTGATCGGCTGATAGGTGCTCCGCCGCAGGTCAGCGATCTGCGTCAGTTCCGTTTGCCAAGGTGAGGGTCGCGAGTTCGAATCTCGTCGTCCGCTCCATGTGAAAGAAGGCGATCGGAGCAATCCGGTCGCCTTCTTCGTTCCTCCGTTGCGTACTGCCGCTGGCATCCGATGGAGAATCGACACCGAGATCCCGATGTGCGACATCGTCGGAAAACGGGTACCTCGCGGGTATGGACATCATTCGACATGAAGACGGATCACTCACGGTGCCGGTGGTGGCGGGCCGACACGACGCCGACCAGGACGCCGACCGCGGTGCCGACGAAGGCTCCGAGGCGATCGCCGCCGAGCCGGGCACCAAGGTGATTCGCCCCGGGGAAGGCGGCTATGTGGAAGCCCTCGCCGAGTGGGAGCAACTCCAGCACCCCGAGCGTGGCGAGGCCGTGTCCACCGAGTCGGGCCGTGAGCAGGCGATGGCAGTCGTGCACGCGGTCGCCGAGGACCGTGAGCATGTCGCCGACGCTGTCGACGCGCTCGATGACGCTGCCGCCGGCGCCGAAGCACTTCGGCACGTGCTCGTGGGCGGCACACCGTCCGTCGCGGCGTTCGCCGACGAGGTGGCCGATGCCGAGGGCGGCGACCCGCTGCCGCCCCACACGACGACCCGCATCATCGGCGAGGTGCTGGCAGAGATCGACGCACGCCCTGAGTGAGTCGAAGCCACAGGGAGCGAGCCCTCCTGTCGCTCCAGGTGCGAAGTCCCGGTCCAATCGGACCGGGACTTCTGCCGTGTGCGCGTCGTGGTGTGCGTCGAGCGGATCATCAGTGGCGATCGTGGCGCGGGGTGCGCCGGACACCGACGACGGCCATCGTGCCCACCAGGACGGCGAGCAGGGCGGCGACGAGCGTCGGCGTGGTGTGCGCACCCGACGCGGGAATCTCGGCGGGGGCGCCCGAGCCTGGAGCGGTGGTCACCGTGGAGCCGTTGGTCGCCGTACTCGTGGTGGTCGCCGACGCCTGGCACGAAGACCGGGTGAAGGTGTTCGAGTCGAGCGTCACTGCGCCGTTTCGGGCCAGTAGGCGACCGTCGATGGACGCGTTGGTCTCGGCGGCGATGGACGTCAATGCCAAGACCGTGCCCACGAACTGTGCGTTCGTGCCGATCGTGGCCGAACTTCCGACCTGCCAGAACACGTTGCACGCTTGAGCGCCGTTGACCAGCGACACCTGGCTCGAGCTGGCGAGCACCAACGTACTGGCAGCCTGGAACACGAAGACTGCGTTCGGGTCGCCCTGTGCGTCGAGCGTCAGCGTGCCGGACAACGACAGGCCGCCGCCCGTGTAGACACCGGGGATCAATGTCAACCCGGCCATGTCGGCGGCGATGTTGTCGGTGGTCGGCTGTGCCGCCGCGGCGTTGTACGCCGTGACGACATCGGCCTGTGCCGATCCGGCGTTGGCATCGGCAGCGTGGATGACGCCCGCGGTGACTGCGCCGGGCGGGAAGCCGGTCACGGCGGCGCCGGGGCTGACGCCGAGGTCACCCTGCACGGTGGAGGGGCCGGTGTTGGTGACCGTGGTTCCGGCGAGCACGGCATAGCTGGACGCCGTACCGAGATCGATCGCCGTCGCAGCCGCGAACACGGTACCGCCGCCCAGGGTGGTGAGTGAGAGTCCCGCCATCGCGCAGGACGCGATGAAGAAACCTCGTCGGATGGAAGTGGTCATGGCTGACCTGCCTTCTCCACTGGTCTGTCGTCGGGACCGACGACACAACGTCACCGCTGCTGACACACCCATAGTGCCCGCACAGCGGCGACGTCAGACCTCGATGGCGATCACCAGTAGTGAGCGCGGCCACCGACCTGGTGGCCGATGTTGCCGAGGATCAGCAGGATCACGCCCACGATGACGAGGATGACTCCGAGGGTCCAGAGGATGGGGATCGACGCAAGCGCGCCGATCAACAGGAGAACAAGTCCGATGATGATCATGTCCTCGTCGTACCCAGTGTCGCCTGGCACCACACATCGGTGAAGTGCGGCGCCGCGCACGGTGTTTCCGCAGCGGAGGTGGGCGCTCCTCGACGAGCGACGCGACGCATCGCGACTCATTCCGGCATTGCGGGGGTACCGTCGAACTAGTGCCGCACCATGACGTCGAGTCGTGGTGGAACGATCCGGAGTACGAGTCGGCGGCGTTGCTGAGTGCGATCTCGACCTCGCTCGGTGATGTCGGTGTCTCGTGGAGTCGAATTGCGACCGCCACAGGACAGACGACGCATCTCGGCGCCTCCGGACCGGAGCCGACCTGCCTGGCAGGGGTCGACCCGGGGCGCACGTTGTCGGCCTCGGCGCAGTTCGATGACGGCGACACGGGCCTGTTGGTCGCGATCGCCGAGAAGGGCGCGCCCGTGTTCGGCCCGAGCGATCAGCGTCTCGCGGACGACGCAGCGCGACGCCTCGCAGGACGGGTCGAGCCGCCGCCCGACGACGACGGGGGCACCATGACGGTCGGGATGTTCGACCACCTGCTCGGTGTGCGCACCCAGCCTCGTTGGACGCTGAGCGAGGCGCTCTTGGGCGTGATCGCGCCGCTCGTGGTTCTCTTTGCGCTGTCGTGGTCGCATGCCCCGGGCTCGTACCGCCCCGCAGGGCTGTTGCTGTTCGGCTGCGTGCTCACCGCAGCGTTCGCGTCCGCTCGGTCGGCGGTGCTGTGCGCCGTGGTGAGCACGGTGACGCTGTGGTGGCGGTTCACTCCGCCGGTCGAATCGTGGAGAATCAGCACGGCGGCGGGCATCATCGACGTCGCCGTGTTCTTCGGTGCCGTGGTCGGAGTCGTTGCGCTGGTGATCCGGCTGGGGGAGTACCGCAGCCGGGAGCACATCGAGCGACAGCTGGCGGAAGCACTGCTCGATCAGTCATCGGCCGCGGTCGCCGTGTTCGACCGCGATCTCCGTTGCCGACGGGCCAACTCGCTGATGGCCGAGATGGACGGGCACACGATCGCCGGGCACCTCGGGCGCACGCCGAGCGAACTCGGTGCGGTGTGGGGGCAACTCTATGAGCATCTCCTGGTTCGGGTTCGCGACGACGGCCGCGCCCTCGTCGATCATCCCCTTCACATCCGAGTGCCGCATCTCGGTCTCGAGCGGCACTGGACGGTGAGTCTTCGGCCGGTGTTGGATCACGATGCGGCCGTGGTCGGCATCGGCGCGTCGTTCGTCGACATCACCGCGCCCATCGTGTCGGCTCGGCATGCAGAGCAGTTGCTCCACCTCGCCGAGACGCTCGCGACGTCGGTGGATCGGCGCGAGGTCGCCGAGTGCACCTGCGACTTTCTCGGTGTGGCGCTCAGTGGTCGCGGCGCCGTCGCGCTCCGCGAACGGGATGGTTTCGTGGTCGCCGCCGGCCGTGGGCACTCTCGCGAGTCGTCGGAGTGCCGCATCGGCGACGTGATCCTCCTGGACTCCCATTCGCCGATCGCAGATGCGGCGCGCACGCGACGTGCCGTGGTCATGCAGTCGCGGGCTGAACTGCTGGCCGTCTACCCCGAGCACCGCACCACCGACGACATGGTCAGCGTCGCCATGCCGCTGCTCGACTCGTCGCCCGGCGCCGCTGCGGGTGTGATGGAACTCGGTTGGGCGACGCCGCGAAAGATCGGTCCGTCGATGATGACCTTGCTCGGCACGGTGTCGTCCTTGGTCGCCATGGCACTCGCTCGTGTCGCGGCCACCGACGCCGTTCACCGCAACGAGTTCCGCCACGCACTCGACGCCATGCTCGACGACGTGCTCATTGCCAGCGCTGTGCGCGACCAGTCGGGCGACATCGTCGATTTCGTGGTCGACTTCGCCAATGGCCCGACCTCGAGCTCGCTCGTAGGTCTCCATCTCAGCCAGGTCATGTCCGACGACTACCCGCTGTGGCGGGACTCGACCATCGAACGGTTCGGTTGGGTCGTCGACACGGGTGTGCCCTTCCAGTCCGGCCGCGAGTACGGCTGGGGCACCACTCGTGGCGGCTCCCCGTACGTCAGCCACTGGAACATGCAGGTCGCACGCTTCGGCGACGGGGTGATCGCCACGACTCGCGACGTCGCCGACCTGGTGGCGGCGGAGCAGGAAGCGATCGCTGCGACGGCCCGTCTGGAAGCCGAGCGGACGGCCGTTCGACTGATGCAGGCGGCCGCCCTCCCGGCCGTCTTGCCGGCCATCACCGGCCTCGAGTTCGCGGCGTCGTATCGACCGGCCGATCGCCGCCAACCGGTCGGCGGCGACTGGTACGACGCATTCGTCCTCGCCGACGGCCGCGTCGCGCTGGTCATCGCCGATGTCTCGGGGCACGGTGCCCCGGCGGCCGTGTTCATGGTGCAGGTCCGCAACGTGTTCCGCGCACTGGGCGACGAGCACGCCGATCCGGGCCATGTGCTGGCCCGAGCCGATCAGGTGACCAGCGCGTTGGGCACTTCGGAGAGCCCGTTCGTGACGTGCTGTTACGCGGTGCTCGACGTCGCCGGTCGAACGCTCTCGTGGGCGCAGGCAGGGCACTTCTCGCCGTTGCTCGTGCGTCGCGGCGGGACCGCCACCTATCTTCCCGAGCGCCCCGGTCCACCGCTCGCCCTCGGCTTGTCGAAGGCGTACCCGACGTCGTCGATCGCCCTCGAACCTGGCGACCGGGTGGTGCTGTTCACGGACGGTCTGGTCGAACGACGTCGAGAGCACCTGGATGTCGGCCTCGAACGGCTGGGGCTCTTCGCCGCGGAGCGGGCGGATCTGCCGATCGTGTCGTTCGTCGATGCGCTCGCCCGGTCGGCGGTCGAACGGTTCGACGACCTCGCCGTGCTCTGCGTCGGTCTGACGATCGACGAGGGCTCCTGACGCTCGCGTCGGGCGTCGGCGCCGTCAACGATTCCGGTCGGAGCCGAGCCGCCGAGTGAAGAGCACTTCGTCGATCGGTGCCGCAGGGCTCATGCATGGGAACGTAGCCGTTCCTGGCGTAGAGTCCCAGCGTGGAGTTGCTGAGTGAGCAACCGCAGGCGACGGGCGAAGTGCGGGACCGATTGAAGTCCAGCGGTCTCACCGTGCCGGTGGTCCTGTCGATCGTGGGTTCGTTGCTCGCGTTCATCGCCATTGCCGTCGCGCTCCTCTTCGCCACCGAACGTGCCGCGGTCGACGAGGCGGTGCAGGAGGCCGGTGCCGCTGGGGAGGTCACCGCGCGCGTCGCGCTCGCTCCCTACCTGAGCACCGCCCTCGTCGATCAGGACCCCGACGCGGTCGCTGCCCTCGACGATGCGGCCACGACCTTGTTCTCGACCGTCAAGATGACCCGGTTGAAGATCTGGTCGCGCGAGGGAGTCGTCCTGTGGAGCGACGAGCGCGAGTTGATCGGCCAACAGTTCGAGTTGGAGGACGACGAGTACGACCTGTTCGACACGCTCGGCGTCGAGATCGAGGTGAGCAGCCTGACGAAGGACGAGAACGCGCTCGAGCTGGCGCTCGGGGTCGATCGGCTCGTCGAGGTCTACTTCGGGGCACCCGTGAAGAACTCGCTCGACACCGTCCTGGTGGAAACGTATTACTCCTACACGGCGGTCACCGATCGCTCTGCCGGGTTGCGCCGCCGATTCATGCCGTTGCTCATCGGCGGCCTCGCGCTGCTCACCCTGGTGCAGGTGCCGTTGGCCATCCTGCTGGCGCGCCGATTGAGCCGAGCCACCCGCGAGCGCGAGCGGCTGCTCGAACGCGTCATCACGGCGTCCGACGCCGAGCGCCGTCGCATCTCGGCGGGCGTGCACGACGGCGCGGTCCAAGACCTCATCGGCATCACGTACACCATCGCAGCGAAGGCCGACTCGGCGCCCCCGCCGCTCGACCGGACGTTGCACGACATCGCCGCGTCGACCCGCACGGTCATTCGTCAACTGCGGAGCATTCTCAACTCGATCTACCCTGTCGAGGTGCCCGACCAGGGCTGGGCCTACGGCCTGAACGACCTGGTCGGCGCGCTCGAGGCCAGCGGGGTCGAGGTCACGCTGGACATCGAGAACATGCCGCTGGCCCCGATGGACGAACTGTTGCTGTTGCGAGTCACCCGGGAAGCGCTACGGAACGTGGCCACGCATGCCGATGCTTCCACCGTGCTGATCAGTCTCGAACAACAACGGCTGAGCCGACTCGTGCTGCTCGTGAACGACGACGGCAAGGGCTTCACCGCAGCGAACGCCGACTCCAGCCGCAGCAAGGGCCATCTCGGCCTCCAACTGCTGTACGACCTGGCGCACGACGTGGGCGCAGAGCTCACGATCGACTCCACGCCCGGTGTTGGTACTAACCTTCGCCTCGAACTGATAGGACAACGATGATCCGGATCGTGATTGCTGACGACCACGCCATGGTGCGTGCGGGACTTTCCCAGCTGCTGGGTTCGTTCGAGGACCTCGAAGTCGTCGGCACGGCGTCCGACGGCAAGGAGGCCGTCGAGGTCGTGGGTCAGTTGCACCCCGATCTCGTGCTCATGGACCTGTCGATGCCCGTGATGGACGGCATCGAGGCCACTGCGGCATTGAAGCAGCAGTATCCCGAGACCCATGTGGTCGTCCTCACCACCTTCCAGGAACCTCGGCAAGTTGCTGCTGCCCTCAATGCCGGTGCGTCGGGCTATCTGGTGAAAGACGTCGAGCCCGAGGTGCTGGTGGCGGGAATTCGTGCTGCGGTGCAGGGTGGCGCGCCGCTCAGCCCGTCGGTGGCGGCCGGTCTGTTGCGGGGGAGCAGCCAGATGAGCATGGTGTCGCCCTCGTCGCTCACCCCACGAGAGCTCGAGATCCTGCAACTCATCGTCGACGGCCACACCAACTTCCAGATCGCCACCACGCTGGGCATCAGCGAGAAGACGGTGAAGACGCACTGCAGCCGCCTCTTCCAGCGGTTGGGTGTCACCGACCGTACGCAGGCCGCGGTGTGGGCGATGCGCAACATGCCGTCCAACCACGGCTCCTGATCCCATCACGGCGAGTGGCCAGGAGTGGTGGGGAAGCGCCTCTTGACGTGACGAAAGTCACATGGCTTGGGCGAATCTTTTCCGCCCGGCCACTGTCAGTCCTGCGGTCCCACTCGGCGTGAAATGTTCTCAAGTCGATCGCTGTGGTGAAGTCGAGCCACCACACCACGGGACATTCGCCTGGGGTCTGGGGACCCTTGGCGGATGTTCGTGCCCCGACCTACGACCTGAGTCGTAGCGCAGTGGGTACCGTTGACGCTCGGGGTCCCAAGCGGCTTGTCTGACGCCGCGGAACTGTCGCGACGGAGCGGCAGTGGGAAAGGGCGGGCGCCATGGGCGTTGTTCGGAGTGATGGTGGGCGTGTGCTGCGGCACGACGTACCGACGGCAGGATCGTCGACTGGATCGGCAACCCGTCGGGGCGGCCGCTCGAGGGCGCTGTTCGCGACCGTGCTGTTGACGTTCTCGGCAGTACCGTTCCTGGCATTGTCGGCGACCGGAGTGGCGGCGGTCGCGCCGTCCCCGGGCGTCTCGCCCACGCTGAACGATGCGGGGTTCCCCGACTGGTTCGAGGACGTCAACGGCGTCCGCGTGTCCCCCTGCCTCGACCCGCTCGACACGAACTGCCTGGCACCGCTGACGGGGCCGGGCTACGACGCCAACGCGCCGCTGGTGTTCCCCACGAACTTCCCCGACGAGTTCTTCTACTCGGCTGCCGACTCCGAGCCGATGCCGGTCGTCGACTGCTCGGTAGCGCCCACCGGCGTCGTCAGCGTTCACCTCGCCCTCGAGGCAGCGTTCGCCAACGGTGCGGTCGCTCCTGGCGACCAGCAGGTGTTCGGTCGCATCCGCATGCGGGCCAGCGCCGACAGCGGCCTGTGCGGCGACGCGTGGTACACGTTCCGGACGCCGTACGGCCCGGTCACCGTCCAGACGGATCCCGACGGCACCATCCTCGGAGCGCGAGCCGCCGCCAACACGTCGGACATCGGTTGCTTCCCGACCCCGGTCGTCCCCTGTGATTGGAACCAAGTCCTCGCGGCGCCGATCCTCGGTGTCGGCCTCCTCGTGCAGGCGCCCGACGAACTCGGTGCCCCGACGCAGGTACCCGGCTATCTCGGCAGCGGCGCGTTCGCGCCGGTGACCGGCGGCGCCGGCGGATTCAACTCGTTCGAGGTCGTCAAGTGGCCCGAAGGCGTGACCCCCACCTCGAGCGGCCTCGGCGTCGACTGCGATGCAGCCGAGTGCCTTCCGCTCGCATCGACGAGCAACTTCCAGGTGCTGGCCAAGGTGGCCGGCCCGCTCGGCGCGTCCGACACCTCGATCAACTTCGGCGGCCAGGTCGTCGAGGTTCCGGCCGCGGCCGGCGCAGCCAAGCCGGTCACCATCACCAACATTGGCGCCGGCCTGCTCGGCAAGGACCCGTCGACGATCACCGGCGTCGTGCTCACCGGCGCTGATGCCGCGAACTTCGGCGTCACCGCCGGTACCTGCGAGTCGGCACTCCTTCCTCGCGACGCCACGTGCGCCGTGGGCTTCAACTTCGCGCCCGACACCAACCGGGTCTTCTCGGCTCGGGCCGAGGTCACCATCGCCGAGTCCACCCGCCCCCTGGTCATCGACCTCGTCGGTACCGGCATCGGTGTCAACGACGCCCCGCTGCCGACGCAGAACACGCAGAACATCGACTTCGGCCAAGTCCGCCTCACCACCGTGAGCGCCACCGAGACGCTGACGATCCTCAACTCGGGTTCGGCGCCGCTGCTCGCCGAACCGAGCATCGACGCCGATGGCATCGCCGCCGGCTTCCAGAAGGGCCTCGACACCTGCACCGGTACGTTCGTGCCGGCAGGTGCCAGCTGCACCGTCGGGTTCCGGTACCAGCCGAACGACGCCGGTGTCCTGCACTCGACGACAGTCACGTTCAACTCGAACTCGGCCGGCCTCGGCGTGACGCTGACCGGCGCGAGCTGGGGTGGCGTGGCCGCCGTCTCGGACACCATCGACCCCGTCAACACCTTCCCCGACTGGTACCAGGACGAGCGGGGCGTGCGTGTCGGCCAGTGCGACCAGCCGACCAACCCGCTGTGCATCTCGGCGCCGGTGCCCGACGGCGGCTCGGCACAGAGCTTCCCTGCCAACTACCCCGACGAGTGGTTCTACTACATGGTCCAGTCGGCCCCGCTCGACGCGAGCGACGCCGAATGCGGCGCTGGTGCCGGCTCGGTCATGGTCGAGATCGCCACTGAGGCAGCGTTCCTCGGTCCGGTCGAGCCCTTCGGTGGCATCACCTTCGGCCGTCTCCGCATCGTCGCTCGCGGCGGGCTGTGCCCCGAGACCACCTACAAGTTCACCCACCCCTACGGCCAGACACTGCTCACCACGGACGATGCGGGCGACATCAAGCCCACTGCCGGTACCCAGGACGTGGGCTGCGTGGCGACCCCGTGCGACTACCACCAGGCGCTCTCGGCCGTCGTGCTCGAGGGCTACATGGAGCAGTCCAACCGGCCCGCCGGTTGGCTCGGCGACCCGGTGAACCCGGGCACGGCAACGGGCGCCCCGTACATGGATGCCGGTCAGCCGTTCAACCGCTTCACGGTCGAGCGCATCGACGGCCTCGGCGGCGTGATCGCCGAGACGGATCAGTTCGGCATCACGGGTCGCCTCGTCGGCCCGATCGTGTCGGACCCGACCTCGTGGGACTTCGGTGGCGCCGAGATGGGCCTCGTGTCCGCCGAGGTGGACCGCGCGTTCACGTTCACCAACACGGGCGTCGCCGCGGTGACGCTCGACTCCACCGCGCCGCTGACCCTCGACGGTGACGAGACTGCCCAGTTCGCCATCCAGGATGGCTCCACCTGCACCGTGGGAGCCGTGCTCCAGCCCGGCGAGTCGTGCACGGTGAACGTGCACTTCGCCCCGTCCACCACCGGACCGATGACGACGACCTTGACGCTGCACCACAGCGGCAAGAACAGCCCGACCGGCGTCGCCCTCAGTGGCCTCGGAGTGGCACCAGCGGGTGCTGCGGCGATCTCGTCGTCGCTGAACCCGGTGCGCTTCATCGACCTGCACGTCGGTGGCCAGAGCCAGACCGTCAGTGTTCACATCGCCAACGCCGGCGGCTCGTCGGCGCTGGTGCTCGCTCCGTTCACACTCGCCGATGGTTCGTCGTTCGCGATCGCCGGTTCGACGTGTGTGACGGATCCGCTGTCCGACGCCCGGTTCATCCAGCCGGGCGAGGGCTGCTTCGTGTCGCTGCGGTTCCAGCCGACAGCGACCGGCCCGCTCACCGACTCGATCACGTTCGTCAGCAATGCCATCACTGGCGACCTCACCGTGAACCTCGTCGGTCGGGCGACTGCGGCCAACGCCGCCGTCGCCGGCGCGACCAACGGTGCCGGGTTCCCGATCTGGCTGCAGGACCACAACGGCATCCGCCTCGAGCAATGCCTCGTCAACGACGGCAGCTGCGTGCTGCTCGGCGACGCGACGTTCAACCCGTCGCTGGCGGTGGCCTTCCCGACCAACTACCCCGGTGAGTCGTTCTACACGATCGCCGATTCCGACATCGTCACGTTCGGTGCGCACCTGTGCACCGCCAACGGTGCGGTTCGCGCGGCCGGCGGCACGGCGATGCTGCGCATGGCCACGGAGGCGACGTTCCTCTCGTCGCCGCCGACGGCGGGTTCGCAGACGCTGTTCAACCGCATCCGCATCACGGCCGATGGTCTGTGCCCGCTGACTGCGTACACGTTCGAGACGCCGTACGGCACGCAGAACATCACCACCGACGGTGCCGGCGAGATTCGTGCCACCACCGACGTGGAGGCGCTGCGGGCGCCGTCCGGAGCGCTGGCCGCCGGATTCCTGCGCTGGGACCCGAACGTCGCCCCTGCGGCACCGGCCGGGTACATCGGTCACCCGGGTGTCCTGCACACCGTGGTCGGCTCGAAGGTGTTCGACCTCACCGGCGAGCCGGTGAACCGGTTCTCGGTGCGCAGCCCGCTCACGCAGGTCGGTTCGACCGACAAGTTCCTGCTGGCCGGCCGGCTCGCCGGCCCTGTGGTGGCCAACCCGACCACGAAGGACTTCGGGGTCCGCGAGTTCGGCACCGACAGCTCGTCGCAGACCTTCACGATCAGCAACATCGGCAACGACTCGGTCTCGTCCTTCGTGGCATCGCTCGAGGAAGCCGGCGCCGACCAGTTCGCCATCACCGGCACCACCTGTGCCGCAGCGACGCTCGAACTCGATCAGTCCTGCACGGTGACGGTCAGCTTCTTGCCCACGGAGATCTCGGGTGCCGGGCTGAAGACGGCCAGGCTGGTCGTCGGCCACGACGGTCTCCGTTCGCCGGTGACGATCGCCCTCAGCGGCACGTCGATCGCTGCCCAGACGCCGGCGTTGACGGTCTCGCCGGCCAGCGTCGCCTTCGGCAACGTGATCGTGAACACCAACTCGAATGCGGTCACCGTGACGGTGAGGAACGCGGGCACGGGCAACCTCCGGCTCGACGGCATCGCGGTGGGTGGCCTCAACAGCAGCGACTTCACCGCCGTCGGCTGCCGCAGCAACAACGTGCTGGTCGACCTCCAGGCGGGCCAGTCGTGCTTGCTGTCGGTGGTCTTCCGGCCGGGGGTCAAGGCAGCTCGCGTCGGCAACATCAAGGTGACCGCGACCGACATCACAGACGTGGCCTTCCCCGGCCACCTGCCCGTGGCGATTCCCGCCGCGACCGTGGCGCTGTCGGGCACCGGCGTGCAGGGAACCATCACGCCCTCGGCGACGACGGCGAGCATCAGCGCCCGAGCAGGCGGTTCTCAGACGTTCAAGCTGACGCTGACCAACTCGGGCAACGCCAACTTCAGCCTGCAGAGCACGCTCACCGAAGCGGCCCTGAAGTTCGAGTTCGTCTCGACCAACCGGACCAACCTCACGCAGGCGCAGGTCCTCAACAAGTTCCGGGTCGCCTCGACCGGGTGCGCGAACGTGGCGCCGGGCAAGAACTGCCAGGTCACGATCACCTTCACGCCGGGCAACGTCGCCGTGAACGCCCAGTACAAGGTGAACCTGATCATCAACAGCAATGCGTCGAACAACCGCATCGTCATGGGCGTGACGGGTACGCAGGTCCGCTAGTACGTACACCGCTCACCACGACAGCGACGGGGTGGCGCCGGGCAACCGGCGTCGCCCCGACGACGTTCAGCGGTGCAGCACGATCCGTTCGCCGTGCTCGGGGGTGACGGCGTTCCAGTCGAGCTCGCGCACGATGCGATCACGTAGGGCCCGCGACGCGTCGGGCTCGCCGTGCACCACGAACACGGTGGCCGGCGGTCGCTCGGCGGTGGCGATCCACGACATCAGCTCGCTCGCGTCGGCGTGCACCGAGAAGCCCGTCAGATCGCAGATCTCAGCCTTCACCCGTACGTACTGCCCGTGGATCTTCACGCTGGTGGCTCCGTCGAGCAGTTGACGGCCACGGGTTCCTGCCGCCTGGAACCCCACCAGTGCCACACTGCACCGCTCGTCGGGGAGGAACTTCTCGAGGTGGTGCACGACGCGCCCGCCCGAGGCCATGCCGGCGCCGGCGATGATGATGGCCGGACCACCTGAGCGCGAGACACCCTTCGAGCCATCGCTGTCGAACACCTCGGTGAGATTCGGCACCTCGAGCAGGCGGGTCATGTCGGCGAGCTCGGGGCGTATGTCGGCGGCGCGTTCCTCGAACGCTTCGCGATAGATCTGCAGCGCGGCCAGCGCCATCGGGCTGTCGACGTAGATGGGGACGCGTGGGAGTCGTCGCTGGATCGACAGCTGGTGCAGGTGGTACAGCAACACTTCCGTGCGGTCGACGGCGAACGCAGGAATGATCACCTTGCCACCACGCGCGACGGTGCGTTCGATGACGTCCGCGAGGGCGTCGGGACCGTTCGCTCGATCGCGGTGCTCGCGGTCTCCGTACGTGCTCTCGACGAACAGGTGGTCGCAGTCGCCGACCGGTGTGGGAGGAACGAGGAGGGGGTGGGTCGGGCGGCCGAGGTCGCCGCTGAAACGGATGGTCGGGCCATCGCGCAACTCGACCCGCAACGTGGCGGAGCCGAGGATGTGGCCGGCGGGCTGGAACGTGACCGCGATGCCGTCGGCCGCCTCGAACGACTGCTCGAACGGGTGTGAACGCAGTTCCTCCAGCGCAGTCCACGCGTCGTCCTCGGTGTACAGCGCGAGCGCAGGGCTGTGCCGCGAGTACCCAGCTCGGTTCGCGTACTTGGCCTCCTCTTCCAGCAGTCGGGCGCTGTCGGGAAGGACGACCGACATCAGCCGTCCGGTGTCGAACGTGACGTGCACGTCACCGCGAAACCCGGCCTTCACCAGCCGGGGCAGCGCGCCGCAATGGTCGAGGTGAGCGTGACTGATGACGATCGCGTCGAGCGATTCGGGAGGCACGGGGAACGGCGCCCAGTTCCGCTCACGCAACTCCTTCAGGCCTTGGAACAGGCCGCTGTCGAAGAGCACGCGACGGCCGCTGTGCTCGACGAGGAACTTGCTGCCGGTGACCGTCTGAGCTGCTCCCAGCGGGATCAGCGTGGTGAGTGCACCGTGGCTCATGAGCGCCTCCTAGCGGTAGCGCGGTGTCGCGAACACCTCTCTCACCAGCGGCTCGAAGTGCTCGAGGGGCTCGGTGGGACCTTCCGGGTCGAACGCGATCTGATCCCACTCGTCGGTGAACTGCTCGCAGAGCGCGAACCACGGTTCGTCGCGGAACTGCTCGCGCAGGTCGGTGGGCATACCGAAGTGGTTGTAGTAGTGGCGGCCCTGGAAGTCCTGATGGTGGTGCAGCATCTGCACCACGTCGGGACGCACGTACGGGCGCAGCATCTCGGCGGCGATGGGGCCGTGGTTGGGCACGCTGATGGCCTTACCGATGTCGTGGCACAGCGAGCCGATGATCACTTCGTCGTCCGCTCCGGCCCGCTCGGCCAAGGTCGCGGTCTGCAGGCAATGGGTGAGCTGGTCGGTGGCGAACCCGTCGGTCACCTCGGACAGCGAACGCAAGAGCATGAGGATGCGGTCGGCCACTCGGCCCTGGTTCTGAGCCGTCTCGCGGCCTATGACGGCCCACTGCTCGGCGGTGGATTCGTCCATACGGGTGAAGGTCGCTGCCATGCATTCATTCTTGCATCACTGCACAACTCGCGCCGGGGCGTGGGAACATGCGTCGCAACACCACCGATCGATGGAGGCAGGATGAACCCGACCGAACTCGCACTCTTCTCGGCGAACGAGCAGAAGCTGCTCGTCGCGACCGAGCCGAAGCGCCTCGCGCTGATGAACGAGGACGAACTGGGCGACGCGCTGCTGCTCGTCCGTCGGGCCCGCAACAAGTACTCGAAGCTGCACCGCCGGCAGGCGAGCGCGACCGTGTCCGAGGTGGGCCGTCGCGCCGCCACCCAGTCGCAGAACCTGCGCACCCTGCGCAAGGCCGAGATCTTCGAGGACGCCCTCGCCAGGGTGTCGCGCGCATACGCCGGGGCTGCGAAAGCGGCCGCCAACGAGCTGAAGTCTGAGCGGCTCGCGCTGGCGAAGGCGGCCACGCTGCCGGAACGCGCGGCGCCGAAGGCGTCGAAGAGCAACGCCAAGTCTGCGCAGACCAAGGGCACCACGGCGTCCGGACGAGGTGTGGTGCCTGCGTCCGCGACCGCATCGCCCGCGCGGCGCGCGTCATCGAAGGCCCAGGGGGCGAAGCGTCAGGCCAAGCGCGACGCTCGCTGACGTCGCAACGGTCCGTCCGCCTCGTCAGGGACGGTGGCGGGCGAGAACACTTCCGCGATGGACTTCGATCTGCCGCACGACCTCCTCGACTTGCTCGCCGAACTCGACGCCTTCATCGAGCAGGTGATCCGCCCGCTCGAGCAGGAGGACGACAACATCCGCTTCCTCGATCATCGTCGTGAGGACGCGCGCACCGACTGGGACAACCAGGGGCTGCCCAACGCGGAGTGGGAGCAGTTGCTCCACAAGGTGAAACGACTCGCCGACGACGCCGGCTTCTATCGCTACCCGTTCCCCACCGAGTTCGGCGGGCGCAACGGCACGAACCTGGGCATGGCCGTCATCCGCGAGCACCTCGCCCGAAAGGGACTCGGCCTGCACAACGACCTGCAGAACGAGCACTCCATCGTCGGCAACAACGTCGGTCTGCTCTTGATGATCGCCTACGGCACCGACGAGCAGAAGGCAGCGTGGATCGACGATCTGGCCGAAGGGCGGCGCGGCTTCGCGTTCGGCATCACCGAGCCGAACCACGGCAGCGACGCGACGCACATGGAGACCACGGCCGTGCGCGACGGCGACGAGTGGATCATCAACGGCGAGAAGACCTGGAACACCGGGATCCACAAGGCCCAGTACGACATGATCATGGCCCGTACCAGCGGCAAGGCGGGCGACGGCGACGGCATCACGGCATTCCTGGTACCCACGCAGAGCCCGGGCTTCGAAGTGCTCGAGTACCTGTGGACGTTCAACATGCCCACCGACCATGCCCACATTCGCCTCACCGACGTGCGGGTGCCGCACGGGGCGATCTTCGGTGGGGAAGGTCGCGGCCTGCAGGTGGTGCAGCACTTCTTCAACGAGAACCGCATCCGTCAGGCGGCCTCGTCGCTGGGCGCGGCACAGTTCAGCGTCGACGAGGCCGTGCAGTACGCCAAGGAGCGCCGGCCGTTCGGCAAGGCGTTGGCCACCAACCAGGGCATCCAGTTCCCGCTCGTCGAGCTGCAGACCCAGTGCGAGATGCTGCGCGCGCTCGTCCACAAGACGGCGTGGATGATGGACAAGTACGGCGCGTTCAGTCAGAGCGACAAGGTCAGCATGTGCAACTACTGGGCGAACCGGTTGTGCTGCGAGGCCGCCGACCGGGCAATGCAGGTGCACGGTGGCATGGGCTACTCGCGGCACAAGCCGTTCGAGCACATCTACCGCCACCACCGCCGGTATCGCATCACCGAAGGTGCCGAAGAGATCCAGATGCGTCGTGTCGCCGGCTACATGTTCGGCTTCATGAACCAGCGCGCCCCCAAGGGCGTCAGCGCCGACTGAGGCCCAAACCGCGCGAACTCAAGTTCCTGGTGAACGCGGGGCGAAGACCTCGTCGAAGTGGGCCGCCATCGCCCGCCAACTGCGCAGATCGCTCGCCTCGTGGTACTGGAAGCCGGGCCGGCTGCCGTCGGCCAGACGGTTGGTGAAGCTGTGCCCTGCCCCACTGTGCAGCAGCATCTGCCAGTCGACGCCGGCGGCGTTCATCTCGTCCTCGAACGCCTGCCGTTGCGCGGGCGGGATGATCGGGTCGTCGACCCCGATGCACACGAGCACCTTCCCGGTGATGTTCGCCGCGTCGGCGGGGGTGGCGTTGGCCAGGCCGCTGTGGAAGCCGACGATGGCATGGACCGGCGCGCCGTCGCGACCGAGTTCGAGCGCCATGGTGCCGCCGAAGCAGTAGCCCATCGCGCCGACGCGGCTTCTGTCGGCCCGTGGGTGGGCGAGGAGCAGGTCGAGCGCGGTGGTGGCGCGGCGGCGGGTCTCGGCCTGGTCGGCCATCAGCGCGCCGATCTTGGGCATCACCTCGTCGGCCGGCAGCGGTTGTCCATCTCCCCAGTAGTCGAGCGCGAACGCGACGTAGCCCAGCTCGGCGGCAAGGCGGTCGGCGCGATGCCGGGAGTGCGCAGTCATACCGGGACCCTCGTGGCACACCAGGACCGCAGGACGAGGGTCGTCGCCGTCGGGGACCGCCATGTGGCCCAAGTAGCGGACGCCGTCGATGTGGTACTCGATCTCCTCGCTGTGCATGGTGGGCAACCTATCCGTCGCCGCGCGAGCGGCGCTGCAGCGTGGGCTATCGTTTCCTGAACAGACGGTCAGTCCATCTGGCGTCACGCGTTGGGGGCAATGAGCAATGGGTGAACAGGGCGCCGGTGGTGGCCGAATCGAGTTGACGGCACTGTCGAAGTTCTACGGCTCGCTCCAGGTGCTGAACAGCATCGACCTGGTCATCGAACCGGGAGAGTTCTTCTCGCTCCTGGGGCCGTCGGGCTGCGGGAAGACGACCACGTTGCGCCTCATCGGTGGGTTCGAGGAGATCGAGCACGGATCCATCCACATCGATGGAGCGGACATGCGTGGCGTACCACCCGAGAGGCGCCCGGTGAACACGGTCTTCCAGAGCTACGCCCTGTTCCCACACAAGACCGTCGTCGACAACGTGGCGTTCGGGTTGCGATTCCAGAACTGCTCGAAGGACGAGTCCCGGCGGCGCGTCGGTGAGGCGCTCGAACTGGTTCGTCTCACCGGGTACGAGTCGCGTCGCCCGCACCAGCTGTCGGGCGGGCAGCAGCAGCGTGTCGCCCTGGCCCGGTCGCTGGTGCTGCGTCCGAAGGTGTTGCTGCTCGACGAGCCGCTCGGAGCGCTCGACGCAAAGCTGCGCCGGGTGCTGCAGGTCGAGCTGCGACAGCTGCACCGCGAGGTGGGCATCACGTTCGTCTACGTCACCCACGACCAGGAAGAAGCGCTCACCATGAGCGACCGTCTGGCGGTCATGAACGCCGGCATCATCGAGCAGGTCGGCGCGCCGCGAGACGTGTACGACGCCCCGTCCAGCACCTACGTCGCCGACTTCTTGGGGCTGGCCAACCTGTTGCCCGCCATGGCGCGAGCCGGTGAGGTCGACGTCCTGGGTCAGACCGTACCGACCGAGACCGGCGCGGTGCAGGGGAACTGCTACGTCGTGCTGCGGCCCGAACGCCTGCGCCTCGTCGACGCGGGGTCGGCGAACCTGCGCGGCCGCGTGTCGAACGTGGTGTTCGCGGGAGCGCTCACCCATGTACACGTGCGTGTGGGCGATCACGAACTGCAGGCGATGGTGGCGAACGGCGCCGAGACCCCTGTGCTGGGCGAAGGTGCCGAGGTGGGTCTCGAACTGGCGCCCGATTCGCTGCGGGTGCTGCCGAACTGACCTGCTCGGGCCGCCGACGGGTGCGGTCGTCAGCCGTCCGACATCGTGCGTCGATAGTGGTCGGTGAACCAGATGACGTACTCGTCCTTCGGCGTGAGCACGCCGTGGTCGAACGCCTTCGACGACACGCCACGTTGCACGGCTTCGCAGACGACATTGTCCTGGTTGCCGACGAGCACGTTGAAGTCGATGATCGACTGCGGGTCGAAGTCCGGCGCGGCGATGGCGTCGGCGTGGAACAGAAAGTCCATCGTCATCACCGTGCGATGAGGGCCGTCGGGGTAGAGCGTCGAGATGACCACGCTGGGCCCGGTGATGTCGATGAAGCCGTTGGGAAAGCAGGTCGCGCCGTAGTACGAGATCTGATCGATGTCGGACGCTCCCGGCAGCGGCGGTAGGTCGACCGGTTCCGAGGACATGGTGCTGCCGCGTTCGAGCACGACCCCGCCGTCGCTGCGGGTGTGGTCGGCCACCCATCCGGTGCGGTAGAGCGGCACCAGGTCCACGAGTTCCGGATGGACGCGCGTGCAGTGCAGGCACTCCTGATAGTTCTCGACCACGATCTTCCAGTTCGCCGCGATGTCGCACACCGTGCTGGCGACCAGCTTCAGGTCACCGATGGCAAACCGTTCGAGACGGAGCATTTCGGCGGCATGGCGCTGAAGCCACTCGTCGAACGGCGGCGGGTCGGCGTGCAGGCTGACGAAGACCAGGCCCTGCCACTCGCGCAGGTGGTACTGCCACAGCGGCAGTGTGCTCTTGTCGACCTCGGTCTCGTCGAGGTGCGGAGTCGCGATGAGGCGTCCGTCGAGTGCATACGTCCACGCGTGGTACGGACACATGAGCGAGCCCTGGGAGGTGTTGTCGGTGCCGTCGCACAGACGCGAGCCGCGGTGTCGGCAGACGTTGGCGAACGCGTGCAGTCCGCCCTGGAGGTCGCGCGTGAGCAGCACGCTCTCGCCTGCGATGTTCACCACCGTGCGGTTGCCGGGGGCGAGCCGCTGACCCGCTCCGGCGAGCACCCAGCCTCCGTGGAAGATCTGGTCGCGTTCGGCGTTCCAGACCGCGTCGCTCAGGTAGTCGTCGCTCGTGAGCGTGAACACGTCGTTGGGCATTGCGGGTCCCTTTCCGCGGTGATGGATGGACCCTATCGAACTCTGAACGACCAGTCAGACAAGGTGCGGTACTCTCGGGGTCCATGGACCAGACCAACGGCACCACTCTCGACGAGCTGATCAACGCCGAGGAAGCACAGTTCATGGCGCGGATGGCGAAGTCGGCCGAGCTGTGGGAGCGCGGACAACGAACGATGCCCGGCGGGGTGTGCTCGAGTTGGGCCAGCTCGCGCCCGATCCCGGTGTGGGTCAGCCATGGTGAGGGCGCCCTGGTGTGGGACGCCGATGGCACCGAGTACGTCGACATGCACGGCGGCTACGGAGTGAACGCCGTGGGCCACGCCAACCCCGCGGTCGTGCGCGCCGTGCAGGACCGGGTCACGAAGGGCACCCACTTCGCCCAGCCCACCGAGGACGCCATCTTCGTCGCCGAGAACCTTGCCGCTCGCTTCGGCTTGCCGAAGTGGCGGTTCAACAACTCGGGCACCGAGAGCACGATGGACGCGTTCCACCTCATGCGCGCCATCACGGGGCGTCCGCTCGTCATCAAGATCGAGGGCACGTACCACGGCCATCACGACTCGGCCATGGTGTCCATCTTCCGGTCGGCCGATCAGCTGGGCCCCGAGAGCAACCCGAATCGCGTTGCGGGGCCTGGCATCCTGCAGCCGATGGCCGACCACCTTCGCCTGGTGCCGTTCAACGACCTCGCTGCGCTCGAGGCCGTGCTCGACCAGCATCGTGGTCAGATCGCCGGCATGATCCTCGAGCCGATGATGATGAACGCCGGCATCATTCCGCCGGCGCCCGGCTACCTGCAGGGCGTCCGCGACCTCACCCGCGCTCACGGTGTGCTCCTCGCGTTCGACGAGGTGAAGACCGGCATGGTCGTCGACTGGGGCGGGGCGACTCGCCTGTTCGGTGTCAGCCCCGACATCGTCTGTCTCGCCAAGGCGCTCGGCGGTGGCCTGCCGTGCGGTGCCATCGGCGGCACCGAGGAGGTCATGGCCGCCATCGAGAGCGGCGTGTACGACCAGATCGGCACGTTCAACGGCAATCCGCTCACCATGGCAGCGGCGCGCGCCACGCTCACCGAGGTGCTGCTCCCCGAGACCTACGAGATCGCGGCCGAGGTGGGTCGGGCCATGCTGCAGGGCTCCACGGAGGCGCTCGCCGCAGCGGGCATCCCGTCGTGCGGCACCGTGTTCGGTTTCAAGGGCTCGGTGGTCTTCCACGACACGCCGTCTCGCAACTATCGCGAGTTCCTGCGCATCTCGACCGCCATCAGTCATCTCCACTTCCTGGTGCAGCACAACGGTGGCGTCTTTCTGCCGCCGTGGGGCAAGAGCGAGTCGTGGACGCTCAGCGTCGCCCACACCCACGAGCACGGTCAGCGCTACGTGCACAATGTCGCCCGGGTCGGCGAGTTGACCGCGCGACTGCACGACCGCGACTCCGACATCTTCGCGGTGGGCAGCTACAACTGATGGTGGCGCTGCAGCACGTCGGCAAGGGCGATGGCATCGACGCCGTCCTCGAGGTGTTGGCATCCGACGGCGCGGTCATCGTGCGCGACTTCCTCGACACCGATGTGCACCACCGGTTCCGCGAGGACATGGTGGCGCACGCCTCTGGCCATCCGTCGGGCTCGGTCGCGGAGAGCGCAGCGGTTCGCCAGTTCTGGGGCGAGCGGACGACTCGCTTCACGCGACTCGCACATCGCAGCGCCGCATTCGTCGACGTCCTCACGGATCCCTTCTACCTCGAGGTGGCCGATCGAACGTTGCTGCCATCGGCGTCCGACTACTGGATGAACACCGGGCAGATGATGATCATCGGGCCGGGTGAGACGGCACAGTGGATTCATCGCGACGCCGAGAACTGGCCCACGCTGTGCACGCCCGGGGGGTTCGAGGTGACGCTCAGTTGCCTGTTCGCGATCAGCGACTTCGCGGCCGAGGTCGGCGCCACCCAGGTGGTGCCTGGCAGCCACCTCTGGGACGACTACCGCCGCCGCGCCGCGCCCGACGAGATCTGCCAGGCCGTCATGCCCGAGCGCAGCGGCATGATCTACACAGGCCGAGTGCTGCACGGTGGGGGAGCGAACACCACGGCAGATCAGTTCCGCCACGGCTTGCACCTGTCGTTCGTGCTGGGTTGGCTGACACCCGAGGAGGCCTCGCCGCTCGGCGCCGACTGGGCCGATGTGGCGCAGCTGTCCGAGCGGGCGCAACGGCTGCTCGGCTGGCGCTGCAGTCACAGTGACGATCGCTACGCGGCCCGCCTGTGGACCGTCGACTACGAAGACATCCCCCACGCCCTCGACCTGACCTGACCGCCGCGAACTCGAGTTCCTGGTGAACGCCGCGAACCGTGAGTTCCTGGTGTGTCTCGGGTGCGCCGCTCCTGTCGGTGTTACTTTGACGTTCGGGCAGCCAAGATCGGGGATCTGCACATGGGCGGCGACAGCACCGGAGCCAACTACCTGAGCGTCCATCTCGCGCGATTCGGCGAGGTGCGACGCCTCCCCAGCCACAGCGAGGATCCACCAGCAGGGTCCCCGTCGAGCTGGCTGATAGGGGCCGATGAGGGTCGACATGGTTCGGAGTTCGCCTCACAACTGGCATCGGAGTTCATCGCTGTCGGCGTCCATGCCGACGACGTCTCCGCCCGAGCATGCGCATCGGCCGCCGTCGACGCATTCGCCGACGCCATCGAGGTGTGGTCGGCAGCGCTGCAACCGACGAAGTCGCATGGCTGCTGCAATTGGATCGGCGACGGCGGTCATTTCGCAGTCGACCGAAGCGTTCAGTCGACTGATGGCGTCGTGATCACCCTGACGACAGCGGGATGGGAGCTGGGACCCGATTTCGATGTCGATCGGGCGTTGAGCTTCGGCGCAGCGGTCGACCGGGTGCGGACGTGGATGAATGTTGAACCGCTCGACGGGTTGCTCTCGTCACAGATCTTCAACTTCCCGGGCCTGCTCGCGCATGACGGGCCAACGTTCTCGATCTGGCGTGACGACACGGCGATGAAGAACTTCGCGTACCGTCCCGGGGCGCACAAGACCGTGATGGACGCGTTCCGACTGGACGAGACCGCCGATCGCACCTCGTGGACTCGTCTGCACGTCATCGAGTCGAATGGCACGTGGTGGGGTATCGATCCGCTCGAACGCGCCTCGGTCGGCTGATCAGCGGCCCTTCCACACCGGCGAGCGCTTCTCGGCGAACGAGTTCGTGCCCTCCTGCGCATCCTCCGAGTCGATCGCGGCGCGATAGCTGGGCAGGTCCTGGATGACGCCCATCGCCTCGATCGGGTCCATCAGTGCGGTGCGACGTTCGATGTCGAGGATGGCCGTGACGCTGAGGGGCGCCGCCCAACACACGTCGGTGGCGAGCTGTCGGGCGGCCTCGAGCAACTCGGCGCCGGGAACGACCTTGTTCACCAGACCCCAGCGTGCGGCCTCGTCGGCCGACATGCGCCGGCCGGTCAGCAGCATCTCCCTCGCGATCGGTCCTGGCAGCAGACGGGGCAGCCGCACGGCGCCGTTGTCGGGAAGGATGCCGAGCCCGGCTTCGGGCAGGAAGAACTGCGCGTGATCGGCCGCGACGATCAAGTCGGCTGCCATGGCGATCTCGAACCCACCGCCGACGGCGAGGCCGTTCACGGCGGCGATCACCGGAGTGCGACGATACGGGAGGTTGGTGAACCCACCGAACCCACCGGCGCCGTAGTCGCTGTCGAACGCCTCGCCCTCCGCGGCGGCGCCGAGGTCCCATCCAGCGCTGAAGAACTTCTCGCCGGCGCCGGTGTAGATGGCGACGCGCACGGCAGGGTCGTGCTCGAAGCCCACGAACACTTCGCCGAGCGCGTAGCTGGTGGCCGCGTCGATGGCGTTGGCCTTGGGGCGATCGAGCGTGACGACGGCGATGCCGTCGGCGACGTCGACGTGAAAGCCGGGGTGCGAGGTGTTGGGGTTCGACATTCGGTCAGTCCTCCACGATGAGCAGCGCGTCGACTGCGGTCGCGCCGCGGGTGCCGACGAGCACGGGGTTGAGTTCCACTTCGACGATGTCGGTGCCGACCACTGCATCTGCGAGCCGGACCACGAGCTCGGCCAGGGCCTGGATGTCGGCAGCCGGCCGGCCACGGAACCCGGTCAGCAGCGGGGCGCTGCGCAGGGCGAGCAGCGCGGTCTGCACTTCGTGCACGGTGACCGGCGCGAGCAGGTGGGTGACGTCGCCCCACAATTCGGTCATCACGCCGCCATGGCCGAGCGTGACGAGCCAACCGACCGGCGCGTCGCGACGGACGGTGACGAGCACCTCGGCGACGACGTCGGTGACCGTGCTCTCGACCAGGAAACCCGCCGGCGTGGCCGGCATTGCGTCCACCGCTGCCGCCAGAGCCTCGGGGTCGCGAAGGCCGACCTTCACCGCGCCGGCCTCGCTCTTGTGCGCGTGGCCGAGCGCCTTCAGGGTGATCGGATAGCCCACGTCGTCGGCGGCAGCGAGCACGCCGTCGGCTGGTACGACCCGACCGACGGGCACCGACACGCCGAGGCCAGCGAGGCGCTGTTTGGCCGCCGCCTCGTCGACCAGCGACGCGGCGGCGGGTGCGACCACGGGTGCATGCGGTGTGGCCGCGCGAGCCGTGCCGATCGTCGCTGCGGCGTCGAGCGCGACCAGTGCCTCGGACAGGCCGAGCAGGGGAGTGAGCCCCTCCGCCGTGATGTGGGCTCGGAAGGGTTCGTTGATGCACTCGGCCAGGCTGGCGACGACCACGCCTCGGTTCCCGGTGAAGCGGGCGGCGTCGGCCAACGCGTCGGCTGCGGTGTACCAGCTGGAGGGGTCGTTGTCCTTGGACGGGGGAGCGTCGAGCAGCAGCATCGTCGCGTCCTGCGGGCCGTCCATCACGGCGGTGAACGTCGCGGCCATGGCGGCTCGGTCGCCCCACATGAACGTGTGGTAGTCGAACGGGTTGCTGACCGAGACCAGCTCGGTGAGCGTGCCCTCGATCGCCGCCGTCTGCTCGGGCGTGAACGGGTCGAACCGTAGGGCGGTCGTCTCGCCACGGTCGGCCACGAGCGACGCCTCGCCGCCGGAGCAGCTGAGCGACACCACACGACGTCCACCCAGCGCGCCACCGCTGTCGAGCAGCTTCAGCGTCTCGAGCAGCTCGGCAGGTGTGCGCACGGTGGCGACGCCGTATCGGGCGAACAGCGCGTCGTAGGCCGCGGCACGTCCGGCCATGCTGCCGGTGTGCGACTTGGCGATGAGGGCGCCCGCTTCGCTGCGCCCGGTCTGCAGGGCGACGATCGGTACCCCCTGCTCCTGTGCCCGCTGCGCGACGGTCGCGAACTGCTGGGCGTCGCGGACGGCCTCGAGGAACAGGCCGATGGACGTGATGCGTGGGTCGTCGAGCAGTGCGGCGATCGCGTCCTCGGTGCCGAGATCCGCCTGGTTGCCGACGGTGATCATGCTGCCGAGGCGTAGCCCGCGCTGCTGGAACGTGAGGTTCACCGCCACGTTGCCGCTCTGGCTGACGATCGCCGCCCCGCGCTCGTGCCGGTCCATGCCGTGCTCGTCGGGCCACAGCGCGACGCGGTCGAACGTGTTCACGAACCCGTAGCAGTTGGGGCCGAAGAACGGCACGTCGCCGGCTGCCTGCAGCAGTTCGTCCTGCAGGTCGGCGTCGCCGGTCTCGGCGAAGCCCGAGCCGTAACAGACCACGCCACCGACGCCGAGTCGGCTGGCGATGCGCATGGACTCGATGGTGGCGTGGCGGTTGACACCGAGGAAGACGGCATCGGGAACTCCGGGCAGATCGTCGAGCGTCGGCACACACGGCACACCGGCCAGGTCGGTGCGCGTGGGGTGAACGGGCCAGATGGGCCCTTCGAACCCGAGCTTCACGCACTGCCGAACAACTCGTTCGGCGGGCGCTCCCCCGACGACGGCGATGGAGCTCGGCGCGAGGAGGCGACGGAGGTCGGGCATGAGCGTCGAGATTAGCTGAACCGCCGATCAGGGAACCGGCCGGGCACATCGGGCAGAATCGTGGACATGTCCGAAGACGTCTACCTCTCCGCAACGGAACTCATCGCTGCCTACACCGCCAAGTCGCTCTCGCCCGTCGAGTACCTCGAGACCGTCATCGCCCGCATCGAAGCATGCGAGCCGACACTGAACGCGGTGATGGACCGTCGTTACGACGAGGCCCGTGCCGAGGCGAAGGTGTCGGCCGACCGCTACGCCAACGGCACCGCGCGTGGGCTCGACGGTGTGCCCGTCGTGGCCAAGGAGGAGCACCCCATGACCGGGCGCTCGTGGACCCAGGGGTCGCTCGCGTTGGAGGGTGAGGTCGCCCCGATCGACCATCCGATCATCGAGCGCATCCAGGCCGCAGGCGGGATCATCCACGTTCGCGCCACCACGCCCGAATTCTGCTGTGCGCCGTTCTGCCACAGCCGGGCGTGGGGAATCACCCGCAATCCGTGGAACCCCGAGTTCTCGCCCGGTGGCTCGTCGGGCGGCACCGGCGCAGCCCTCGCTGCGGGCTATGCGCCCATCGGCACCGGCAGCGACATCGGCGGGTCGATCCGCATCCCGGCGTCGCTCAGCGGCGTGGCCGGTTTCAAGCCGCCGTGGCAGCGCGTGCCGGCGCTGTCGCCGTACAACCTGGACCAGTTCTGCCATGACGGCCCGTTGGCCCGCACGGTCGGTGACTGTGCGCTGCTGGAGGACGTCATCGCCGGCGCCCACTGGCGCGACCCGGCCTCGTTGCCGCACCCGCCCCGTGTGGCAGGTGCGGGCTCATCGGTGCAGGGAATGCGTATTGCACTGTGCACGCAACTGGGCGACTGGCCGCTCGATCCGGCCGTCGATGCGAATACGCGTCGGGTCGCCGCGTCGCTCGCGGCCGCAGGAGCGATCGTCGACGAGGTGACGCTGCCGTGGTCACTCGCCGAGTTGTGGGAGGTGTCGCAGGCCCACTTCCGCACGATCATGGGCGCCGGAATCGGCGCGGTGAACGACGAGCACGGCGATCTGCTGAGCGACTACACCGTGGCATTCGCCGAGAGCATGCTGGGCTCCGGCTTGGGCTTCTACGAAGGACTCGAGGCAGAGGGGCAGATGTGGGAGCCGCTCGGGCGGCTGTTCCAGGACCACGACGCGATGATCTGCCCCACGATGGCCACCGACGGCTACCGCTGCGGTGAGTCGTACCTCGACGGTATGGACGTCGGCGACGGCCACGTCGTGCACCACATCCTCGGCGCCATGACGCTGCCATTCAACATCCTGTCGCGCTGCGCCGTCATGAGCGTGCCGTCGGGCAAGGCCGCGAACGGCGTCCCCACGGGCGTCCAGGTGGTCGCCCGCCCGTACGACGACGTCACGGCCTTCCGAGTCGCTGCCGCCGTCGAGTCCACGGGCGTGGGCTTCACCCACCCCGACTGGCGCCCCGCGCTCTGAGGGTGGCGGCGTTGGCTACACGGCGACCTTCGAGTACTTCCTTTGCGCTGCCTGCTTGGAGACTCCCAACATTGCACCGATCTCGGACCATGACCGGTCGGCGCGACGAGCCAACCGAATGGCCTCGACCAACGCCGCATCAACTTCTCCACGGCGCTCGGCCAGTTCGGCGATTGCCCGTAGCGACTGAGTGTCGGCGACCACCAGGTCTTCCGGTTCGACCGCATCGGCCCACGTTTCGAGAGCCTTCGTTCGTGCGGCTCGAGTTGTGCTCATTTCGTCCACCACCCCTTCAAGAACTTGGCTCTCGCCGGCATTGCGTGGATGACGGCCACGCCCTCGTCGTCCTCAACCACACCAACCTCCAACGGCTCTCCGGCGATTGAAGGTCCGATGAACATCGTGACCGCCGCGTCGTCGGTGACGAACGCTCGCCAGTGATGTCGAACTGCGTGGAACATGTCGTCGTCACTGACGCCGTGCTTTCGGGCTGAAGGCTCGACGTCCACGAATGCAGGCTACTCACCGTTTGCCGAGTGCGTCAACATCTGTTGACGGCATGTCGCCGGAGGTGGCGCAAGCGGTGTGCGGAGCAAGTCGGCACGTAGCGCAGATTGGCGGATCTCGGAGCCGCTGTTCACCGCCCAGTTCGGCAGATCTGCGTGGACAACCAAAGCAATGTGCTGGGAGTGTCTGCTTCCCGATTGACGGACCGGGTTGTCGCCCGAACACTGAGCGACATGAACTATCCACTCGGTTCGGATCGCATCCGCTCGCTCGTCGCGACAGTGTCACTCAGCCTGTTCGTTCTCAGCAGTGCAGGTTGCGGGTCAGATGGCGCTTCGTCAGCCGAAACCTCGGTGCCGCAGACGTCGACGGAATCGACTGTTGCCGCTACGGAGCCACCGACGACTCAAGCGTCGACCACTGAAGCTCCGACCACGGCGGCGCCAACGTCCGCGCCGCAGACTTCCGAGCTGACACAGGATGAAGCGACTGCGATCGCTGAAACGATCATCAACGCGTGGAACACCGACGATGTGTCCCCCATCGAGGAACTGATGGGGCCGGCAGACGTGTGGATCGCCATCACCGGTGTCAAGTTCGACGAGGCCACCATCGCAGGGTGGCTCGACCCGATCCTCGCAGCCATCGGGGACACCGAGCGCACCGGCGACCCTGTCGCTGTGACGGGCGGATTCTCCTTTCCACTTCTCGACGTGTCGTCTGGCGGTCCGTTCTTCCTCATCATCACGAGGAGCGCCGACGGCGTGCTCACGATCGAAGAGTCCCCTACCGCTCCCTAACGGCGGGTGAGTTCGGACAACCGAGCAGCACTGGCAGGTCTGGCGCGTCTGGCCTCGTTCTTGTCGCGGCTGGACCACCAGAGTTGGTGGCTGCAACGCGACAGGAAACGGTCCAGGTGATTGGTGGTCCCGTACGTGTCACGGATGGATCACCAGTGATGGTGATGGGGTCGCGACAAGAAGGATGCGAGATAGTGCCGAGTGCCCGTTCTGTGCGCTTCGCGCAAGTGGTCACGGCGCTGGAAGATGTCCGAGAAATCTTTGCGTTCCAGGTTGACAGATCGAACGTATGTTCGTATGATGGGTTTGTGGATGAGATCCTCGACGCCCTGGAAACGGCAGCCATTGCCGCTGACGACCTCGTCGAACTGTGTCTCGGACCGGTATCTCAACGGGCAGGGTTGCTCGCCTTGCAGCGCCACCTGGATCGCGTCGGTGTCGCGCAGGCCAAGCTGCTCGCCCGGGCCGAAGCCTCCAAGGCCCACGAAGGGACCGGCGCACGCAACGCGGCCGGTTGGTTGTCGGACAAGTCGAAGAGCTCGTTCGGATCGGCGAAGAAGAAGGCCGAACTCGGCGAGACCCTGTCGAAGTCGAAGACGCTCGACGACGCCGTGAAGAACGGTGAGCTGTCGCCCGACGCTGCGGCCGCGTTGCACGACGCGGTCACGAACCCTCCCGAGAACGCCTCGGAGGACGACGTCGACGAACTGATCGACGCGGTCAAGGGCGCCGACCCTCGCGAAGCGAAAGACGCGGCCAATCGTTGGCGCGAGATCCACGCCGCCGAAACCGAAGAGCAAGCCGAAGAGCGCCGCTACCAGAAGCGGTCGCTGCGCATGACCGCCCCGTGCGACGGACTCGTCACGATCAACGCCACCTTGCCCACGCTCGAAGCCAGGCAGGTGTATGCGTCGGTGAACCACATCGCCGGCGAACAATCCAAGAACGACACGCGTACC
>JANOET010000083.1:0-15013 GCA_031413415.1 Acidimicrobiaceae bacterium
GTTATACGGAGTAACCACGTGGAATGAGATGGTTACCCGGAATCGCTGCAAAACGCGCCTCAATCGAATCAACAGGTTACCGGCGCGTATAACCTCGCGGCGTTGCATGAAGCCGTGAGAATCGCGCAAGCTACACGCGGACAACAGGTTACCGTCCGGTAACCTTGTATAACCAAAAGTTCCCGGAAGCCGCTTTCAGCGGCTGAAAAGTGGGGAGACACGTCACCCCGAGCGGGTTGCTGCAAAGCGGGAACCTGGGCCGGGGTGAAAGCGTCTTCCAAACAACTCGTTTTGCGGTTCAGTGAGAACGGGTGTAGTGTTTTCGGTAGGAGCTTTCGGCAGTGGCGGCAACTTCCAAGAACGGGGCGGCGGCGCGGACACGGTCAGTAGGGACGAAGCTGACCGAGGAAGAGTTTGCGCGGCGTCCCTCGTCGAGCCACTCGGCGATCGTCTGCTCCCAACGCTGCAGGCCGATGTCGGTGAGCTCGGGGTGGTCGGAGCCGATGAATCGAACGATCGGGTGCTCGGTGAGCGGTTCGGCGATCAGCGGCACCCGTGGCTTGGTGCGCCACTCTTCCCTGCCTGCTTCGGTGTACGGCGTGCGGTGGAAGAGCTCGTGCGTGTCGAGCACGACCCGCTCGGCGCGATGGCGATGCAGCACCGCCTCGACTGCGCGACGGCCGTCGCCGCCGAAGAACTCGGGGTGGCGCACCTCCACCGACCAGCGCCACACCTGAGGGGCGCGGCGAAGGACGGCGTCGAGCGCGTCGAGGTCGCTGGGTCCGAATGACGGTGGGAGTTGCAAGGTCAGTCCGCCCACCAATTCGCCGAGTGGGGTGAGCAGATCGACGAACGCGTCCAGCTCGGGATCGACGTCGCGCAGTCGGGCGTCGTGGGTGATCGTGCGTGGCACCTTGAAGACGAATCGGAACGAGGGCTCGGCGAGCGACGCCCACTTCTCGACCGTCGACGCCGGTGGCAGCGCGTAGAATGTGGTGTTGCCCTCGACTGCGTTGAGGAAGCGGCTGTACGGCTGCAACTCGTTCCCGTGAGCGGTGTCGGTGGGGAGGTAGGTGCCCACCCAAGCGCGCTGCGCCCACATGGGGCACCCCACGTGGAGGGCGGGGCGTGTCACGTCACTCGTAGCTACGGAAGATGACTTCGGCGACGCAGCTCGGCTTGGCGGCGCCTTCGGTCTCGAAGGTGAGTTCGTAGGTGCTCTGCACGCCGCCGGCGATGTCGTCGACCGCGAGCAGCTTCACGCCGAGCCGCAGGTTCGCTCCCACCGGCACCGGGGACATGAATCGCACCTTGTTGCACCCGTAGTTGACGCCCATCTTGAAGCCGGTGGAGACGACCACCTGCGGCAGCAGCACGGGCGCCAGCGACAGCGTGAGGTAGCCGTGCGCGATCGGACCGCCGAACGGGCTCTCCTTCGTGGCGCGCTCGACGTCGATGTGGATCCACTGGTGATCTCCCGTCGCCTCGGCGAACTGGTTGACGCGCTCCTGGGTGACCTCCATCCAAGGCGAGTACCCGAGGTGCTCGCCGATTGCCGACTTGAGTTCTGCGCTGCCGTTGATGATGCGGGGTGCCATGCGTAGAGCATGGCACTCGCGGATGGCCTACGGTGAAGCCGTGGGGGATTCACACGGAGATCGGCTCGTTCGGGCTGCACTGTTTCCGCTACGTCTCGCGAAGAACACCGCTCGACTCGCAAGGAGTGCGCTCATGGCCGACTTCCTGACCGCGTACTCGATCACACAGCCGAACAAGCTCGCCGTGGTCGACGACCGGCCTGATGGCACGGTGCGTCAGTTGACCTATCTGCAGTTGAACGAGCAGGCCAACCAGCTCGCCAACGTGCTGCTCGGCGTGGGTGCGGTGCCCGGCGAGAGCAAGGTCGTGTGGTGCGGCCAGAACTCGATCGGGCTGGTCGTGATGATCAACGCGGCTCGCAAGTTGGGCGTGACGGCGGTGCCGTTGAACTACCGACTCAGCGACGAAGAGGCCGCGTACGTCACGGATCACTGCGACGCCACGATCGTGTACGTCGACGCCGAGTTCGCACCGATGTTCACTCGCATCCGCGAGGAGCTGCCGCAGGTGCAGCAGTACCTGGTGTTCGACGGTGACGTGCCCGACGGGATGATCGCGATCGACCCGCTGGTCGCTGCTGCGTCCGCGGCGGAGCCCGAGATCCCTGAGGCCACCGAGCCCGGCTCGACGATGATCTACACCAGTGGCACCACGGGGAAGCCGAAAGGTGCGCTGCGTCGCGGCACCCAGGGCGCGGCGCAGGGGGCGGCGCTGCTGGCCCACATCGGGTACACGCCCGACGACGTGTACGTGCCCACCGGTCCGCTGTACCACTCGGGGCCGGGCGGCTTCATGGGCATCGCGCTCGCGCTCGGTCAGACCGCAGTGCTGCAGCGTAAGTTCCACCCCGAGGACTGGCTGCGCCTGGTGCAGAAGTACCAGGTGACGTCGACGTTCAGCGCGCCGACACCCATCCGCATGATCTGCAACCTGCCCGACGACGTGAAGGCGAAGTACGACGTCAGCTCGATGAAGCGAATGATCGCCAACGCGGCGCCGTGGAGCTTCGCGTTGAAGCAGATGTATCTCGCCTACTTCCCGGGCGACAGCCTGTTCGAGGTGTACGGCAGCACCGAACTTGGCGTGAACTGTGTGTTGCGTCCCGAGGACCAGTTGCGCAAGCCGGGCTCGTGCGGGCAGCCAGCGCCGATGGTCGAGATCAAGCTGTTCGACGACGAGGGCAACGAGGTCGTCGGTGTCGGCCCCGACCACACCGGTGAGCTGTTCGTGAAGAGCCCGAGTGTGTTCGCCGACTACTACAAGCAGCACGACAAGTTCATGGCCGACAACAAGCACGGTTACCAGACCGTCGGCGACATCGCCTACCGCGACGCCGAGGGCTACGTCTACATCTGTGACCGCAAGAAGGACATGATCATCAGCGGCGGCATGAACATCTACCCCGCCGAGATCGAGGCCGCGCTCGAGCACCACGCCGACGTGCTGGAGGTCGCCGTGTTCGGCGTGCCGAGCGAGGAGTGGGGCGAGACGGTCCACGCCGTCGTCGTGGTCCGCGAGGGCGGGTCGATGACGACCGACGACGTGGTCGCGTTCGCCAAGGAGCACCTCGCCGGCTACAAGGTGCCGCGCTCGGTGACGTTCGTCGACGAGCTGCCCAAGACGGGCAGCGGCAAAGTCCTCAAGCGCGAGCTGCGTTCCCCCTTCTGGGCCGGCCGTTCCAGCCAGGTCTGACCCGCGCGAACTTCAGTTCCTGGTGAACGCGCCGGGTCAGACGAGTTGGAGGGGTTGGGGCGCGGCCATACGTCGAGCGTAGGTCAGTAGCCCAGGCGCTCGACCCGATCGGGCTTGCGCTGCCAGTCTTTGTCGACCTTCACGAACAGCTCGAGGAACGCGCCTTCGGGCAGTTGGGCCCGAGCCAGGCGGCCGACCTCCTTCAACACCGAACCACCCTTGCCGATGACCATGCCCTTCTGGCTGTCGCGCTCGACGAGGATCTCGACGCGGATACGCGGCCATTCCCACTCGGTGACCCGCGTGGCGATGCTGTACGGAAGCTCGTCGCGGGTGACCGCGAGGAGTTGTTCACGAACGAGCTCGGCGACCCACGTCTCTTCGGGCTGGTCGCTGACCGTCTCTGCCGGGAAGTACATCGGGCCTTCGGGCAGCTTCGCGGTGAGGAACGCGAGCAACTCGGGGATGCCTTTGCCCGACTTCGCCGACACAGGGAAGTACTCGGCGGCACCGAGCGACGAGGCCATCGTCAGCTGGCGCATGACCTCGTTGTCCTTCACGGCGTCGATCTTGTTGAGGATGAGGATGGCGTTGGGCAGGTCGAGGTGGCTGGCAACCCATTGGTCGCCCTTGCCGAAGGGCTTGGTGGCGTCGATGACCAAGCACACGACGTCGACGTCGTGCACGCTGTCGAGCGCGGTGGCATTGACTCGTTCGCCCAGTGCGGTGACCGGCTTGTGCAGACCCGGAGTGTCGACGAACACCAGCTGCGTTTCGACCGTCGTGTGCACGCCCATCACTCGGGTGCGGGTGGTCTGGGGCTTGTCGCTGACGATGCTGACCTTGTGGCCGCACATGGCATTCACCAACGTGCTCTTGCCGACGTTGGGTCGGCCGACCAGGGTGACGAATCCGCTGCGCATGAGGTGGCTCACGCTATCGGGGTGGTCAACCGGCGGTCGTGGTGCTGGTGGTGCTGGTGGTGGTGCTCGACGTGCTGGGCGGTGTGGCTCCCTCGACCAGTGCCACGAAGTCGTTGCGCGACAGCAGGTCGCCGGCGGGGGCGAGCGCGCCGGACGGCTTCTGCACCGCCTGGTTGAACTGCACCTGGCCGATGCCACGACTGGCGGTCAGGGTGAGCACCAGCTGCGCGGTGGCAAGGCGTTGGTCGGCGGCAGGGATGCTGTCGAAGAAGCCATCTGGCAGTTCGACGATGGCGACACCGGCGTTGTTGTCGTTGGCCTTGATCTCGACGTCACCGGGCACCGCGTTGCGCAGACCGACGCCCAGCTCGTTGTCGGGTGGGCCGGCTTGCAGCGCAGCCACGATCTGGCCCAAGGAGGGTCCGATTGCGAGCGGCGTGGGCACGAAGTTCAGCTGACCACTCGTGATGAAGTACAGGCGAACGGATTCGGTGGGCACGCCCGTCGTGCTGGTGTCGAGGCCGGTGGTGGTGGTCGCCTGCTCGGTGGTGGTGGGGGCGATGGTCGTGCTGCTGGGCAGCGTCTGGTCGAGCCCGAACGGCGGGTCGACCGTGTCGACCCTGCCGGTGCCGACGACGCTGCAGGCGCTGAACGAAATCGCAGCGACGGCAAGTACCGCGGCGATGAACA
Organism: Acidimicrobiaceae bacterium; assembly: GCA_031413415.1. Taxonomy (GTDB): domain Bacteria; phylum Actinomycetota; class Acidimicrobiia; order Acidimicrobiales; family Ilumatobacteraceae; genus UBA668. Next base: position 4,905 of record JANOET010000083.1, read on the forward strand.
CCAACCGTGCGCGCATCAGACCACCTCCGGGAAGCTCACCTTGAAACGGGCGCCGCCACCGGGACGGTCTTCCACCCACGCTTCGCCCCCGTGGGCGTGAGCGTGTTCGGCGACGAGCGAGAGCCCGAGGCCGGTGCCGATGCGATGTCGCGCCGCGCTGCCGCGGGCGAAGCGTTCGAAGATGCGCGATCGTTCGCCGCGAGCGACCCCCGGACCGGCGTCATCGACGGCGAGCACCATCGCCGTGCGGCCCTGCCGGTCGAGCGACACTCGCACGGGTCCGCCGCCGTGTTCACGGGCGTTCTCGAGCAGGTTCGCCAGGATGCGTTCGAAGCGCAGTTTGTCGATCTTGGCGAGGGTGGCCAGCTTCGGGTCGATCTCGATGGGCACGTCGCCGAACCCGTACCGCTGCGCGATGCGCGGGATGAGTTCGCGCATGTCGACCTCTTCACGGTGCAACTCGGTGCTGCCGGCATCGATTCGGGACAGCTCGAGCAGGTCCATCACCATGTGGTCGAAGCGGCGTACCTGGCTGACCACCACGTCGAGCGCCTGCTGAGTGCGGTCGGGGAGGTCGTCGCGCCGCCCGTCGAGTACCTCGACTGCTGCGGTGAGCGCGGTGATCGGTGAGCGCAGTTCGTGGCTGACGTCGCTGGCGAACCGGGCTTCACGCTCGAGCCGGGTCTGCACCGCGTCGGCCATGTCGTTGAACGACCGGGCCAGCCGGTCGAGGTCGGGGTCGTTCTCGGGTGGCATTCGCGCGTCGAGGCCACCGGCGGCGATGGACCCCGCTGCGGTGGCCACGCGAGACAGCGGTCGCAGCAGCCGCCGGCTTGCCCACCACCCGAGGAAACCGGCGAGGAGCATGGTCACGCCCGAGCCGACGAGCAACGCGGTGGCGATGCGGCTGATGGTGCGCTGGGTGCTCTCCATCGGGAACGCCTCGAGGTACTCCGCGTTGACCGCCGGCATGTTCACCCCGACCGCGACGTACGGGTCGCCCAGGTACTCGAAGCGCTGTCGGGCGCTCGCGCCCTGGCTGACTGCGAGGCGCAGCTCGAGCGGGAAGGCGTCGAGCGAATAGGTGGCGTCAGCGGTGTACTGCACCCCGTCGAGCACCAGTACCGGAAAGCCGCCGCTCTCGGTGCGCAGCGTGGCGACGTCGAACTCCTGCTCGACGAGCAGTTGGTCGCGCACGGTCTTGGCGTTCGAGAACGCTTGTGTCTGGGCGGTCTGCTGGCGCTGGTCGATGAGGAACGAACGGGCCACGGCGTAGGTGGCCACCGCCAGACCAAGGCCTGCCACCAACGAGGTGAGCGAGAAGAAGAGCGTGACGCGCGTACGAAGGCGCAGGGTGCGGCGTCGTCGCGTCGAGTTCATCGGTCACAGTGTGGCCGATGGGCCACCGCCGTGTGAATCGGCGGCTGGATCAGGCGGCGTAGCCGACGATGGGGAAGGCCTGTTCGTCGTCCTGGAGCACGGGGGCGATGGTGTCCAGGTCGGCGAGCACGAGCTCGGCTCGCAAGATCAGCTCGCTGCAGACGAAGGCCACGCTTTGGCCAGCGGCGTGCACGGCGGTCGCCAGCGCGCGGAGGCCTTTCAACCCGGCCTCGGTGATGATCGTGACCCCGCTGAGGTTGACGATCAGTCCGTAGGTACGGGGGAGCGGCAGGCACGCAGCGTGCAATGCGGCGGCGTGGTCCTCGGTGGCGAGGGGCCCGGCGACCGAGACGGCCACGTGATGCCTGTGCAGATCGGTGTGGGCGGTGAGCGCTGGTGCCAGCATGTCGCAACCTCCGAGGTCGGAATGGGATGTGGCGTTGGACGCCGGGTGCGGCCCGCAGGTTCCGCTGCCGGTGGGGCACCAGGGGGAGGTAGGTACCCCACCAGAGCAGCGTGAACAGGAGTGATCCTGGTCCTCGTGTGTGACCGATCCCCGCCCGTTGTGTGCGATTTCTGTAACAGAATCCGGAGCGGCAGGTCCTTCTGCCACAGTGTGGCTCGTGAACTCTCTGCTCTTCATCGAGGACGACGACGCCATCCGACTGGCACTGTCGCTGGCCCTCGAGGACGAGGGCTACGAGGTGCTCCAGGCGCCCGACGGCCGCACCGGTATCGGCCTGTTCCAGGTGCGCGAGCCCGATCTCGTCCTGCTCGACCTACGGCTGCCCGACCTGTCGGGGTTCGACGTGTGCCGTCAGTTGCGGGCCATCAGCATCGTGCCGATCATCATCGTCACCGCCCAGACCGACACCTACGACCTCGTCGCCGGCCTCGAGGCGGGCGCCGACGACTACGACCCCAAGCCAGTGGTGCCCAAGGAGCTCGCGGCGCGCATCCGAGCTGCGCTGCGACGAGTGCACCTGCATCACGAGGCGTCGGCTGCCGCGACGTCGGCCACGAGGTTCGGCGACATCGAGATGCGTCGCGAGCAGGGCATCGTGCTGAAGGCCGGGGTCGAGCTGAACCTCACCAAGACCGAGTATCGGTTGCTCTGCGAGTTCGCCGACCACGCCAACGCAGTGCTGTCGCGCGACCAACTGCTCGAGCGCGTGTGGGGTTACGAGTACCTCGGCGACTCACGTCTCGTCGACGCGCACGTGCGCCGCCTGCGGGTGAAGGTGGAGGACCAGCCCGACGACCCGAAGCTCATCGTCACCGCCCGCGGCATCGGCTACCGGCTGCTCGCCTGACCGGCCACGCGCCGCGAACGGTCCGTCGTTCGAACTGGGCAGCTCGAAACGACCGTTTCGGTCGCTCTCACATGTCCAGTTCGACATCGAGCTAGGTTCAGCCGCGCCAGACGCGGCTGAGGAGGTACTCGCCCAGGCCCTTGGCCTGTGCGTCGAACGCGGTGCTGCTGGCGACGCCTTCGCCGAGCAGCCCGACGACGACGAAGTTCAGCGCGTGGATGTTCGCCAGTTCGGTGCGACGCACTTCGAGTGCGGCCGCTTCGGGCAGCAACTCGCGCACCTTCGCGGCCGTGAGGTTCGCGACCAGCCAGGCGTAGCCGGCGTCGTCGCGCGACCAGATGCCGACGTTGGCGTTGCCGCCCTTGTCGCCCGAACGGGCGGCGAAGTATGCGCCGAGCGGTTCACCGATGGCCGGCCCGGAGGGGGTCGGAGTGCTCACTCCCACCTCGGGGTCCGAGTGGGCACTCGGTCGGGCTTCTGCCACTCGGACGGGAGGCGTGGCACTCGCTTGGGGGTGTGTCACTCGCATGGTCGAGCCATCCCAGAGGACGACCCGCTCGTCGATCTCGGCGACGTCGATCAGCGCCGGCCAGTACACGCCGTACGACTGGGCGTCGCCGGGTGCACCCGTGGCGAAGAAGCCCGGGTAGTTCGCCAACGCGAGTTCGATGCAGGCCGAGCTGAAGCCGCGGCCGGCGAGCCGGTCGTCGTTGCTCTTCACCGTGACGTGCAGACGGCCGGAGGCCTCTTCCTGTGTTCGTGCATCGCTGGGCGCCGGCACGAAACGCACGTCGACCTCGTCGAAGCGCTCCTTGCCGCCGAGGCGGGTGAACAGAGCCTGCTCGACCCACGCGGCCTTCTCGGCTTGACGCAGCCCGGTGAGCACGAACGACATGCGATTGCGGTAGCCGCCCTCCAGGTTCAGGCACACCTTCGCCATGGACGGTGCCGGCGCCCCCTGTGCGCCGCTGATGCGCACGCGGTCGGGGCCCGCCTGAGCGACGTGGATGGAACCGAAGTGCGTGACGACGTCGGGGTTGGCGTACGCCTCGCCGCCGATCTCGTAGAGCAACTGCGCGGTGACAGTGCCGACGTTGACGACACCGCCGGTGCCGGGGTGCTTGGTGATGACCGACGAGCCGTCAGCCTCGACCTCGGCGATGGGAAAGCCCAACGGCTTCGACGGATCGGGGATTTCGTCGAACCACGTGTAGTTGCCGCCGGTCGCCTGGGTGCCGCACTCGATGACGTGCCCGGCCACGACTGCTCCGGCGAGACGGTCCCAGTCGTCGACGGCCCAGTCGTGCCACCACGCCGCCGGTCCCACGACAATGGCGGCGTCGGTGACCCGACCGCACACGACGACGTCGGCGCCGGCCTTCAGCGCCGCCGCGATGCCCCATCCGCCGAGATACGCATTGGCCGTGAGCGGGTCGCCGGTCATGGGCGCCCCAGTGTCGAGGTGGGTGAGTTGCGCCCGTAGCCCATCGACGCGGGGGAGCAGGTCGTCGCCCTCCACGTGTGCGACCTTCACGTCGAGGCCCAGTTTGGTCGCGATGTCGCGCACCTTCTCGGCGCAACCAGCCGGGTTCAAGCCGCCTGCGTTGGTGACCACCTTGATGCCACGCGCCTTGCAGGTCGCCAGCACCTGTTCCATCTGCATCAGGAACGTGCTCGCGTAGCCGAGCTCGGCGTTGCGGGCGCGCTGCTTGTGCAGGATCAGCATCGTCAACTCGGCCAGCCAGTCGCCCGTCAGCACGTCGATGTCGCCGTGCTCGTCGAGCGTGGCCTCGACCATCTCCTTCGCCGCGGACAGGCGGTCCCCGAAGAATCCGCTGCAGTTCGCGATGCGTACCGCCCGCCGTGTCGTCACGCCGGGCCTCGTGCGCTCGGGCCCGTCACCAGGAACTCAAGTTCGCGCAGGTCGGTCATGCGGGGTCGACCTTCACGAGGGGTTGGCCGTGGTCGAGTTGCTGGCCGGCGGACACGTACACGTCGGCCACGACACCGGCGGAGGGCGACACCACCTGGTGCTCCATCTTCATCGCCTCGATGGTGAGCAACGGCTGCCCGGCGACGACGGTGTCGCCGGCCTGGACCAAGAGGCGGACCACCTTGCCGGGCATGGGGGCGATGGTCGATCCGGCCCGACCGGCGTCGTCGGGGTCGGTGAAGCGCGGTGGGATGGCGAATGCGAACAGGCCGCCTCCGACGAAGACGGTGTCGCCGACCACGGTCGCGTCGATGCGACCCAGCGCGTCGACGCCATGCGCATCGACGGGCAACTCGGTGCCGTCGACGGTCAGATGGCTGAGCTGCTCGGCGCGATCGAACGTGTACTCGACGATGTGGTCGCCGACGGCCTGGGCGTGAGGCTGCGAGGGGTTGTTGCGCCAGCCGGTGGGGAACGGATGCGCCGACGCAGCGACGCGCACGATGGCGAGCGCGGCCGCCGCGATCTGCTGCGCCGACGGCTGCGGTCCGGCGCCGAGATCCTGTCGGTCGAGCCAGCCCGTGTCGACGCTGTCGTCGATGTCGGTGAGGCGCGTCATCAGGTCGATCAGCAGCGCGCGGTTGGTGATCGGGCCGACAATGGTGGCTCGTTCCAACGCCACCTTGAGCTTGCGAGCGGCTTCGGCGCGCGTCGCCCCATGGGCGATCACCTTGGCCACCATCGAGTCGTAGAACGGCGACGCCACCGATCCGGATTCGATGGCGCTGTCGACACGTAGGCCGGGGATGGCGGGGAACGACACCGTGTGGAATGCGCCTGAGCTGGGCAGGAACCCTCGATACGGGTCCTCGGTGCAGAGCCGCACCTCGATCGCGTGGCCGTTGGAGGCCACGCCGTCGAGCAGCGCAGACGGCAACGGCGCGCCCTCGGCGACCGAGAGTTGCAGCGCGACGAGGTCGAGACCCGTGACCATCTCGGTGACCGGGTGCTCGACCTGCAGACGGGTGTTCATCTCGAGAAACGAGAAGCTGCCGTCGCGGGCGAGCATGAACTCGACGGTGCCGGCGCCGACGTAGCCGACGGCCTGCGCAGCGGCGATCGCTGCAGCGAACATGCGGGCGCGAACGTCGGGCGTGACAGCGGGCGACGGCGCTTCCTCCACCACCTTCTGGTGTCGGCGTTGGATGGTGCAGTCGCGTTCGCCGAGTGCGACGACGTTGCCGAGGGTGTCGGCGAACACCTGCACCTCGACGTGGCGGGCACCCTCGATGTAGCGCTCGACGAACACGGTGCCGTCGCCGAACGAGGCCACAGCCTCTCGCTCGGCCGACGCGATCGCCTCGACCATCTCGAGCGGATCGCGGACGATGCGCATGCCGCGGCCGCCACCACCTGCCGATGCCTTCACCAGTGCGGGCAGACCGATCTCGTCGAGCGACTCGACCGTGCTGTCCGGAGCGACGGGCACACCGTGTTCGCGGGCGAGCCGTTTCGCCTCGATCTTCGAGCCCATGGCAGCGATTGCTGCCGGCGGCGGCCCCACCCACATCAGGCCGGCGTCGATTACATCCTGGGCGAACGCGGCGTTCTCGGACAGGAAGCCGTATCCCGGATGGATGGCCTGCGCCCCCAGCCGCCTCGCAGCATCGATGACCAGATCGGCTCGCAGGTACGTCTCAGCTGCGGTGTTTCCCGCCAGGCGTAGCCCGTCGTCGGCTTCGCACACGAACGGTGCGGTGGCGTCGGCGTCGCTGAACACGACGACGGGACTGATGGCCAACGCTCGGCAGGTGCGGATGATGCGTCGGGCGATCTCGCCACGGTTGGCGATGAGCAGGCGGTCGATTCGGTGTGTCGGCGTGTCACTCATGGCGGTTTCACATCCGGAACACGCCGTAGCCGCGCGTGCCCTGGATCGGTGTGTTGTCGATGACGCTCAGGCACATGCCCAACACGGTGCGGGTGTCGCGCGGGTCGATGATGCCGTCGTCGTAGACCTTGCCGCTCATGAACATCGCGAGCGACTCCTTCTCGATCTGGTCCTCGACCATCTGGCGCATCGCCGCGTCCGCCTCTTCGTCGAAGGGACGGCCCATGCTGGCGGCCGACTCGCGGGCCACGATGCTGAGCACACCCGCGAGCTGTGCCGGGCCCATGACCGCACTCTTGGCGTTCGGCCATGCGAACAGGAAGCGGGGGCCGTAGGCCCGGCCGCACATGCCGTAGTTGCCGGCGCCGTACGACGCCGCCATGTTCACGGTGAGGTGGGGGACGCGACTGTTCGAGACGGCGTTGATCATCTTCGCCCCGTCCTTGATGATGCCGCGCTGCTCGAACTCCTTGCCCACCATGTAGCCCGTGGTGTTCTGCAGGAAGAGCAGGGGCGTGTCCACCTGGTTGGCCAGCTGGATGAACTGCGCCGCCTTCTCGCTCTCCTCGCTGAACAGCACGCCACGATGGTTGGCGAGGATTCCGATCGGGTAGCCGTGCAACTCGGCCCAGCCGGTGACCAGCGACGTGCCGTACAACGGCTTGAACTCGTCGAAGTCGCTGTCGTCGACGATGCGCGCGATGACGTCGCGCGGATCGAACGGCACCTTCGGATCGGCCGACGGGATGCCCAGCAATTGCTCCGGGTCGTGAAGCGGCGGTCGGCCAGCGCCGCGGCGACCCGGCCCGAGCTTGCGGTGGTTGAGTCGCCGCACGATCTGACGCCCGAGACGGATCGCGTCGAGTTCGTCGACCGCGAAGTAGTCGGCGAGACCGCTGATGCGGGCGTGCATCTCGGCGCCGCCGAGGCTCTCGTCGTCGCTGTCCTCGCCCGTGGCCATCTTCACCAGCGGCGGACCACCGAGGAACACCTTCGAGCGTTCCTTGATCATCACCACGTAGTCGCTCATGCCCGGCACGTAGGCGCCGCCCGCGGTGGAGTTGCCGAACACCAACGAGATCTGCGGAATGCCGTCGGCGGACGCCCGGGTGATGTCGCGGAACCCGCGGCCACCAGGGATGAAGATCTCGCTCTGCGTCGGCAGGTCGGCGCCGCCGGATTCGGTGAGTGCGATGGTGGGCAGCCGGTTCTCGCGGATGATGTCGTTGGTGCGCAGGTTCTTCTTCAGCGTGTACGGGTTGCTGGCGCCGCCGCGCAGTGTGGGGTCGCTGCCGGTGATCATGCACTCGACCCCTTCGACGAACCCGATTCCGCAGACCGCGCCTGCGCCGACCGGGAACTCGCTGCCGTACGCCGCCAACGGCGAGAGCTCGAGGAACGGGGAGCCCGGGTCGAGCAACGCCTCGATTCGCTCGCGGACGAGCATCTTGCCGCGAGACCGATGGCGCTCGACGTACTTGGGACCGCCACCGCCGTTGACGATCGCCAGCTGCTCGTCGTGCGCGGCGAGTTGACGGAGCAGCGACTCGCGGTTGTCGCGGTACGAGTCGCTCGCCTCGACGACGCGGTCGGGGAGCACGCTCATGTCAGCGACGCTCCGTCGGCGTGGCCGTCGGGGCGACCCTCGGCGCTGGCCGTCGACGCCGCCCATGACGGGGGTCGCTTCTCCGCGAATGCACGCATTCCCTCGGCGGCCTCGTCGCTGTCGAACAGTGCCGCGCTGAGCGCGATCATTTCGTTCATGTCGGGCTGACCCTGGCGGAGCACTCGCTTCGCCGCGGCGACGGCGTTCGGTGCCCCGGCGAGCACGCCCTGCACCAGGGTGCGAACCGAGGCGGCGACGTCGTCGCTGACGTGGGTGATCAGACCCATGTCGCGAGCCGCCTCGGCGTCGAACGGTTCTCCGGTGAGGAACGGCGCGGCCAGCTTGCTCCACCCGCATCGGGCGAGGATGGGCACGCTGATGATCGCCGGCGCTACGCCGATGCGCACCTCGGTGAGTGCGAACGACACCGACCGGTTCACCACGACCAGGTCGCACGCGGCCATCAGCCCGATACCGCCGGCTCTGACGGCGCCGTCGACGGCAGCGATGGTGACGGCACGCATGGACCAGAGTCGCGTGATCGAGTCGGCCATCGGGTTGCCGGCCGCCTGTGCATCCGGCGCGCCAGTGGCGCGTTCCTTCAGATCGGCACCCGCGCAGAACACCGGCGCCGTGTGGGTGAGCACCACGGCCCGGATGTCGGATTCCTCGGCGCGATCGAGGGCGGTCGCCAACTCGCCGACGAGTTGGCGCGACAGCGCGTTGCGATTGGCAGGCGAGTCGAGCGTGATCGTGGCCACGCCTGCCTCGACGGTGCAGTGCACGAGTTCCCCCACGTGAGGGACTGTAGACGCGGTGTGACGGCGCATCGGCGGTCGGGGCGGGGCGTCAGGGCGCGGTGATCTCGCGTAGGAACTCCTCGGCATCGGCCCGGTGTCGGGTCCGGCGCATGGGCGGGAGCGCCTTGACGATGTCCCAGCGATAGTTGGCCTTGCCGAGGCGAGGATCCATCACGGCCACGACACCTCGGTCGGTGGCGGTGCGGATGAGTCGACCCGTCGCCTGGGCGAGCAACATCGAGGCGCGTGGAATGTCGATCTGTCCGAAGGCGGCGGCACCGAGCAGTTCGCGTCGTGCCGACAGCAGCGGGTCGTCGGGGCGAGGGAAGGGGATCTTGTCGACCACCACCAGGCTCAGCGTGCGGCCCGGGATATCGACCCCCTGGAAGAACCCGGCTGTGGCGAAGAGGCAGGCGTGCTCGTCGTCGCTGAACGCCCGGACGAGCGCCGTCTTGGGCAGGTCGCGCTGGGTGAGGATCGGAAAGCCGACCCGTGCCTTCACGGCCTCGGCGGCGGCGTCCATCGCCTTGTAGCTGGTGAACAGCGCCAGCGTGCGGCCGCCTGCGGCGGTGATGAGCGCGACGAGTTCGTCGTGCACCGCTGCTCCGTACTGCGGCGACCGGGGGTCGGGCAGGTGCAGCGCGCAGTAGAGCATCGCGTGGTGCTCGTAGTCGAACGGGCTTCCGACGTCGATCTCGTCGAAACCGTCGACGGGAAGACCCACCCGCGCGCCCAACGAGGTGGGAATCGTGGCACTGGTGAGGATGCCGGTTCGTCGCGACCACAGCCCGTTGGCGAGGACCGGCGCTACGTCGAGAGGGGCGATCTCGAGACGGGGGAACTCGGGGCCTCCGCCGACGAACGGCACCTTCCCCTCGAGCGACTCGAGGGCCATGTCGATTGCCTCCTGCAGGCGGGTCGTCATCTGCTGTCCGCGGATCTTCTTCTGCTTGGCTTCCTCGACGTCGGTGTCGATCGCGCGTAATGCGTCCTGGGCGCGCTGCAGGCGGCCACGCAGGTCCACCAGGAGGTCGCCGACAGGGGCGGGGAGTGGGTTCGAGAGACGCTGGCCGACCAGCGGGCCGAGCGTGTCGCGAATCGCTCCCGGCGCCTCGGTGATCGGGGCGAGCACGGCCGGGTCGACCAGGATGCGGCGCAGGGCCGATGCCAGAGCCGTGAAGCGACC
>JANOET010000084.1:0-14152 GCA_031413415.1 Acidimicrobiaceae bacterium
GCCGTACACGACGTCGTAGCCGCGCTCCAGCTCGGCCAGAAGCTTGGGGATCTCCTCGGGCGGGTGCTGCAGGTCGTCGTCCATGGTCACGACGATCGGCGAGAACTTCGTGCGCGACGTGCCGCGGAGCCACGTCGTCCCGGTCGAGGCGGTCATGGCTGCTCCGAGCGACGGTCCGTTCGCCGGCGAGGTGCCGGCCGACACCAAGGTCCGCGACGTCGTGGGGCTCGTCGCCCACAACGATCTGCCGGTGCGCGTGGTGCGCGACGGCGCCACGATCGGCACCATCGATCGCGTCGGCGTGCTGTCGGTGATCGCGGGCGAGGACCGCTGATGTCGGCAGTCTCCGTGGAGGCGCTACCCGAACTGGAGTCCGAGCAGGTCGGTGAGGCGCGTCGCAAGCAGCGGAACCTGGCGTTCGGCGTGTTCGCCCTGCTCGCCGTCGTCGCCATGGTCGTCGCCCACGAGGTGCCCAGCTGGCTCGACCTGAACATCCAGGAGCGCGCCCAGTCGGCCTACAAGTGGACGATCACCAACCGCCAGACATCGCCGCTGTTCACCCACTTCTTCCAGCCGATCGAGGACGTGCTGCAGTGGCTGTTCGACGTGGTGATGAGCATCTTCGAGTTTCTGAAGTGGCCCGGTGTGGTGGCGCTCACCGGTGCGATCGGCTGGCGGACGGGCGGCATCCGCGCCGGACTGTCCGGCGCCGCAGCAATGTTCGGTGTGGGCATGATCGCCGACTGGGACCTGGCGATGATCACGCTCTCGATCATGCTCGTGGCCGTGCTCATCGCTCTGGTGTTGGGCATCCCGCTGGGCATCTGGACCTCGCGCAGTGATCGCGTCGAACAAGTCGTACGCGTGCTGCTCGACACCGCGCAGGTGCTGCCGATCTTCGTGTACTTCAGCCCCGTGCAGGTGTTCTTCGGCATCCAGGTGCCGCCTGCCATCGTCGTGACCGTCATCTACGCCCTGCCGCCCGCGGTCCGTCTCACGAACCACGGCCTGCGCAACGTGCCGGTCGTGATGAACGAGGTCGGTGAGTCGTTCGGCGCCAACGGTCGCCAGCAGCTGTTCAAAGTGCAGCTGCCGGTTGCCCGGCGCACGATCCTGCTCGGGTTGAACCAGGTCATCATGATGGCGTTCGGGGTGGTCGTCCTCGCGTCGCTGCTGGGCACCGGCGACCTCGGCCAATCGGTGCTCACCGGTCTCCAGAAGCAGAACGTCGGCGACGCGGCTGCGGCCGGCCTGGGCATCGTCCTGCTGGCCATCTCGCTGGACCGCATCACCACCGGGGAGCGCAAGCACAGCTTCAACCGCTGGGCTGCGGCGCTGCCGAAGGTGCCGCACCACATCGCGAGGTGGGTGGCGGTCGGCAGCGTCGTCGTCGCCGTCGCAGTGGCGCACCTGTTCGACTGGACCGAGTTCCCGTCGTGGCTGACGGTCGACATCGCCGCACCCATCGACAGCGCGGTCGAATGGGTGCAGGACAATCTCAGCGACGTCACCCAGGCGGTCAGCGACTTCCTGGTCATCAACATCATCGACCCGCTGTATCGGTTCCTGGTCTGGCTGCCGTGGTTCCTGGTGGTGGTCGCCATCGCGTTCATCGGCTTCACCAGCAAGGGTTGGCGGCTGGCCACAGGTGTCGGCCTGTGCATGGTGCTCATCGCCGCGATGGGTACCATCCCCGGCGGCGGTGGACGGGTGGCGCTGTGGGACGTCGCCATGGACACGCTCAGCCAGGTGCTCGTCGCGATCGCGATCAGCGTGCTGATCGCACTTCCCCTGGGCATGCTCGCCGGTCGGTCCGACCGGTTCGAAGCATTCCTTCGCCCGTTCCTCGACGTGGCCCAGGTGCTGCCTGCGTTCGTGTACCTCATCCCGGTCGTCTTCCTGTTCGGCATCGGCCGCTCGGCCGGCGTGGTCGCCTGCGTGATCTACGCCGTGCCGCCGTGCATCCGCCTCACGTCGCTGGGCATGCGCGAGGTGCCGCACACCCCGCGCGAGGCAGCCACGTCGTTCGGCGCCACCGGCCCGCAGGAGATGCGCATGGTGCAACTGCCACTGGCGCGCAAGTCCATCCTGCTCGGCATCAACCAGACCTTGATGATGGTGCTGGCCACCGTCATCATCGCGGCCCTCATCGGGGCTGGCGGCCTGGGCCTCGTCGCGTACGAGGCCACGGCGAAGCCCAACATCAAGTTGGGTCAGGGTGTGGCGGGTGGCTTGGCTATTGTGCTGCTCGCCATCATGCTCGACCGAATCACCCAGGCATGGGGCACATCGAAAAAAAGGGGAGACCACCAATGAGATCATCCGGCACCAAGCGCCTATTGTTCGCCGGCGTCGCCATCGCCGCACTGCTCTCGGCGTGCGGCAGCGACAGCACCACCGATTCCGGTGGCACGTCCGGCGGCACCGAGAACACCGGAGGCGCCGACACCACGTCGGGTTCGACCGGCAGCACGCCCACCGGCGGCGGCGAGGCCATCACCCTCGCGGTCAACCCGTGGACCGGCTCGGCTGTGAATGCGTACGTCGCGCAGAAGGTCATCCAGGACAACCTGGGCAGCACCGTGAACATCACCGACATCGACGAGAACGCCACCTGGGTCGGCCTCGACGACGGCAGCATCGACGCCGTGCTCGAGGTGTGGCCGTCGGGCCACGCCGCCGACTACGAGACCTACATCACCGGAAAGGGCTCGGTCGTCGACATCGGCAAGCTCGGACCGAGTGCGAAGATCGGCTGGTACGTGCCGAAGTTCGTCGTCGACGAGCATCCGGAACTGGCCACCTGGGAAGGATTCGAGGACCCTGAACTGGCGAAGCTGTTCGCGACCGCCGAGTCCGGCGACCTGGGCCAGTTCACCATGGGCGACCCCAGCTACGTCACCTACGACGAGCAGATCATCGCCAACCTCGAGTTGCCGCTGAAGTACGTCGTGGCCGGCTCGGAAGCTGCACTGCTTACGGCCATCGACAAGGCCGTCGCCGACAAGACGCCGTTCCTGATGCAGTTCTGGCAGCCGCACTGGAAGCAGCTCGAAGTCGACCTGGTCGAAGTGACGCTCCCCGAGATCACCGACGAGTGCCTTGCCTCGGCTGCGGCCGGCGACGGCGGCTTCGCCTGCGACTACCCGGTCGACGAGTTGTACAAGGCGGCGAGCGCCGGCCTCGAGGCCAAGAATGCCGCGGCGTTCAACGTGCTCGAGAACCTGTCGCTCACCACCGAGCAGCAGTCCGAGATCGCTGGCTATGTGGATCGCGATGGCATGAGCCCCACCGACGCCGCGGCCAAGTGGGTCGGCGACAACGAAGACGTGTGGAAGGCCTGGCTCGGCTGAGCCGCTGACCGACCCACAGCGAACACTGTTGCGTGAGCGGCGGTCCCTTCCGGGGCCGCCGCTCACGCGTGAACGAAAGCGAACATGATGACCAACAACACCACCACCACCACTCCTCGCCGCGTCGGCTATGTCGGCCTCGGCAACCTCGGTTTCCACCTCGCCCACAGCCTGGTGCGCGCCGGGCACACGGTGACCGTCACCGACCTCGACCGGTCTTCGGCCGAACCGTTGCTCGCCGCAGGCGCCAAGTGGGCCGACTCCGCCGCAGCGGTCGCAGCAGCCAGCGACGTCGTGTTCACCTGCCTTCCCTCGCCGCGTGCCGTCGACGCGGTGATGGCCGGACCCGGGGGTGTGCTCGAGGGCTTGGCTGCCGGCGGCACTTGGATCGACAACAGCACCAACGACCGGGAAGAGACGATGCGTCTCGCCGCGCTGTGCGAGGCCAAGGGCATTCGCGTGCTCGAGTGCCCGGTCACCGGTGGCGTGCACATGGCCGCCACTGGCGACATCACGGTGCTCGTCGGCGGCGACGAAGCGGTGTTCGCCGAGCACGCAGATCTGTTGGCCGCCATCGGCAGCCCGGTGCTGTACATGGGCCCGCTCGGCAGCGCCGCGGTCATCAAGGTGATTACCAACATGCTCGCCTTCATCCACCTCGTCGCGGCGGGTGAGGCACTGATGCTCGCCAAGCGCGGCGGACTGGACCTGGCCAAGTCGTTCGAGGCCATCCTGCACAGCTCGGGCAACAGCTTCGTGCACGAGACCGAGAGCCAGGTCATCCTCAACGGCAGCTACAACATCAACTTCACGATGGACCTCGCGGTGAAGGACCTCGGTTTCGCGATGGACTTCGGCAAGCAGTTCGGTGTGCCGCTCGACCTGGCCAGCCAGACCCTGCAGACCTTCATCCGGGCCCGTTCGCAGTACGGCGGCGAGGCGTGGTCGAGCATGGTCGTGAAGTTGCTCGAGGACGCGCTGGGCACCGACCTACGCGCGCCGGGCTTCCCGGAAGAACTGCAATGAGCGAGACGCAATGAACGAGGCTGGGCAATGACGGAGGCGGTGAAGTGAACGAGGCCGAGCAGCGACGGCATCTGGCGGCGGCGTTCCGCTGGACCGCGCGGCTCGGCCTGCACGAGGGTGTCGCCAACCACTTCAGCGCGCTCGTGCCCGGCACCGACGACCAGTTCTTGCTGAACCCCCGCGGCGCACACTTCTCGCGGATCACGGCCAGCTCGCTGCTGTCGCTCGACGCGGGTGCTGCCGGCGGTGCGGCGCACCCCGACGCAGACCCGACGGCGTGGTTCCTGCACGCCCACCTGCACCGACTGGTGCCGCACGCCAGGGTCGTCCTGCACACGCACATGCCCTATGCCACGTCGCTGGCGTGCCTGCAGGACTTCGAGTTGCAGATGCTCGACCAGAGCTCGTGCCGCTTCTTCGGCCGCGTCGCCTACGACCGCAGCTTCCGCGGGATGTTCCTCGGCGACTCCGAGGGACCACGACTGGCCGCCCTGTTGGCCGATGGCGTGAGCACGGTGTTCCTCGGCAACCACGGCGTGATGGTCGTGGGCAACACCGTGGCCGAGGCATTCGACGAGCTGTACTACCTGGAGCGCGTGGCGCAGTTGCACGTGTACGCGATGAGCACCGGCCGGCCGCTGATGACCATCCCCGACGACATCGCCGCGCTCACGTGTCGCCAGTGGCTGGACTACCCGGAGGGCGCGGATCTCCACTTCCGAGAGCTGTTGGCCATCCTCGACACCGACGACCCCGCCTACCGCACCTGACCCTGCCTGCCGTCGTGCCGCAGTCGAAGCGGGTCAGTCGGGGCGGGAGTCCTGCTGGACGGCGCCCATGGCCATCTGGCCACGAGACCCCATGGCCGCCCAGGAGCCGATGCGGCGTCGCTTGGGCTCCTTGTGCGCCTCGACGCACCCGGTGTGCACGGCCGAGCCACCGACGACGGTGACGTCGTCGTAGTCGCTGGTCTCGCATCCACACACCCGACACGTCGTCCTCATGTCGCACAGGTTCCACCGATGTGAACCCCGTGTCAACCCGGACCGGACGCGCTCGAACGCCCTGGGGTGCGAGGTCGCACCGGGCGTGATCGTTCGTGGAGTTGTGGCGCCCGCGACCGCTGTGTCGCGGGCGGGGCGTCAGGCCGCCGCCCGACCGTGTCGGTCTGGCGGTCGGGCGCGTTGGTCGCCGAACAGTGGTGGCTGGTCGGGGCGGCGGATGGGGGAGCGCTCGAGCACGGTGCCGTCGGCGAGGTGGATGCGCCAGGTTGCGGCGTCGCCCTCGATCCACACGCCGGGACGGTGCCGCTCACGGTGGTGGTGGGGGCAGAGCAATGCGAGCAGGTGGAGGTCGGTGAGTCCGCCGACTTCCCATTCGACGATGTGGTCGGCGTCGCACCAGCCGGCGGGTGCGACGCATCCGGGCCAGACGCAGCCGCCGTCGCGGGCGACGACGGCGAGGTACTGCTTGGTGGATGCGTAGCGCTCGGAGCGGCCGAGGTCGATGACCTCGGAGCCGTTCATGACCACGCGACGGATCTCGGCCAACTCAGCCAGCCGTCGGGCTTCATAGGCGGGGATCTTGGTGCCGAGGTCGGTGACGGCGGGTTCATCGGAGTATCCGAGGCGTGCCTCGTCGGTCATGGTGATGACCATCTGCGGTGATTGGCGGCCACCGGAGACCTCTCCCTTGGCGTGGGCGGTGGCGAGGTTGGTGAGGCCGTCGGCGAGGCGTTGTTCGAGGGTGCGGGTGTCGCCGTCGTAGGGGTTGGCGGCGTGGAGCAGGCTCTTCTTGACCTGGTCTGCGCTCGCTGCGGGGAGCAGTCCGCGCAGAGGGATCATGCCGTCCTGCTCGGGACCGAACGACACGCTGCGCGCGGTGTGGCGGCGCTCGGCGGCTTCCTCGTCGGTCTCGGTGGCGAAGGTGGTGTTGAACAGGTTCGCCGCGTCGCGAGCGTCGTTCGGTGACGCCCCTTTGCACGCGTCGACCAGCTCGTCGAGGTGGCGCTCGTCGGCACCGGCGGGCGGTTCGTTGATGGCGCCCGCGAGCTGGTCGGCGGTGTCGGGGGAGACCTCGCCGTTCTCAACGGCTTCCTTGAGCTTGCGGTTCTTCTTCATCGCCGAGCCGAGCTTGGTCTTGCGCTTGGCGTCGCCGTAGGAGGACTTGGTGGAGCGTGACAGCCAGTCGGCCATGTTCCGCGAGCCGGTGCCGACCCATGCTTCGCGTTCTTCGGCGGCGGCGAGGAGCTCGGCCTCGATCGCTCGGACCTGTTCGGCGAGGGTGTGCACCGCGAGCAGCGAGGCACGGAGGCGACGATGGTCGGACGCGTCGGGGAGCAGGGCTCGGCCGGCCGTCACGGCCGCAGTGGCGGCGGTGGTGAAGTCGACGAGGACCGTGCTCATACGGGACAGTGTATCGAACGTGTGTTCGATTGTCAACCTTGGGAACGAGGAATTCCCTGGCTCGGGAACGGCCGTCGCTCGCACTCTGAACGCCGATCGCACGTCAGACGCCCATCAGGGCCAGACCGATCCAGAAGACGGCAATGATGAGTGTGGCCCAGGCGGCCGACACGATCATTCGGCGTCGCATGTAGCTGCCCGATGCCCACCAGCGGTTCAGCCACGCCGCCATGGTCAACTTCCCGGGGATCGTGCGAGGATCCATCCACGCGAGCGGACGGTGGTAGCGGCCGGTGACCTCTGCTGCTCGCTCGAGTCGGTCAGCGGTCGTCGCTTCGTCGTCATCGTCGGGCTGTCGGCGTGGCGTGGTTCGTCCACTTGCCCGGTGCTGTGGCCGGGGCTTGGGGCGGCTGCGGCTGCGCGACGCCGCCGGGTCTTCCTTCACGATCTCGGTGATGCTGACAATCGCAAAGATGACCCCCATCATGCCCAGGAGAATGAGCAGCGCGATCGGAAACGTGATCAGGCGTTCGGAGCACGAGGTGCGCAGCCTGGACACGCATGCCCTCGCGCTGTCGTCACCGAGTCCCGTCGAAGTCCCCACCGCGACAGTGTGGCCGAGCTGAACTCGTCGCCCGTCCACTCGCGAAGGCGGTCGGGTCAGCGGAGCTCGAACATCTCGTACACGAGGGTGCCGTCGGGCTGGAACGTGCCCTTGGCGGCGCCCTGGATGCGGTTGATCCATGCGTAGCGCTCGTCGCCAGTGTGGAACAGCGGTGCCGCGTACACGGTCATCGTGTCGAACTGCAGGCGCCCGGTGTACGTGGCGTGGATGAGGGCGCCGTCGTGGGTCTCATAAGTGATCTTCACGTCGAGCGTGCCGTAGCCCTCGGGCGAGATCTGCAGCCAGTCGGCCGCGGCGTTGCCCTTCATGGTGCCCTTCACGCGCTCGCCGTCGATGACGGCTCCGGTGACCTCGCCGATGACGAGCGACGACGACACCGTGATGGTGGGCGCCAGCGTGACGGTACAGGTGAACAGCGGGACCAGTTCGAGTGACATGCGCGCACCGTAGCGCGCCCGGGCGCGCCGACGGTCACCCGAGGCGGTGTGACGACGAGGTCAGGTGGGGAACGTGTACCCGGTGCCGTCGTACACCGCGGCGAGCGAACGGAGCAGCGTCGCGAACTCGGTGCGAACGTGCTCGTACACGGAACTATTTGGCGCGGTAGAACGGCGTCGGTTCGGGGCCCAGGGGAGTGTTGCCGAGGATGAGGTCGGCGGCCTTCTCGGCCATCATCATCACCGGCGCGTAGATGTTGCCGTTGGTGACGTAGCGCATGGCCGAGGCATCGCACACGCGTAGCCCGTCGACCCCCCACACCTTCATGGTGAGTGGGTCGACGACGCAGCCGTCATCTTCCGCACCCATGCGCGCGGTGCACGACGGGTGCAGCGCGGTCTCGCCGTCCTTGCGTACCCAGTCGAGGATCTGCTCGTCGGTCTGCACCAACGGGCCGGGCGAGCTCTCGCCGCCGTTGAAGCGGTCCATCGCCGGCTGCGCAAGAATCTTCCGCGTGGTCTGGATGGCCTCGACCCACTCGCGCCGATCCTGGTCGGTGCTGAGATAGTTGAACCGCAGCGTCGGCTTGGTCTTCGGGTCGGTGGAGGTGATCTTCACCGAACCCTCGGCGTTGCTGTACATCGGCCCGACGTGCACCTGGTAGCCGTGCGGGCTCTCGGATGCGGTGCCGTCGTAACGCACCGAGATGGGCAGGAAGTGGAACATCAGGTTCGGGTACGCGACGTCGTCGTTGCTGCGCGCGAACCCGCCGGACTCGAAGTGGTTGCTCGCGCCCGGGCCTTTGCGGAACAGCCACTGCAAGCCGATCCACGGCCGTCTCCACAGCTTCAGGTTCGGCTGCAGCGACACGGGCTCATTGCAGATGTGCTGCACGTAGACCTCGAGGTGGTCCTGCATGTGCTCGCCGACCGCCGGGTTGTGATGCACGACGGGAATGCCGAGGCCACCGAGGTGGTCGCGGTCGCCGACGCCACTCAGTTGCAGCAGTTGCGGAGTGTTGAACGCCCCGCCGCACAGCACCACTTCCTTCGCGTGTGCGGTGCGCACGGTACCGCGCGTCGAGTACTCGACACCGGTGGCGGTGGTGCCGTCGAACAGCACCCGATGCACGAGCGCACGAGTGGTGACGGTGAGATTCTTTCGGCCCATCACCGGATGCAGGTAGGCCTTCGAGGCGCTCAGCCGTCGGCCGCGGTACACGTTGCGGTCGAAGCGGGCGAAGCCCTCCTGGCGGTAACCGTTGACATCGTCGGTGAGCGGGTAACCGGCCTGCTGACAGGCCTCGAGGAAGGCGGGGATGAGCGGGTTGTCGCTCGGACCACGCTCGAGCTTCAACGGACCGGAGCTGCCCCGCCACTCGTCGCCGCCGGCGAGGCAGTTCTCCATCTTCTTGAAGTACGGCAGGCAATGGGCGTAATCCCACGACTCCATGCCCTTCTCGGCCGCCCAGCGTTCGTAGTCCAACGGGTTGCCGCGTTGGAAGATCATGCCGTTGATGCTGCTGGACCCGCCGAGGACCTTGCCGCGGGCGTGCGCGACGCGCCGGCCACCCATGTGCGGCTCGGGCTCGCTCTCGTACTTCCAGTCGTAGAACCGGCTACCGGACGGGAACATCAGAGCCGCCGGCATGTGGATGAACACGTCCCACCGGTAGTCGGGACGACCGGCCTCGAGGACCAGTACTCGATGAGCGGGATCGGCGCTGAGGCGATTGGCCAACGCGGAGCCGGCGGAACCGCCACCCACGATGATGTAGTCGTACTGCTCCACGGAAGTCACTCTCTCAATCGATGCGGATCTTGTCGGCGGTGGCGCGCACGAGCGCACCGATTTCAGCGGGGTCGCGGTCGCCGGGAAACCGCGAGGCCGGACCGTAGACGTGCAGCGCGGCGATGGCCCGACCGGCGTCGTTGCGGATGGCCGCAGCGACCGAGTTGAGGCCATCGGCGAACTCTTCGAACGCCCACGCGTAGCCCTGGTTGCGGACCAACGTCAGGCGCTCGCGCAACGTGGCGGCGGTGGTGACGGTGTGAGGAGTGAAGCCCTGCAGGTTGTCGACGACGCGCTGCACCAGTTCGTCGTCGCCGGCGAGGACGACCTGACCGCTGGGCACCGCGTGCATGGGAATACGGTGCCCCGTCCAGTCGCGCACTTGCAACTCGCTGTCGGGAGTGAGCTGATCGAGGTAGAGCATCTCGGTTCCGTCGGGGATGCTGATACCGGCGGCCTCACCGGTGCGACGGTTCAGTTCGGCAAGATGAGGGCGAGCCACCGACACCAGCGAACGGCCCGGGCGTGCGGCCGAGGCGAGTTCGAGCATCGCCCATCCGATGCGGTACTCGCCGCCGGCCGAGATCTGCTCGACGGCGCCGAGTTCCTCGAGCGTGGAGAGCAACCGCGACACCGTGCTCTTGGGCAAGCGGACGCGGTCGGCGATGTCGGTGACACCCGCGGGTCCGGCCGTGAGCGAGCGAAGCACGGAGAAGGCTCGATCGACGGACTGTACGGTGGTCATGGCGGTCCATCATACGGCATGCGTTCCGCTAGGCGGAACGCTGGCTCGGTGTACCCCGTTCGGCATAGTCGGTGAGCAGGGCCATCAGGTCGTCGGGCACCTCGACGCCGAGCTGCTCGGCGCGGGCGCGGTCGTGGAGGCGGCGGTCGCCGGGCAGGCGCACACCCGGCTCGGCGGCCAGGCTCGAGAACTCGTGCTCGAGCCGCTCGAGGAATGCCGGACCCATGGTCGCCGACGGATCGATGGCCAGGACGACCTGGCCGACGTCGGGTGGTCCTCCCTCGGTGCCCCCGAAGCTGCCCGCCTCGTGCGAGAACTTGGAGCCTGCGACACCGCCTGCCATGACGTCGACGAGCAGCGCGAGGGCCGACCCTTTGTGGCCACCCGACGGTGCCATCGAGCCGGCGAGCGCAGCCTGTGCGTCGGTGGTGGGTCTGCCGGCCGAATCGAGAGCCCAACCCAACGGAATGGCCTCGCCCGCCTGCGCCGCCGCGTTGACCGTCACCCAGGCGACGGCCGACGACGACAGATCGGCCACCACCGGCGGCCCGTCGGCCCGAGGCGCCGCCCAGGCGATGGGGTTGGTGCCGAAGAAGGGGCGGGTGCCACCGTGCGGTGCCATCAGCGCCGAGGAGTTCGCGAACATCAGCGCCACCAAGCCGTCGCGGGCAAGTCGGTCGACGAACCAGCCGAGGACGCCGGCCGAGTACGAGTGGGTGAGCACCAGGATGGCCACCCCGTTGGTGCGGGCGGCCTCGACCAGCGGGTCGTACCCTGCCTCGAACGCCGGATGGCAGAAACCCAGGCCGGCGTCGACCACCACGGTGCCCGGACGGGGCTGCGACACCACCGGAACCGCGTCGCCCGTCACCTTGCCGCATGCGACGTGGTCGCAGTAGGTCGGCAGGTAGCTCAGCCCGACCGTACGGATGCCCTCGGCCTCGGCCTCGCGGATGCTGCGCGCCGTGGCGTCGGCCTGCAGCGCCGTTGCGCCGCAGCACAACAACATGCGACGGCTGATGTCCTCCACCTGTTCGAGCGACAGCACGGGCATGGCGACCCCTTCTGGGGCGTGCCTCAGGAGGCGGGGAAGGCGCCGAGCATGCGCGCCGCGGACAGGGTGTTCTCGAGCAGACAGGCGATGGTCATCGGGCCGGTGCCACGCGGCATCGGGGTGATGGCCCCGGCGATGGCCTGCACCGCGTCGAAGTCGACGTCGCCGACGATGCCGGCCTCGGTGCGCGACACGCCCACGTCCACCACCGCGGCGCCCGGCTTCACGTGCGCGGCCGTGATCATGCGGGCCTGACCGGCGCAGGCGACGATGATGTCGCTCTGGCGGCAGACCTCGATCATGTCGTCGGCCGAGGTCCGCGAGTGCGCGAGGGTGACCGTGCAGTCCACGCCCTTGCGGCCGAGCAGCAACACCTGCGGCAGCCCGGTGAGGGTGCTGCGGCCGATGACGGTGGCACGCTTGCCCTTCGTCTCGACGCCGTACCGATCGAGGAGCCGCATCACGCCGAGCGGCGTGCAGCCGACATGACCCGGCAAGCCGCGCACGAGGCGGCCCATCGAGCGCTCGGTGAGACCGTCGACGTCCTTCTCGGGCGGGATGAGCGCGAGGACTGGTTCCGGATCGAGACCATCTGGAAGTGGCAATTGGCAGAGGATGCCGTGCACCTCGGGGTCGGCGGCCAGTGCGGCGACGGCGGCCTCCACCTCGGCCTGTGTGGCCGTGGACGGCAGCTCGACGTGCTTGCTGGTCATGCCCGCTTCACCGGCGAGCTTGCGCTTGCTGGCGACGTACAGCTGGCTCGGGCGGTCGTCGCCGACGAGCACGGTGGCCAGACAGACAGGGGGCGAGCCGGCTGCTTCGATGGTGGCGTGCAGACCGGCGATGATCTCGCCGCGAAGGCGGATGCCATCCATCAGGACGGCACCGCCAACAGTGCGCTCGAACTCGCCGGTGGGTTGAACAGTCATGAGATCCTCTGCAGAGTCGTCAGGATGCGGTGAGGGACGAGCCGCACATGGAGGGAGCAGCCGAAGCGAAGCGGAGGCCAGTCCCGACCATCAGGAGAGGCCGATGATTTCGCCGTGCTCGTCGAAGTCGATGATGCTGGCGGCAGGGGCCGAACCGAGACCGGGCATGGTGGTCATGTCGCCGCAGATCGGGTACACGAAGCCGGCACCGACACTGGCCCGCACCTCGCGCACGTTCACCGTGTGGCCCGTCGGTGCGCCCTTCAGCGACGAGTCCGCGCTGATGCTCAGGTGGGTCTTGGCGATGCAGACCGGCAGGTTGCCGAAGCCGTTCTTCTCGTACCGAGCCAGTTGCGTGTTGGCCGCGGCCGAGTAGGTGACGTTGGCTGCGCCGTAGATCTTGGTGGCGACCTTCTCGATCTTCGTCTTCAGCGAGTCCTCGTCCTCGTAGCAGAACTGGAAGTTGCTGGGCTCGTCGCAGGCCTCGACCACGGCATGGGCCAGGTCGGTGGCGCCCTTGCCGCCGTCGCTGAAGTGCGTGCACACGGCGACGCGGGCGCCGACGCTCTCGGCGATCTCGCGGATGGCCTGGTGCTCGCTGTCGAAGTCGCCGGGGAACGCGTTGATGGCGACGACAGGCGAGACGCCGTGGACCTTGACGTTCTCGATCTGCTTGATGAGGTTGGCCGCGCCGGCGCGCACGTCGTCGGGGTTCTCGGCGAGCAGGTCGGCGGGCAACGGCTTGCCAGGAGTGATCTTGAACTTGCCGCTGTGCGCCTTCAGGGCGCGCACCGTGGCGACGAGTACCGCTGCGTCGGGCACCATGCCCGAGGTGCGGCACTTGATGTTGAAGAACCGCTCGGCGCCCATGTCGGCGCCGAAACCGGCCTCGGTGATGAGGTAGTCGCCGCCGCGGATGCCGATGAGGTCGCCGACGATCGAGCTGTTGCCGTGGGCGATGTTGCCGAACGGTCCGGCGTGCACGATGACTGGCGTGTGTTCGAGTGTCTGCAGCAGGTTCGGCTTCAGCGCTTCTTTCATGATGACGGCCATCGAGCCGGCGCCCTTCAGCTGCTCGGCGGTGACCGGATCGCCGTCCTTGGTGTAGCCGACGACGATGCGACCCATGCGGGCACGCATGTCCTCGAGCGAGGTGGACAGCGCGAAGATGGCCATCACCTCGGAGGCGGCGGTGATGTCGAACCCGGTCTGGCGGGTGATGCCGTCCATCTTGCCGCCGAGGCCGACGATGATGTTGCGCAGGCTGCGGTCGTTCACGTCGAGGACACGGCGCCAGGTGATGTTGTGGATGTCGAGGCCGAGTTCGTTGCCCTGGTGCAAATGGTTGTCGACCATGGCCGACAGCAGGTTGTGCGCAGCGGTGACGGCGCCCCGGCCCAGATCAGCCGGGAACGCATCCAGCGGCGGATCACGGTGGAGACCAACGTCCGGGGCAAGGACATCGCCTCATTCGTCAGCGAGGCTCGGCGCGCCATCGAAGATCATATCAAGGTTCCATCTGGCTACTGGCTCGAATGGGGTGGCCAGTTCCAGAACCTGCAGCAAGCGAGCGGACGCCTCAGCCTCGTGGTGCCGCTCTCACTGTTGATGATTTTCGTGCTGCTGTACAGCGCCTTCGGGTCAGCCCGGCCGGCCATTCTCATTTTTCTCAACGTCCCATTCGCCGCTACGGGAGGAGTGTTCAGCCTCTTCCTCCGTGGAATGCCTTTCAGCATCTCCGCCGGTGTCGGCTTCATCGCACTGTTCGGCGTGGCCGTGATGAATG
>JANOET010000085.1:0-3741 GCA_031413415.1 Acidimicrobiaceae bacterium
GCCTTCGTCGTGAGCATCCTGATCATCACCAAGCTCATCGACCACGCCAAGAACACACCTATCCGCTGAACCTCTAAGTTCCTCGTGCACCGGCCGCTTTGATCAGGCGGTCGCGGATGGCGTGGCCGAGGCCGGCCGCCGGGGGCAGGACCGCGACGATGATCGGCACACCGCGCCCGTCGGCGCGGCGAAGGTCGGCGTAGAGCTGCTGGGCGTAGTCGACCAGGTCGTCGGAACGGTCGACCAGCTCGGCGTGCTCGAGGTCGGCGAGCAGCACGCTCGCCTCGGCTCGTGTCTCGGTGAGCAGCACCCGGGCGCTCGGCGCGTAGTGCGACGCGAGCATGCCCGACGCGCGGCTGGGGCCGCTGGCAGGCGCCAGGTCGCCACCGAGCAGTTCATGGATCTGCTCGGACGGGATGCCACCCGGGCGCAGGATCTGCGCGGGGGAGACGGTGCAATCCACGATGGTGCTCTCCACACCCACCGGGCACGCACCGCCGTCGAGTACGAAGTCGACGAGGTCGCCCAGATCGGCGCGCACGTGGTCGGCCGTGGTGGGCGAGACCATGCCGAATCGGTTGGCCGACGGTGCCGCCAGCCCGCCCCCGAAGCGTTCGAGCAACTGCAGCGTCAACGGATGTGCGGGGACGCGCACGCCCACGGTGTCGCGACCGCCGGTGACCACCGGCAGCACGTGAGTGGCCTTCGGCACCAACACCGTGAGGGGGCCGGGCCAGCATGTGTCGGCGAGCATTGCCGCACTGGGCGGCACCGACGCCGCCCAGTCCGCGAGCTGACCGGGGGATGCGAGGTGCACGATGAGCGGGTGGTCGGCCGGACGACCTTTGGCGGCGAAGATGCGCCGCACCGCTGCCTCGTTCGACGCGTCGGCAGCCAGGCCGTACACGGTCTCGGTGGGAATGGCGACCAGTCCACCGGCGCGGAGGACCTCGAGCGCGCGGTCGACGGGATTCGTCACAGTGACGCGTCGAAGAAGTCGAGCACGGCGTCCCACAGACCGAACGCCTCGGGGGTGGCGAAGTGATCGACGTTGCGCAACGTCAGCAGTCGGGCGCTCGGCAGTGCGTCGGCCAGCGGCTCACCCGGACCGGCGAAGTCCTTGTCGCCGATGACCACGAGCACCGGGCAGGTGACCCCGGCGAGGAGGTCGAGCGACATGGGCGAGCGTGGCCGCCGCATGATCGCTGCCAACGCCACCGGGTCGTTGCCCGGCTGGTGTGCGTACTGCGCGAACACGTGCGCGTGTGTGTCCGAGTCCGGTGCCGTTCCCTCGATGGCTGCTGCGATTCGCTCGCCGGAGCCGTCGTCGTCGGGGTCGACCACGTTCTTGCCGATTCCGGCGAGCACGAGCTTGCGGAACCGATCGGGGTGGTGTGCGGCGACCCGCAACAACGTCATCGCGCCGAGAGAGAAGCCGACCGCGTCGACCGGTTCGTCGGGGAGCATCTCCAGAACACGGGCACCCAGGTCGGCGTAGTCGTCGGGTTGGTGCGGCTTCGGGGCTTCGCCGTGGCCGAGCAGGTCGATGCCGACGACGGAACGTCCGGCGTCGGCGAGTAGTTCGGTGAACCCGCTGCGCTGCCACGTGGACTCGAACGATCCACCCCATCCGTGCACGAGTACCACCGGCGCCACCACGTGACCACGGTAGCCTTGGTCGGTCCCTTCGCGGGGCCTCCCGTTGCAGCAAAGGAAGCACCCATGCGGTTCCTCGGTGGTACACCCCCGTACGACCTCACGTACAGCGATGTCTTCATGGTCCCGAGCCTGTCGAACGTGCCGTCGCGGTTCGATGTCGACCTGCGCACCCCGGACCGACTCGGCACCACCATCCCGGTGGTCGTGGCGAACATGACAGCAGTGGCCGGCCGTCGCATGGCCGAGACCGTCGCCCGCCGCGGTGGCATCACCGTGCTGCCGCAGGACATTCCGCTCGACGTCACCGAGACGGTCATCGACTACGTCAAGACGCGCCACCTCGTGTACGACACCCCGATCACACTCAGCGACAGCCACACGGTGGGCGACGCGCTCGGCCTCATCCACAAGCGGGCCCACGGCGCGGTCGTGGTCACCGACGCCGGCGGGCTGCCCGTCGGCATCTTCACCGAGCACGATGCGGCCGGTTACGACCGGTTCACGCAACTGAAGAACGTGATGAGCCGCGAGTTGGTGGTCATCGAGGACGGTGCCGAACCGACCGACATCTACGACCTGCTCAGCGAGGCACGCTTGAGCATGGCGCCCGTGGTCGACGGCGATGGTCGTCTCATCGGCTGTGCCACCCGCAAGGGCGCGCTGCGCAGCACCATCTACACGCCCGCCGTCGATGGCGATGGTCGACTCATGGTGGCGGCAGCGGTCGGCATCAACGGCGACCCGGCCACCAAGGCGAAGGCGCTGTTGTCGTTCGGCGCCGATGTGCTCGTCATCGACACGGCGCACGGGCACCAGCAGCGCACCCTGCGTGCCATCGAAGAAGTACGAGCCGCTGCGCCCGACGTGCCGATCGTGGCCGGCAACGTGGTCACGGCTGAGGGCACTCGCGACCTCATCGACGCCGGCGCCGACGTCATCAAGGTCGGTGTGGGTCCCGGTGCGATGTGCACCACGCGCATGATGACGGGCGTGGGCCGCCCGCAGTTCAGCGCCGTGCAGGACTGCGCGGCCGAAGCGGCCCGGATGGGCAAGGTCATCTGGGCCGACGGCGGCGTGCGACACCCGCGCGACGTCGCGCTGGCCCTGGCCGCGGGCGCGTCGAACGTGATGTTCGGCTCGTGGTTGGCCGGCACGTACGAGTCCGCCGCCGACACGCTGCGCGGTCCCGACGGACGGCTCTACAAGGAGAGCTTCGGCATGGCCAGCAATCGGGCGGTGAAGAGCCGCAACCGCAGCGAGACGCCGTTCGAACGAGCCCGCAAGGAGCTCTTCGAGGAGGGCATCAGCACGTCGCGCATGTACCTCGACCCGGAGCGTCCCGGCGTGGAGGACATCATCGACGACATCGTTGCGGGCGTCCGTTCGTCGTGCACCTATGCGGGAGCCGCGAGCATTGCCGACTTCCACGATCGCGCGGTCGTCGGCGTGCAGAGTGCCGCCGGCTACAGCGAAGGCATGCCGGTCGGAACGAGCTGGTAGTGCGCGTCATTGCAATCGACGGCCCGGCGGGAGCCGGAAAGAGCACCATCGCTCGGGCGCTGGCCCATCGGCTGGGGTTGGAGTACCTCGACACAGGGGCGATGTACCGAGCGGTCACGTTCGCAGCCCTTCGGCGCGACATCCCCCTCGACGACGTCGACGCTGTCACCCGCCTGGCCCAGGTGGTCGACCTCGAGGTGGGTGATCACGGCGTGGTGGTCGACGGGGTCGACGCGACCGCCGCGATCCGGACCGCCGAGATCACCTCGAACGTCAGCAAGGTCGCCGCCAACAGTGGCGTGCGTGCCGAGATGCGCGCCCGTCAGCAGGCGTGGGCAACCGAGCGTGGAGGAGGGGTCATCGAGGGTCGCGACATCGGCACCGTGGTGTTCCCCGACGCCGAGATCAAGCTGTATCTCACCGCCTCGCCGCGCGTCCGGGCCGAGCGCCGGGTTGCCGAGGCCGGTGGCGACGTCGACGAGATCGAGCAGGCCATCGGTGCTCGCGACCACTACGACTCCACCCGCGCCGACAGCCCGCTCACCGAGGCCGACGACTCCACGTACGTCGACACCACCGGGC
>JANOET010000086.1:0-9614 GCA_031413415.1 Acidimicrobiaceae bacterium
GACTCGATCCCGAACGGTGGACACACGGCTCGTCCGAGCAGCGTCGGTCCTGGTTCCTGAAGGGTTTCACCACGCTCGACCCGAGCCAGTGCGACTCGTTCGCCGAGATCCTCTGACGCCCGTCAGTTGCTGAAGCGTCGATAGACCCATTCGAGGGGGCCGAACTCGCGGTGGGTGTGCCACAGGTTGGCGAGGGCGATCGCCGACACCCAGAAACCACCGGCGAACAGCAGCGCCGTGGTCAGGCCGCCGGGCTCGACCCACTCGAGCCAATCGACGAGCAGGTTGAAGACCAGCACGTGCAGCACATAGATGGACAGACTGCTACGACCCGTGACCGCGAACACCTGCGTGACGCGCGACCGCGCCGTGCGCTCGGCGATCCAGCCGATGGCGCCGACGGCGACGAGTGAACTGCCGACGGTGGTGATCGAGAAGAGCACGCCGCGGTCGAACGGGTCCGTGGAACGCAGCAGCGGGTGCACGGGGAGCGAGTTCGCGAACAGGTACCCGGCTGCGACCAGCAGCACACCGGAGAACACGAGGTTGACTCGGGAGACGACCTCGAACGGGAGGCGCCGGCCGAGGATCATGCCCAGGCACAGGAACAGCAGCCACGGCAGCACCGGGTGCGTGCCGCGGACCAAGGTGTCGAACAACAGGTCGCGTGGCGACAGCGTGGCCGCGGCGCGGCCGTCGAGCAACCAGCCGACGTCGTGGCCGTTGGTCCGGCGGTCGAGTGCCCACCACTGCACGCCCGCCGCGGCCAGCGCGGCGGTCACCCCGATGACGGCGAGCCAACGGCTCCGCAACGTGAAGATGGCCGCCGCCACCAGGAAGTAGGCGCCGTAGAAGAACAGGATCGTGCCCGACCACACCCAGTCGAGGAGCATGCCGAACGAGTACAGCAGCACACCGCGCCGGATGAGCACCCACCGCACGCGGCTGCGCTCGACTCGGTCGCCCGACAGCACGGCTCGGTTCGTCAGCAGCGACACACCCATGCCGGCGACGACCACGAACGTTGCCGCGAAACGGGTGGACAGCGGCCCGTTCCACGGGTCGAACACTCGCGCCGCGAACCCGTCGCCGGGGTTGCCGCCGCGCAGAATGAGGTAGGCGTGGTAGTTCATCACGCACACGCCGATGAGGGCGATCGCGCGCACCACGTCGAGGTCGATCACCCGGTTACCGGGGCGGGCCGCAGGGTTGACGCTCACGTCCACTCGATCTCGTCGGCGAGCGTGGTCGTCAGCGGACGTTGCACGTCGACTCGGTCGCCGACCTTCGGGCAGGGAGCGCCGGAAGGCACCACGACGAGCGACGTGTGCATGTGTGGCGGCTCGAGCAGTGCGAGACGCGTGCGGGCGAAGTGGAACGGGCTGCGGCGCGTCGGGTCGTCGTCGTCGAGTGGGTGGATGCCGGCAGCGGTGCCGCCGGCGACGGCCACCAGCGTGCCATCGCACGGCACCGGGGTGTGCCGGTAGCCGGCCACCTCACCCGCGCGAATCGGGCGAACGTCGAGCACGTCGGCGGTGAGACGCAGAAACGGTCCTCGCGGCGTACCGTGCCACAGCCGAGTACCGACGCGGATGTGCATGGCACGGTCGGGGTGGTGCTGCTGCAACTCGCGGAACGTGGACGGTGCGAGATGACTGACCCACAGCGGTGCGCCAGTGGGCAGGCGCGCGAGCCAGGCCTCGACTTCGGCCCGGCGGTCGTCGTCGGTTCCTGCCAGCGGCAGGTGCAGCGCGAAGGCGTCGAGCTGCAGTCCCGCTTCGGCGACCGCTGCGACGAGTTCGGTGAGCGACTCGGGCGCCGCGCCGTAGCGCCGCATCGACCCCTCGAGCTTCACCATCACACGGCCACCCCAGTGTCGAAGGGCGTGTACATGCCGGATGTCGCCGACCGTGAGGACGGCCCGGGTGGTGGACGGCGCCGAGAGTGTGGGCGTGAGCACCACCGGCGTGAGCGCGGCGGGGGCGTCGTGGGCTTCGTGCACCGTGCCGACACAGACGGCGAGTGCGCCCGTGGAGCGCACCGCTTCGTGCAGGAGGGCGCGGCCGAAGCCGTAGCCGTTGCCCTTCACGACCGGCACCAGACGGGGGCCGTAGGACTCGGTCGTGCCCGCCACGTGGGCGAGCCAGGCGGCGCGGTCGACGGTGAGGCGCACGGTCATCGTCGCCACGGTACCGGGTGGCCAGGGACGGGAGCTTGCACGTGAATCCCGAGTTGTCTGATCGGAATTATGGGTCTACGATCACCGCCATGCGTTCGCGTTGGTTCGGCTTCCCCAACCCCGTCAACGAGACCTCCGCCCGGCTGGTGGCGGCGGGTGTCGTGCTGCAGGGCATCGTCTACCTGGTCGTCCAGCAGTGGTGGTTGCTCGTGCCCCTCGCCTACGGCTTTCTCGCCCGTGTGCTGTCGGGTCCGCGCTTCAGCCCGCTCGGTCAGTTCGTCACCCAGGTCGTCACGCCGCGCATCCGTGCCGAGCACGTCTTCGTCGCCGGCCCGCCCAAGCGGTTCGCCCAGGGTGTCGGCCTGGTGTTCAGCGGCGGAGCGCTGCTCGCGCTGGCGTTCGGTGCCACCACCGTGGCGACGGTGCTCATCGCCGGCCTGGTGGTCGCCGCGACGCTCGAGTCGGTGTTCGCGTTCTGTCTCGGGTGCGTGGTGTTCGGTCAGTTGATGCGCATCGGGATCATCCCCGAGGCCGTGTGCCTCGAGTGCAACGACATCAGCCGTCGCCTCGCCGCGGCCACCCGCTGATCCCCGGCAGCAGCGGCCCCAACTCCCGCGAGGCCACGACGCCCTGCCACACGCCCGCGCCGTACGCAGCGTTGTCGAGCCACTGCAAGGGAGCGTCCAGCACCGGCTGCGGCGAACGGCGGCGCACGGCGTCGAGCACCGCCGGCGCCACATAGGCCGCAGCGAGCGGTAGCCGAGTGCGTCGGCTGCACACAACGAGGACTGCGGCCAGCGGCCACCACACCCGTCGGGTGGCGTCGGCCAGCTGGCGGCCGGCGGCAAGGTGACCACGCACTGCGAGGCGTGCCGACACCTCGGGCGGCACGTCGTGCAGCTTGCGTTGCAGGGCGAGGGTGGTGCCGGCCGCCAGCACGGTCGCCAGGACCGGACGGCGCGCGGCGACCAGTGCCCAGACCGCGAGACTCCAGCCGCTCATCCGCACGGGTGACAGCGCCCCACGATGCTTCGACGCCAGCGGCGCGGCCGAACGGCCGTAACCGACCCGTTGACGCAGCGCCGCGCCGAGGGTGGGACGCGGCCGGTGATGCACCGTCGAGGCCGGCTCGTAGCGGCAACGGTGCCCGGCATCGGCGAGACGCCACACCAGGTCGACGTCCTCGCCCACGCGCATCTCGTCGTCGAACCCGCCGAGGGCCCGGACGGCGTCGACCCGACAGACGATCACCGCGGCGGGCACGTAGCTGACCCGAGTGCCGGCGGCGATCCGTGCCGGTTCGGCGCCCAGGTCGAGCGGACTGTGACGATGCTCGTAGCCGGCGAGCGCGCCGGTGCCGGGGGCTCCCGCCACGCGCGGTGCCACCAACGCGACCCGCGGGTCGGTGAAGTGGACCAGGAGCGGCTCGAGCCAGCCTTCGCCGAGCTCGACGTCGGCGTCGACGAACGCGACCAGCGCAGTGTGCACCGCAGCCAGGCCGGCATTGCGGGCGGCCGCAGGCCCACGGTTGGCGTGCAGCCGCAGCAGGCGGACACCGTTCAGGTCCTCGACCATGTGGATCGGCGGCTTGCTGCCGTCGTCGACGACGATCGTGCGCAGCCCGACGGGGGGAGCGGGTACGACGCCCAGCACCGGCATGACGACCGTGACGTCGTCGGCCGTGAACGGCGACGTGACGGGTCGAGGGTGCAGCGCGCCCGCGTCGACGAAGCGATCCAGCAGGGCGGTGACGATGGCGGTGTCGGGTTGTTCGCCGATGCTGGCCGCGTCGAGCACCAGCGCGCCACCGGTGGAGACGCGGAAGAGGCGCAACGGCGACCCGGCGATGATGACGCGTCCGTCGCCCGGCTGCTGCCACGACGAGTCGCGCCGGTACCGGGTCAGCCCCGCCATTCGTCGACCGCCGCGACCAGGTCGATGGCCAGACGGGTGAGCATCGTGCGGCCAGCCGATGCCGACGCACGCAGCGGATCGCCGAGCACTCCGTTGCGGCTGACGCTCTGCACGCCACCGTCGCGGATCTCTTCGATGAGGTCGCGCAGCGGTGCGGTGACGCCCACCTCGGCGCGCTGCATGCGCACGAGATCGGGCGCGATGGCGAGCATCATCGAGGTCTCGGTGTTGCCTGCGTGGGCATCGCCGCCCGCGACGCGGGGCCACCACGAGAGCACCTTGCGGCCCTCCGAGTGCAGCAGTTTCACGGCGCGCTCGACCGGCAAGCGGTTCCCGCCGTGGCCGTTCACCAACACCACACCACCGCTCCAATCGGCGCTGCGGACCAATTCGACGACGACCTGTTCGAACACGTCGGTGCCGATGCTGAGCGTGCCCGGGAACCCGGCGTGTTCGCCGCTGGCGCTGATGGTGAGTGGCGGCGTCACCAGCACGTCGCCGTCGTCGTACTTGTCGGCGAGCCCTTCGGCGAGTGCGCTCGCGATGCGGATGTCGGTGTCGAGGGGCAGGTGGGGGCCGTGTTGCTCGCACGAACCCACCGGTACAGCGAGGATGGCCGGGCGTTCGCGGCGCCAGTGCTCGGTCCAGGTGGTGCGTCCCAGTTGTCGGGTCATGTCGGCAGCCCGAGGCAGTGGACGTGACCGCCGCGTGTGCCGACGTAGATGCGGCCCTTCCACACCACGGGTGTGCTCTCGATGTTCGCGTCGAGAGCGATGGACCACAGTTCGGTCGGCTGCACTCGAGGGTTGCTGACGTCGAAGGCGCGGAGGTTGCCGCCGCCGTCGCCTTGGATGAGCACGCCGTCGACGAGGACCGGCGAGCTGAGCACGGGTGCCGTGATGGCGACCTTCCAGAGGATCTCACCGGTCGCCCGGTCGATGCCGTAGACCTTGCCCGGCTTGGTGTTCCAGATGACGACGTCGCCGGTGACGATGGGAGTTGCCCACGTGCCGCTGTCGACACCGTTGTTCACGTCGATGCTCCACACCACCGGGTCGTCGGGTCGGCGCGGGTCGATCTTCAACAGTTGCCCGACCTCTTGCGCCCGCGAGGTGTTGCGGTCGACCTCGGCGCCGACGAACAGGAAGCCCTGATCGTCGGGAACGACGCTGGCGTCGCTGTCGTCGCCGGTCCAGAAGCGAAACGTGCGTGTCGGCTGGCCCTGCCCGGTGCGCAACGACGAGATGTCCCACCCTTGCAGCAGGCCGCCCGACGAGTTCAGCCAGGCCGTGTCGCCGCTGATCGACACCGATGCCTCCAGGCTGACGCGACGGGGATCCTTGGCGCCGAGGTCGGCGAGCAGTTGCTCGTCCCACCCGGGCACCCGGAAGGCCAGCGCGGGATCGACCGTGACGGTGCCGTCGGCCGCATAGCCGCGGTTCAGTTCGATGCCGTGGAACCAACTGTTCTCGCCGCCCGTGATGAGGTGGTCGGCGACCACCAGCGGCGCGGCGTCCCAGTCGTCGTTGTGCAGGCGGTCGTCGGTGCGGCCGTCGATCTTCCACAGTTCCCGGGGTTCGGTGCCGTCGAATGCGATGACGCGCAGGTAGTTGTCGCGCGAACCGACGTACACGAGGGGATACCCGTCGGGGTCGACGGTGACGTTGCCCTTGGCCAGGTCGCCGGTGGCGAACGGCGGGATGATGTCCTGACCTGTCGTCGCATCGACGAAGTGCACCTTGTAGTCGTACGCGCCGAAGATCATCCACACTCGGCCCTCGCGTTCGAAGACGGCGGGTTGTCCGGTCCACCCGGTGCCGCACCACACCTTCCGGTTGCCGTACTCGCTGCTCTCGCCGCACATCGGGTTGCCCCTGCCGGGGTAGGCCCACAGCTCCTGGGGTTGCGTGCGCGGGGCGGGCCCGCTGCCGTAGTAGCTGCGCGTCGGGTTGCCCCGGAACGTGAGGACGCCCGGCACCGTGGCGCTGTACGGGCGACCGAACGAGGCCGGATCGACGAGCACGTCGGTGCGAGGGGTGAACGGTGCCGTGTCGGCGGTGGGGTCGGCGGTGGGGTCGGCGGTGGGGTCGCTCGTCGGGTCGCTCGTCGCAACGTCGGGGTCGGTGCTCCCCGCCGGTGTCCCGGGAGCGACGCTGCCGGTGATGGTGGTTTCGCTCGAGGTGTCGAACGTGCCGGCGGCGGTGGAACCGTGATCGTCGGGGAGCAACTCGTTCACCAGTCCGGCCAGCACGCCCACGAGGGCGATCGCGCCGACGAACACCGCGCCGCGGCGGGCGAAGTAGCTCACGGCGCGAGGCCTCGCACGGCGTTGGCGCACGCGTCGCCGAAGACCTTGTCCCACTCGATGGCGTCGTTCAGTTTCTGCTTGAGTTCGAGGCTGACGACGCCGTGGCAGGTGCTCCAGACGATGGCGGCGAAGTGGAACGCCGGACCGTTGCGGATGTACCCGGCGTCGATGCAGCGCTGCAGGCGGTCGGCCAGATGTTGCAGGGTGGCCAGCCCGCTCGCGAGTGCGGCGGGGCTGGGCTCGTAGTCGGCGACCACCTGCGCGAACATCACCTCGTAGAGCGTCGTGTGCTCCAGCGCGAACCGGCGGTACGCCTGCCCGCACGCCGTGAGGTCGGCGAGCGGGTCGTCGGTGACCGGCACGCTGCTCATCGCGCTGGCGAGCAGGTCGAAGCCGCGCAGGAACAGTTGCTCGACGACGCCGTGCTTGCCGCCGAACCGCGAATACACGTTCATCGTGCTCATGCCCGACTCGGCGGCGATGCGCCGGACGGTGAGCGACGTGGGCCCCTCGTCGGCGAGGAGCCGGCTCGCCGACTCCAACAGCGTGGTTCCCACGTCGTCGAGCGCCGTCAGGTGCGCGTTGCTCACGAGCCGCACGCTAGTCGGGCCGGTGTGTCGAACGTCATGATCCTCCAGGGGGTGACATCGTGATCACAGCGTGATAACAATGTGATAGCAACCGTACCGACCGGAGGACCCCGATGCACCCCGATCCCTCGCCACCCCCCGATCACCAGGCCGGCCGCTCGCCGTGGATGATCCTCGCCGTGCTGTGCACGAGCGTGTTCATCATCGTCGTCGACGGCACCATCGTGAACGTCGCCCTTCCCACTTTCGTCCGCGAGCTCGGGGCCACCACCAGCCAGCTGCAGTGGATCGTCGACGCGTACGTGCTGGTGTTCGCCGGACTGCTGATGGCAGCGGGCAGCATCGGCGACCGCTACGGCCGCAAAGGGGTACTGCAGATCGGCCTCGTCCTCTTCGCGCTCACGTCGCTCGGCGCAGCCTTCGCCGGGACCGCGACGCAGCTGATCGTGTGGCGTGCGCTGATGGGCATCGGCGCGGCGCTCATCTTCCCCGCCACCCTGGCGCTGCTCGTCAACGTGTTCACCGTCCCCAAGCAGCGTGCGATCGCCATCGCCGTGTGGGCTGCGACGAGCGGTCTCGCCGTGGCCCTCGGGCCCGTCACCGGCGGGCTTCTGCTGCGTCACTTCTGGTGGGGTTCGGTGTTCCTCGTCAACGTGCCGGTCATCGTCGTCGCTCTGGCACTCGTTGCGTGGCTCGTGCCGACCTCACGCGACACCGCGATCCATCGCTTCGACCCGCTCGGCATCGTGTTGTCCATCGTGGGTATCACCGCGCTCGTGTGGGCCGTCATCGAGGGTCCGCACCACGGCTGGGTGAGCGTGGCGTCGATGCTCGCCTTCGGAGCTGCCTTCGCGTTGCTCGTCGCCTTCGTGTGGTGGGAGCGGCGCATCGACCACCCGATGCTCGATGTCAGGGTGTTCACCAACATGCGGTTCACCGCCGGCAGCCTGAGCGTGACGTTCGCGTTCTTCGCGCTGTTCGGCTTCATCTTCATGGTCACGCAGTACTTCCAGTTCGTGCGCGGCTACGACACGCTCGAAGCCGGTGTACGCACCGTGCCGTTCGCGTTGTTCACCGCGGTTGCGGCACCGCTGGCGGCCAAGCTCGCCGGACGCCTCGGTACGAAGGTGGTCGTGGCCACCGGCCTCGCATCGATGGCCGTGGGATTCGCCTGGACCACCACCTTGGCGGTCGATTCGTCGTACTGGCTCATCGTCGGGCAGATGTTCTTCATGGGCGGCGGCCTCGGCCTGGTGAACGCCCCGGCCACCGAAGCCATCATGGGCTCGTTGCCGCCCGAGCAGGCGGGCGTCGGCTCGGCGGTGAACGACACCGCCCGCGAGCTGGGCGGCACGCTCGGCGTCGCCATCGTCGGTTCGCTGTTCGCGTCGATCTATGCCGCTCGTCTCGGCGAGCTCCTGGCGGGCTCGGCCGTGCCGGCCGAGGCACTGGCCACGGCGAAGCAGTCCGTCGGCGCCGGTGCCGCTGTCGCCGAGGTCGTGGGCGAGCAGTTCGGGCCCGAGGCCCAGCAGCTCGTGCAGGGCGCGGTGAGCGAGTCGTTCATGCAGGGCTTCCACGCCGGGTCGTGGGTGTCGGCGGGTGTGGTCGCGGTCGGCGCCGTGCTGGCGTGGCGCTTCCTCCCGCGCCGCGCCGAGGGCCATGTCGTCGCCGACGTGTCGAGCACCCTGCTGCCGCACGAGCAGCTGCCGGACGATCAGCTGGTGGGCAGGTAGCCCCACTCGCGCAGCGCCAGCACGATGCGGGCGGCGGCGTCCTGCGGTTGCAGGGTGACCATCTCGCCCCGGGCCGCCGATGTCGCAGCGGCATCGGTGAGCACCCGCAGCCGGTCGAGCGGCGTATCGCCCGCCGGGGCGGGCAGTTCGCGAGCGCGAGGTCGGTACGCACGAACCATGAACTCGGCGCGATGGATGGGCGTCGTCGCAGGAACGACCTCGATGGTGGCCTCGGTCGCGCGACGCAACGCCTGCAGCCCTGCGCGGCGCAGACGAGCCGTGGCCCCCTCGACCGACACGACGGCCGGAGCGTGCACCTCGAGCAGTTCGCGACGACCACCGTCGAGTCGGCGCGTCGCGCGCACGGTGCTGCCGTCGAGACCGATGTGGATGACGCCCAGGGCTTGCTCCGCGCCGAGGTGCGCGGCGATGAACGGTGGCACGCTGCCGGCGCCCCGGTCGAGCGAGTAGTCGCCGCACCACACCCACTCGGCATCGGTGATGTGGTCGGCGATCGCGGTGGCGATGTCGGTGCCCGATGTGGTGGTGGGTGCCTCGACCCGCACGGCGCGGGTGGCCCCACACGCGAGCGCGTCGCGCAACACCTTGTCGGCTCCTGCCGGGCCGACGGTGATCGCGGTGACGCCCGCCCCGTCGCCGCGCTGCTCGGCCTGCTGCAGCGCGAACTCGAGCGCCGACTGGTCGGCGGGCGACATGCCGGCGAACCGCTCGTCGTGCGGCTCGCCCGGATGGCTGACCCACTTGAGGCAGGCGACGATGCTCATGTGCCGCTCACGTGCGACGGAAGACGACGCCGTGACCGCCCTCGGGGTAGTGCCAACTGATCGCGCCCTCTCGGTTGCAGACCATGTAACAGGTGCCGCATTCGA
>JANOET010000087.1:0-6818 GCA_031413415.1 Acidimicrobiaceae bacterium
GACCGCAGGACTGGTGCTCGGACTCTCGTTCAGCGGTAGCTCCGCTGCCACCGGCACCGACCAGACCACCCCGACGACGGTCCCGATGCCGATGAGTCAGATGCCCGACATGGGCTCGATGATGGCCGGCGACCATGGCGGGATGACCGCCATGATGGGCTCGGCCGACATGTCGGCCATGCACTCGATGATGCACCAGATGATGAAGGGCACCGTCGACGACGAGGTCCTCGCCCAATGCGACAAGGCCCACGCCGCAATGACCGGCTCGATGGCGACCACGCCCACCCAAGGACAGCCGGACCACGAGGCGCATCACGGAGGGACGAAGTCATGAACCACCGCCATCATCTCGTCTGCGTCGCCGCAGCTGTCGGCCTCGCAGCGTGGTTCCTCGTCGCGGGCAACGGTGGCGCCGCGCTCGCCGGCGTGAGCCTCGCCTTGCTGATCTGCCCGCTGGTGATGGGCGTCGTGATGTGGCTGCTGATGCGCCAACCACCATCAGCACCCCATCAGAGCGAGCGTGACCCCCACGAGGAGCACGTCTCGGCGGGACCGCGATGAACGCTCGACCGTGGGTGAAGATCGTCGGCTTCGAGCTCGCAGTGCTCGCGCTGCTCGGGCTCGGCATCGTCGGGCTGGTCCGGGGTGCCAGCGGCGCAGACGCCGACCACGCCATGGCTGCCGCACCCGTCGTGACGGTCGAGTTGTCGACCGTCACGCCGGCCATCGCTGCGGACTATCACTACGCCGCCGATCACCTCACCGAGTTCGCTCAGATCCCCTGCTACTGCGGCTGTGACCGCACCGTAGGCCATCGCAATCTCGCCGACTGCTACGTGACCTCCACCGGTGCGTGGGACGCCCACGCCTCGGGCTGCGCGGTCTGTGGCAACGAGACCGCGACGGCCCGCGAGCAACTCTCCGCCGGCGTGCCGATCGCCGATGTGCGCACCTCGATCATCGACCAATACGGACCACCCCCATCACTGTTCAGCTCTGGAGCATCGTCATGACCAACACCACCACCCGCCGCGCCGAACGCCAGCGCGCCCACCGCAACCACTGGATCCTCGGCGTCAGCACCCTCACGGTCGTCGCGGCCATCACCGTGTTCGCCCTCACCAGCAGCGGATCATCAGCCGACACGCCGGCGACGCGCACCGGTGAGACGAACTCGATGGGCATGCCGATCATCGCCACCCCCGGCGACGGCAGTGGTGTCGCCGAAGTCGACGGCGTCACCGCCTCGCCCAGCATGTGGGCCCTCGGACGCGTCGCGCTGAACGTCGCCGTGCGTCCCAACTGGACGTTCGAGAACACCGGCACCCAGGCCGTCACCCTCGGCACACCTCACGTCGAGATCAAGGAGGGGTGCTGCCCCGGCGCCCTCACCTACACCGGCCCCAGCACCCTCGAGCCCGACCAGTCCACCGAACTGACCTTCGAGCTGTCGATGCACCCCGGCATGGACGGCGCCCACGACATGACACTCCACGTTCCCGTGCAATACGCCGACGGAACCAGCTCGGTCCTCGACCTGGCCGTCACCGGTGACTTCCGTGGCTGACAGTGCCCCCGTCGGTGGTCAGCCGCGGTAGGAGAACACCGTGGCCATGCCGGTCTCGAGGTGGTAGGTGTTGTGGCAGTGGAGCATCCACTGGCCCGGGTTGTCAGCCTCCACCTCGAACTCGACGGCACTCATCGACAGCACGTTGACGGTGTCCTTGCGAGCGCTGCCGGCACCGACCATCTGAAAGGTGTGGCCGTGGAGATGGATCGGGTGGAACATCATCGTGTCGTTGACCACCCGCATCCGCACTCGCTCACCCTCGGCGACGGTGATGGGTGTCGTCTCGGGGAAGCTGCGCCCGTCGATGCCATGCGTGTAGCCGGACATGCTGGCCGTCAGGTGCACCTCGATGGTCCGGTCCGGTGCCCGTGACACCAGCTGCGCCGCTGCGGTTGCCGCCAGGTCGGCGTACTCGAGGGTGCGGCCGTTGAGCTCGGTCGGCCGAGAACCTGTCGCTGGCGCGATGCTGGCGTTGCTGGTCTGCAGCACGGCCTCGCCGGCCGGATCCTGTTTGCCCTCGGGCACTGCGACGATCGGGAACGCGCCGTCGCCGGCGGTGATCACGACGTCGTACCGCTCGCCCATCCCGAGCAGCACATTGTCGACCTCCACCGCCTCGACGGGGAACCCGTCCGCATGCGTGACGGTGAGCCGGTGACCGCCGATCGCGACGCGGTACGCAGTGTCCGACCCGGCGTTGATCAGTCGAATGCGGACCCGCTGACCCGCCTTCGCGGTGATGGTGTCCCGTTCACTCGGGGCGCGCCCGTTGATGAGGTGCAGCGGGTACGACACGTCACCGACCAGCCCACCATTCATCATCGAACCCATGCCACCGGAACCGCCCATTCCTCCCATGCCCGTGGAACCGTTGGTGTCGCTCGAACCGCCCATGTGCCCACCGTGCCCGGAGTGACCGCCGGCCTGCTGCAACTCGTGCAGAACGTCATCCGCAGTACGTCCGTAGCCATCGAGCCAGTCGTCGAGCATCAGCGTGACGTCGACGTCGTACGCGACGGGTTCGTCCGCGTCCTCGATGATCAGTGGCGCGTAGAGCCCGCGGTCCAGTTCGAGACCCATGTGCGGATGGAACCAGTACGAACCCGGATCGGGGGCCGTGAACCGATACCGGAACGACGCGCCGGGTTCCACCATCGGCTGCGTCAGGTCATGCACCCCATCCATGTCGTTGCGCAGCGCGATGCCGTGCCAATGGACGGTGTTCCCCGACGTCAAGCTGTTCACGAAGGTGGCGTCGACCAGATCCCCAGCCGTGGCGCGGATTCCGCCAGTGCCGGGACGCTCGCCGAATGCCCACGTCGACACGTCTCGCCCGCCGATGTTGACCGTCACCGGCGATGCAGTCACCGTCGCCGTGACCGTGCCCGCACCGCTTCGGCGTCGCGCAGCGTCGCGCCGCTCGACGGCAGCATCGGTGGCACCGACGATTGCGCCTGAGGTCGTGGTCGACGCCCCCGTGGACGTGCCCGATCCGCACGCGGTGAGCAGCACTGCACCACCACCGGCGATCAACATCTCGCGTCTCGACCACACTCGCACCAGCGCACGCTCCTTCAAGTTCGACCCGGCCACGAACAGCACGGGCCACCGTATGCGGCGCACGATGCCCAGTCGATGTGGAGATCATGTGGAGGACGCGTGGAGCCGATCTGTCGATTGTCGCAACGTCGCCCAGTTGTTCGCCGCCCGCCGTACCGTGCGATGCAGGAACGACGAATGGAGGCCGTGATGCACGGCAACTGGAACTACGGCATGCACGACGGAAGCAGTTGGGGCTGGATCCCAATGACCATCATGATGCTGCTCGTGTGGGGCGGCCTGATCTGGCTCGGCGTTGCGCTACTCCGCCGCATCGGCACTCACGAACATGTGGCCGTGACCGGCCCGACTGCCCCGCAGGTGCCGAGCGCGCAGCAGATCCTCGCCGAACGCCTCGCCCGCGGCGAGATCGAACCCGACGACTACCGCACCCGGCTCGAGGCACTCTCCACGACAGGCTCCTGAGCGCCGAATCGTGACTGGCGCCGAACGCCCTTGTTTGGCCGCGCCGCGCAGTCAGTCGATGTAGCCGATCCCGGGGGCAAATCGTCCGACTCTCTGCGCGTAGGCCCGGTACTGATCACCGTGGATGTCGACGAGGTACGGTTCTTCGACGAGTCGTACTTGGATCTCGAGGGCGGCGATGAGCGCCACGAGGCCGATGAGGCTGATGATGTTGGGGATCATCATGGCGAGTCCGGTGGCAGTGATGAGCATGGCGGTGAAGATCGGGTTCCGTGCCAGGCGGAAGGCTCCATCGGTGACGAGGTCGGTGCGTTCGCGAGGGTCGACGCCGATGCGCCACGATGCGCCCATCGAGTATTGAGCGGCGACGGTGAGCGCGATACCGGCGACGGTCACGACGATCCCGGCGATGTGCAGCCAAGTGGGGTCGAGTACCGCAATGTTGCCGAGTCCGCCGACGGCGGCGATCGGTGCGGCGAGGCCGACGAAGATGGCGATTGCGAAGCCGATCTTGGCGTACCACTGCGGCGTGTTGGGTTGGGCGTGGAGGCGAAGTCCGCTGTCGCCGGTGCGTCGTCGTTGGTCGATGGTCCGCCACCCGAAGGCGAGGAATGCCCAGATGAGATAGAGGGCGAGTGCGGCGATGTCCACGTCGTGTCCTTCCGATGGTGGGTCTTGTCATCTGTTCAGATGCACAGATATAGTGCCCAACATGGCTGTCGCGCGCAAGGCTTCTGTTGCGGATCTCGATGTCTGCCCGTCGCACTGTGACGAGCCGACGGAACCTTTGGCGGCGTTACAGGATCGGCTGTCCGGTCGCGAGGCGCATGTCGAAGCGGCCGAGCTGTTCCGGTTACTGGGGGACCCGACTCGTCTGGCGATCCTGCACGCGCTGTTGGAGGCGGGGGAGCTGTGCGTGTGCGACCTGGCCCGTGTTGCCGGTGTGGCGGAGAACGTGGTGAGCCAGGCGATGCGGTTGTTGCGTGCTGCCGATGTGGTGCGCACTCGCCGCGACGGCCGCCGGATCCATTACCGGCTCGCCGATGCGCATGTCCGGATGCTGTTGGATCTCTCTGCCGACCATGTGCGCCATCACGTCACGCTGTCGGACGCAACCCGGCCGGTATCTGACTCGGGTGTGGAGGGCGGTCGTCGTGTCAGCTGAGCATGATCGCGGTCCGTCGAGGGGTGTCGATGTGGTCACCTACAGGGTCGAGGAGCTCGACTGCGCAACTGAGGAGAACGATCTGCGGGCCGTACTGACACCGCTGCCCGGAGTGCGGTCGTTGGAGTTCGATCTGGTCGGTCGTCGGGTGCGTGTCCGTCACGAGCTGGCGTCGCCGGAGCCGATCGAGGCGGCGATCCGCGAGTTGGGGATGCGGCCCAGTGTCATCGTCGAACCCGAGGGCGCGGAGCTGTCGCGGAGCCTGTCTCGCCGGTCGATCATCGTCACCGTCGCCGCCGGTGTTCTGGCCGTGGGCTCGGAGGTCGCCGTGGTCGCCGGGGCCGACGAGCAGTCGCTGGTGGTCGCGGTGCTGGCAATGTCCGCGATCGCACTCGGCGGTCGCGACACGTTACGCAAGGGCTTCCAGGCGTTGCGTTCGTTGCGGATGACGATGAGCCTGTTGATGTCCGTTGCGGTCATCGGCGCAATCGCGATCGGGCAGTGGCCCGAAGCAGCGGTGGTCATCTGGCTGTTCGGTGTGGCCGAACTCATCGAGGCAATGAGCCTGGAACGGGCCCGCAACGCCATCCGTTCACTCGTCGGTCTCGCCCCAGAGACCGCGAGCGTGCGCCGTGATGACGGGTGGGTCACGGTTCCGACCGGCGACGTGCCGTTGGACGCGGTCATCCTGATCAAGCCGGGCGAGCGCATCGCCCTCGACGGGCGCGTCACCTCGGGGGCGAGTTCGGTGAACCAGGCGCCGATCACCGGAGAGTCGATCCCGGTGTCGAAGGCGGCCGGTGATCCGGTGTTCGCTGGCACGATCAACGAGCGCGGCACCCTCGAGGTCACCGTCACTGCGGCCAAGGGCGAAGGAACGCTCGATCGGATCGCCCGTTCGATCCAGGAAGCCCACGCCGACAAGGCCCCTGCGCAACGCTTCGTCGACCGCTTCGCCGCGATCTACACACCGGCGGTGTTCGCGATGGCGATCGTGGTGGCCGTCGTCCCGGTGGTCACCGGGCATGGCAGCTTGCGCGACTGGTTCTACCGGGCACTCGTGCTGCTCGTGCTCGCCTGCCCGTGCGCACTCGTCATCTCGACTCCAGTCACGGTGGTCTCCGGGCTCGGCGGCGCGGCCCGGCGCGGCATCCTGATCAAAGGCGGTGTGCACCTCGAGAACGCTCGCAAGATTCGCACCGTCGCGCTCGACAAGACCGGCACCCTGACCCACGGCACCCCGGTGCTCACCGACCTCGTCAACCTCGGCGAGCTGACCGACGACGACATCCTGCGCATCACCGCGTCGATCGAAACGCTCTCCGAGCATCCCGTGGCGCACGCGATCGTCACCGCCTACGACGGCGCTCTCGACACCGCCGACGGGTTCGAAGCGATCACCGGTCGCGGCGTGCGCGCCAGTATCGCCGGCACCGTGTACACGTTGGGCAACCACCGCCTCGCCGAAGAGACAGGCATGTGCGGGCCAGAACTCGAAGCGATCCTGGAGCGGCTGGAGAACGAAGCGAAGACCGCGATCGTGCTCATGAACGCGCACCCGATCGCGGTGCTTGCGGTATCCGACACGCTGCGGCCGAACAGCCGCCAAGCTGTCGACGACCTCAAGGCGCTCGGGGTGACCACGATCATGCTCACCGGCGACAACCAGCGGACTGCCACCGCGATCGCTCACCAGGCCGGCATCGGCGACGCTCGCGGAGACCTCCTGCCCGACGACAAGCTGCGCATCATCACCGAACTCGTCGCCAGCGCCGGCCCGGTGGGGATGGTCGGCGACGGCGTCAACGACGCACCCGCGCTCGCCAGAGCGGACCTCGGGATCGCGATGGGCGCCGCCGGTACCGACACTGCGATCGAGACCGCCGACATCGCGCTGATGGACGACGACCCGCGCAAGATCGCCGAGACCATCCGCATCTCCGCGCACACAGCGCACGTGCTGTGGCAGAACATCAGCCTGGCCCTCGGCGTCAAAGCGATCTTCTTTGCACTCACCATCGCAGGGACTGCGTCGCTGTGGGTCGCGGTGCTCGC
>JANOET010000088.1:0-7097 GCA_031413415.1 Acidimicrobiaceae bacterium
CAAAGAAGGCTGCGCCGGCCAAGAAGGCCGCACCGGCACCCGTGAAGAAGGCCGCGCCGGCCAAGAAGGCCGCGCCGGCCAAGAAGGCTGCGCCCGCTCCTGCGAAGAAGGCCGCGCCCGCCAAGAAGGCCGCGCCAGCCAAGAAGACCGCGCCAGCAAAGAAGACCGCGCCCACTCCGGCCAAGAAGGCACCTGCCAAGCCGGCGGCCAAGCCGGCGGCGAAGCCCGCAGCGAAGGCCACGGCAGCGGCCAAGCCGGCAGTCGTGGCGGCGGCTGCTCCCAGGCCCGTGCTGGTGCTGAAGAAGGCGCCCGCCAAGAAGGCCGCCCCCGTGAAGGTCGGCCCCGAGAAGCCGGTCGTGAAGGGCGTCACCAAGGACGGCATCGCCTACACCAAGGACTTCGACGCCAAGTTCCTCACGGCGCAGAAGACGCTGCTGCTCAGCGAGCGGGCCGACCTCACCGGGCAGGCCGATCGCCTGGAGGACGAAGCCCATCAGCTCATCGCGGAGCAGGAGATGGGCGACGTGCAGTTCGACGACGAAGGCGGCGAG
This sequence comes from Acidimicrobiaceae bacterium, assembly GCA_031413415.1. GTDB lineage: Bacteria > Actinomycetota > Acidimicrobiia > Acidimicrobiales > Ilumatobacteraceae > UBA668. The sequence continues at coordinate 552 of JANOET010000088.1, forward strand.
GGCGACACGATGGTCGTCGAGCGCGAGCGCGACCTCGCGCTCAGCGCCCAGGCCCGTCAGACGGTGGCCGACATCAACGCGGCGTTGGCCCGCTTCGCCGACGGTTCGTACGGCTATTCCGTCGAGTCCGGTCGGCCCATCCCGCGCGAGCGGCTCGAGGCCATTCCGTGGGCCACCGTGCTGGTGGAGGAGAAGGTCGGCGGGATCGGCCGCCGATGACCGACGCTGCCACCGGCGAGGTCATGCCGGTCACGCGCCGCAGCCAGCTGCCGCTCACGTTCGCAGTTGCCGCCCTCGTGGTCGTCGCCGATCAGCTCACCAAGCACTGGGCCTTGAACGCGCTCGAGGGCGAGCCACCCCAGCACGTGTTCTGGACGCTGCAGTGGAATCTGTCGTTCAACAGCGGCATGGCGTTCTCCCGCGGTCAGGGCTGGGGGCCGATCATCGGCCTGTTCGCGTTGGTCATCGTCGTCGTCATCGTGCTCTCGGTGCGTACCAACTCGAGCCGCATCGTCGCGGTCGCGGCGGGTCTGGTGCTCGGCGGCGCCCTCGGCAACTTGGCCGACCGGGTGTTCCGTGGTGACGGCTGGATGCACGGTTCGGTCATCGACTTCATCGACTTCCAGTGGTTCCCCATCTTCAACATCGCCGACATCGCCGTGAACACCGGTGGCGCACTCTTCATCCTGTGGTCGCTGTTCGCCGGCCGGAAAGCTCCGGTGTCGTCATGATCGAGGAGCAGATTCCCGCCGCCCTCGCGGGCGAGCGTCTCGATCGGGTGGTCTCGCTCATCGCCGAGTGCAGCCGCAGCGACGCGCAGGTGTTGCTGGCCGCCGGGGGAGTGTGGGTCGACGACGAGCCGCACCTCATCGGCAAGATGCGCCTGAAGGAGGGGCAGACCGTGCGCGTCGACCCTTCGTTGCTGCCGCAACCCGTGTTGCCCCAGCCCGACCCGTCCGTGGTGTTCACGGTGGTGTACGAGGACGAGCACCTGATCGTCATCGACAAGCCGGCCGGCCTCGTGGTCCACCCCGGGGCGGGCAACCCCGACGGCACACTCGTCAACGGCCTGCTCGCCCGGTACCCCGAGATCCGCGACGTCGGCGAATCGCACCGGCCGGGCATCGTGCATCGCCTCGATCTGGGCACGTCGGGTCTGATGGCCGTGGCCCGCACGCAGCGCGCCTATCACGAGTTGGTCGACATGCTGTCCAGCCGCGATGTCGGCCGCGTGTATCGCGCCCTGGTGTGGGGTCACCCGTCGAACCCGCACGGGGTGATCGACGCCCCCATCGGCCGCGACCACCGCGACCCGCAGCGCATGGCGGTCGTCGTCGACGGCAAGCCCGCCCGCACGCGCTACAAGGTGCTGCAGCAGTGGCGCACGCCCGTCGAGGTCACGTCGCTCGAGTGCCGCCTCGAGAGCGGCCGCACGCACCAGATTCGCGTCCACCTCGCGGCCATCGGCCACCCGGTCGTCGGCGACGGCACCTACGGGGGCGTGCGCATGGGCCTTGAGTCGCCGCGCCCGTTCCTGCACGCCGCTCGCCTCGAGGTGGCCCACCCCGTCACACGCGAGCCCCTCGCGTTCGACTCGGTCCTCCCGGACGACCTGGTCGCCGTCGAGTCCTCCCTCGAAGACTGACCCCGCCGACGCCTACAGGGCGTCGATGGTGGCGGTGAGGCGGGCTTCGGGCCAGGCGGCCGTGCCCTGCGCCGCGTCGGCGATGGACTGCAGCGTGAACGCGTCCATCAGCAGGCGCATCTGTTCGCCTGCGGACTTCCACAGGGCCAACAGCACGCACTGACCCTCGTGGTCGCAGGCGCCGTCCTGGTGCGGCTCGCCGAAGTCGCCCAGGCTGATGGGGCCGTCGACGGCGCTGAGGATCTCGCTGATGCGGATCTCGCTGGCCGGGCGAGCGAGCACGTAGCCGCCGCCCACGCCTCGCTTCGAGCGCACGAGACCGGCGCCCTTCAGCGAGAGCAGGATCTGCTCGAGGTAGGGCTGGGGGATGGCCGTGCGCTCGGCGATGTCGCGCACCGAGGTGGGGCCGGGTGTGCTCTGGTGCAGCGTGAGCGACAGCAATGCCCTGCACGCATAGTCGCCCTTGCTCGAAACTCGCACATGGTCAATCTAGTGGGCGGGGCTGCCGCGCGCCGCGTACTGAATGGACCTGGACCGGATCCGCGTGGTGGACTGCGCACATCGCCTCTCCGTCCCCCGTCCAGCCCGGCCTCGTCCTGCCCGACTACGCCGGTGCCAATGTGCGCGGCATCGTGCCCGCCCTGTTGGCACCTCGCGGCGCGCCGAAGCCCGGGTGGATGCCGTCCGTCGTGTCGGGTGCGGACCAGGTGGTCCTGCTCGTGCTCGACGGCCTCGGCTGGGAGCAGTTGCAGACCCGCCGCGACCTCGCGCCTGCCATCGCCAGCCTGATGGGCGGGCCGATCACCACCGTCGCCCCGTCCACCACGGCAACGGCGCTCACGTCCATCGCCACCGGGCTCACCCCCGGCGAGCACGGCATCGTCGGCTACCGCATGGACATCGCCGGTGAGGTGCTGAACGTGTTGCGCTGGTCGGCCGGTCACGGCGACTCCCGCCGTCAGATCGAACCGCGCACCACCCAGCCGTTCGCCCCGTTCCTCGGCGAGCAGGTACCCGTGGTCAGCAAGGCCGAACTCGAGGGCTCGGCGTTCACCGAGGCCCACCTGCGTGGCTCGAAGCCGTGTGGCTGGCGGGCACCGTCCAGCCTGCCGGTCATCGTCGGCGACCTGCTGCGTCGCGGCGAGCGGTTCGTGTACGCGTACTACGACGGCATCGACAAGATCGCCCACGAACGTGGCTTCGGCCCGTTCTACGACGCCGAACTGCGCGCCGCCGACGCGGTGGTCGAGCAGGTGCTCGCGCAACTGCCGAAGGGTGCCGTGCTGTTGGTCACCGCCGACCACGGCCAGGTCGAGGTGGGGGAGCGGCTCGTCACTCCGCACGCCGACGTGCTGTCGCTCACCCGCCACCAGAGCGGCGAAGGCCGCTTCCGCTGGCTGCACGCCAAGCCCGGCGCGACCGCAGACCTGCTCGCCGCTGCCGAGCAGCACCACGGCGACATCGCCTGGGTGCGCACGCGGGCGCAAACGATCGACCAGGGCTGGTTCGGCCCGGTCGTCAGCCCGCCCGTCGCCGCCCGCTACGGCGATGTCGCGATGGTCACTCGTGCCCCGGTGAGCTTCCACGACCCCGCCGACAGCGGCCCGTTCCCGCTGGTCTGCCGCCACGGCGCGCTGACCGCCGACGAGATGCTGGTCCCGCTGCTCGCGGGCGTACGCTGACCCGGGTCCCGAAGGAGACGCGCTCATGTCCGACGCACACGACGAAGCCCCGGCGACGAACCTCGCCGAGGTCGTGACCGAAGAGGTCCCCAACGAGACCGTCACCGAGCCGGCCAAGGTGATGCGCATCGGCTCGATGGTCAAACAGCTCTTGGAGGAGGTGCGCGGCAGCACGCTCGACGAGGCCAGCCGCGAGCGCCTGGCCGAGATCTACGAGCGCTCCATCGTCGAGGTCAGCCAGGCCCTGTCGCCCGACCTGCAGCACGAGCTGGCCATGCTGGCCTTGCCGTTCAAGGATGGCGAGGTGCCGTCCGAGGCCGAGCTGCGGGTGGCCAAGGCCCAGCTGGTCGGCTGGCTCGAGGGCCTGTTCCACGGCATCCAGGCCACCCTGTTCGCCCAGCAACTGGCCGCCCGCCAGCAGCTCGACCAGATGCGCCAGCTCCCGCCCGGCATGCCCGGCGGCCCCGGCCAGCCCATCGACACCGGCGAGCGCCCCGGCACCTATCTGTGATCGATGCGCTGTTTCGCGCGGGGCGACGCGCGGGGTATGGTCGAGGCTCACCGAATCACAGCCGTGTGATTCCTCGAGCACCCAGGAGGTCGGCGCGTTGGGAGACTCGTTCACCCACCTCCACGTCCACACCGAGTTCTCGATGTTGGACGGGGCGGCGCGCCTCGACGAGCTGGTCGCGAAGGCGGTGCAGGACGGTCAGCCCGCCCTGGGCATCACCGACCACGGCAACATGTACGGCGTCCTCGAGTTCTTCAAGGAGTGCCGCAAGCATGGCGTGAAGCCGGTCATCGGCACCGAGGCGTACATGGCGTACGACTCTCGGCTCGAGCGCCCGGCCCGTCGTGGCCGCGTCGACGACTCGGGCGGCGACACCGAGGGCGGCAAGAAGCTCTACTACCACCTCACCCTGCTCGCCGAGACCGACCAGGGCTACCGCAACCTCATCCAGCTCGCCAGCCTGGCGTTCCTGGAGGGCTACTACTACAAGCCGCGGATGGACTGGGAGCTGCTCGAGAAGTACTCCGACGGGCTCATCGCCACCACCGGCTGCCTGGGTGGGCATGTGCTGCAGGCCATGCTGCAGGGCGACGAGAAGGGCGCCCTGCAGAAGGCCGGCCGCCTGCAGGAGATCTTCGGCAAGGACAACCTGTTCGTCGAACTGCAGGACCACGGTCTGCAGGCCCAGCGCGACACCAACCCGAAGCTCGTCGAGCTGGCCAAGAAGATCGGCGCACCGATCATCGCCACCAACGACTCGCACTATGTGCACCGCGCCGACCACGAGGCCCACGACGCCCTGCTGTGCGTGCAGACCGGCGCCAATCTGTCGGACCCCAAACGCTTCAAGTTCGAGGGCCAGGAGCACTACCTCAAGTCCGCGGCCGAGATGCGCTACCTGTTCCGCGACCTGCCCGAGGCGTGCGACAACACGCTCTGGATCGCCGAGCGCGCCGACGTGAACATCGAGTTCGGCAAGCCGCAGCTGCCGAACTTCCCCAAGCGCCCCGCCGAGTACGAGGACGACGCCGCGTACCTCGACTTCCTCACCTGGAAGGGCGCGGTCGAGCGCTGGGGCGACCCGCTGCCGCAACCCGTCATCGAACGCGTCGCCTACGAGCTGCAGACCATCAAGAACATGGGCTTCGCCAGCTACTTCCTCATCGTCGGCGACCTCATCGACCACGCCAAGGGCGTCGGCATTCGCGTCGGCCCCGGCCGTGGTTCGGCCGCCGGCTGCGCGGTGGCGTACTGCCTGCGCATCACCGACCTCGACCCGATCAAGTACGACCTGCTGTTCGAGCGGTTCCTCAACCCCAGCCGCATCTCGATGCCCGACATCGACATGGACTTCGACTCCCGTTACCGCGACGAGATGATCCGCTACGCGGCCGACACGTACGGCCGCGACCACGTCGCCCAGATCATCACGTTCGGCACCATCAAGGCCCGCAACGCCGCACGTGACGCGGCCCGCGTGCTGGGCTACCCGTACGGCGTCGGCGACAAGATCGCCAAGGCCATGCCGCCCCTCGTCATGGGCCGCGACACGCCGCTGAAGTACTGCTTCGAGCAGAACCCGAAGTACGTCGACGGCTACAAGGCCGCCGCCGAACTACGCGCCATGTACGACTCCGACCCCGACGTGAAGCGCGTCGTCGACGTCGCCAAGGGGCTCGAGGGCTTGAAGCGCAGCGACGGCATCCACGCCGCCGCGGTGGTGATCACCAAGGACCCGCTCACCACCTACCTGCCCGTGCAGCGCAAGCCCGAGTCCGGCCAGAACCCTGCCGACGCCCCCGTCGTCACCCAGTACGAGATGCACGGCGTCGAGGACCTCGGCCTGCTGAAGATGGACTTCCTCGGCCTGCGCAACCTCGATGTCATCACCGACACCATGAACATGGTGCTGGCGACGAAGGACCCCGAGTTCGACATCGACCACGTCCCGCTCGACGACCCCGGCGTGTTCGCCCTGCTCGGCCGGGGCGACACGATGGGCGTGTTCCAGCTCGAGTCGCCACCCATGCGTGCCCTGCTGCGCAGCATGGCGCCCACCACGTTCGACGACGTCGGCGCACTCATCGCCCTGTACCGACCCGGCCCGATGAGTGCGAACATGCACTACGACTACGCCGACCGCAAGAACAACCGGCAGCCGGTGTCGTACTTCCACCCCGACGCCGAGGAACTGCTCGCCGACACGTACGGCCTGATGATCTATCAAGAGAGCGTCATGCGAGTGGCGCAGAAGTTCGCCGGCTACTCGCTCGCCGACGCCGACAGCTTGCGCAAGGCGATGGGCAAGAAGTCGCGCGAGGTCATGGCCACGGAGCGCAGCAGCTTCGAGGCCGGCTGCGAGACCAAGGGCTACGGCCGCCAGCTCGGCGAGCAGTTGTTCGACGTCATCGCCAAGTTCGCCGACTACGCGTTCAACAAGAGCCATTCGTTCGGCTACGGCCTCGTCGCCTATCAAACGGCGTATCTGAAGGCCAACTACCCGAGCGAGTACCTGGCCTGTCTGCTGACCAGCGTGAAAGGTTCCCTCGAGAAGGCAGCGATCTATCTCTCGGAATGTCGGACGATGGGGATCACGGTCACCGTCCCAGACGTGAATCTCGGCCAGTCCGACTTCGCGCCGGTGTTCGACGCGGAGGGGAAGCCGACGATCATCTTCGGGCTGTCGGCCGTGCGAAACGTCGGCGAAG
>JANOET010000089.1:0-2437 GCA_031413415.1 Acidimicrobiaceae bacterium
GCCAAGTAATGTTCCAATAATTTTTAAAAAAACATCATCGGGTAAATATCTGCAAGTTAAATTAATGTAAGTTTTTGGAAGTTCTATAACTTCTCTCACTGGAGTACATCCATCAGGAGTTCTTTTACCAGGAGGAAAAAGAAGATAATTAGTTATGGGAGTAAAACAAATTGAGTCCGCGGAGGTCTCCGCTTCAATCCTAAAAACCGGCGAGGACGATGGCCAGACCGGTGACCAGGACCCACAGGTTGTCCATGTGCCACCAGTCGAGCGCGTTGCCGATGCCGACGATCGCGAACCACAGCACCATCACACCGGCGCCGATGCTGGCGATCGGTCGGCGCACCCGGCGCGGGCGGTCGTGGTGCACGGGCATCGTCGTCGTCGGCGGGGGGAAGTCGACGCCGGCTGGGTCGCCGGAAGGGGCCGACGACCATGGCGCACGCTCGCGGGTGCTCATCCACAGCAGGACGCCGAGCCCGATGAGCACCAGGCCCCACGGTGCGCCTCGGAACAGGAACCAGCTGCCGAACGAGCCGATCCCGCCGACGACGATGACGAGCGCGATGACCGCGAGGAGGGGGAACCTGCGCCGGTCGCGAACGATGGCGTCGATGGGCTGCGCGTCGGCGGGCGAGTCGGGGAGCAGCGCCCAGGCGGCCAGGTAGACGATGGCGAGCACCGGAAGGATGATCGTCGCCACGGCGAACGCGATGCGGGTGGTGCGCAGGTCGAATCCGTAGGCCCGCGACAGCCCGGCCACGACGCCGCCCAGGCGACCACCGTCGGCGCCGCCCTTGGGCATGCGTGACAGCGGCGCGTCGCGCCAACTGTTCCCGGAGGGCGGCCCTGGTTGGGGCGGCTGTTGCTCGGTGCCTGGTTCGTGCATGTCGGTACTCATGATCACATTGCTCCTCTGTCACCTCCATGATCTGCCGGGACATCGTCCGCCACATCGGGGACACACCCTGATTCGTCCCTGAGACGCCCCCGATGGCAAGTCGGAGGAGAAGTGCGACAATCACCTCGATGAAGGTCGATGCAGTGTCGTTCGAACGGAGCGACGACGACCGGCTGATCGCCGGTGTCGCCATCGGGTTCGCGCGCGCTCACGGCGTGGATGTGGCGGTGGTGCGGGGAGCGCTCGTCGTGCTGTCGTTCGCTGCTGGGTTGGGTCTGGTGCTGTACGCGGTGGGGGCGATGCTGTCGAAGCCCGCGACGACTTCGTCGGTCGCCATGCCGGTCGACTCGCGGCGCAACGTGTCGGTGCTCCTGGCAACAGCGGGCCTGTTGCTGGTCGTGCGCTCGACCGGTCTGTGGTTGGGCGATCCGGTGATGCTGCCGCTGGTGGTCCTGGTCGCCGGTGTCGCCGTGCTGGCCATGGCGGGTGCCGAGGACGGCTCGCCATCGCGACTGTCGGCATTGATGTCCGGCCGTCATGCGAAGGCACGCATCGGCGTCGGCGCGGCGCTGTTGGTGATCGGACTCGTCGTCGTCGGCACTGCCGACCGCGTCTCGGGCACCGTGCGGGTCGGCGCGTTCGCCGCGGCACTCAGCATCGTCGGCGTCGTGGTGCTGGTCGGACCCTGGATCGCTCGACTCGCACAAGCAGCTGGCGAGGAACGGCGCCAACGCATCCGCGTCGAGGAGCGCGAAGCGATGGCCGCCCACCTGCACGACTCGGTCTTGCAGACCCTGGCACTCATCCAACGCAGCGCCGATGACCCGCGTCGCACCGCGACGCTCGCCCGTCAGCAGGAACACGAGTTGCGACAGTGGCTGTACGGTGCCGACACCGCGGTGGCCGACTCGTTGGTGGCGGCACTGCAGGCCATGGCGGCCGAGGTGGAGGTGCGCCATGACGTGCGCATCGAGGTGGTCGCGGTGGGCGATCTCGCGCTCGATGACGAAGTGCAGGCACTCGTCGCGGCATCACGTGAGGCGTGCGTGAACGCAGCCAAGCACAGCGGCGACCGGACGGTGTCGTGGTACGCCGAGGTCGGCGTCGACCAGGTGGAGGTGTTCGTGCGGGATCGTGGCCGCGGGTTCGACCCGTCGGCGGCCGAGGGCGACCGCATGGGCATCGCCCAGTCGATGGTCGGTCGGCTCGAGCGGGTGGGGGGCTCGGTGCGCATCGACAGCTCGGTCGGCACCGGTACCGAGGTGCAGCTGCGGGTGCCGCGCGCGGCGTCGGTCGACCGGGATGGCAGGGTGACACCGTGACGTCCTCGCCGGTGACCGTCTTCCTGGTCGACGACCATGCGCTGTTTCGTTCCGGTGTTCGCGCCGAGTTGGGCGCGTCGGTCGTAGTGGTCGGTGAGGCGGGCACGGTGCGCGATGCGATCGCGGGCATCTTGGCCACGCGTCCGCAGGTGGTGCTGCTCGACGTGCACATGCCCGACGGCGGCGGCCGCTCGGTGATCGAGGGCGTGCACCG
>JANOET010000090.1:0-13735 GCA_031413415.1 Acidimicrobiaceae bacterium
GGGTGTCATCAATACCGCAGTGAGCACCGCTGCTGCTCCGCACGGACTTTACTACGCGCCGGATCCTTCCAGTCAGACGATTTGCACCATCGGCGGCAACGTCGCCTTCAATTCCGGTGGCGCACACTGCCTGAAATACGGCATGACCGCGAACCACGTGCTCGGCATCAAAGCGGTGCTCGCTACCGGCGAAGTCGTCGAGTGGGGCGGTGCCAGCCGTGAGACAGTCGGCCCCGACTGGTGTGGCTTATTCACTGGCAATGAGGGTTTGTTTGGCATCGCGCTCGAAGTCACCCTGCAATTGCTGCCGAAGCCTGAGTGCTTTCACACTGTGCTCGCTGGATACAAGTCTCTGGAAGAAGCCGGCGATGCGGTGACGGCCATCATCGCCAGCGGCTTGCTGCCCGGCGCGATCGAAATCATGGACGCCCTCGCGCTCGAAGCCGCAGTCGCCGCAGTCCATGCCGAGTATCCCGCAGGCGCTGAGGCGGTGCTGATTGTGGAGCTGGAAGGTCCGCGCGAAGTGGTGGCGGAAGACCGCAAGCGCCTCGATGCAATCATCGCCGAGAGCAACCCGATCGAGGCCCGACCTGCGCGGGATACCGATGAGAAAATGGCGATTTGGAGGGGCCGCAAAAGTGCCTTCAGTGCGGTTGGCCGACTTTCCCCGGATTTCATCGTTCAGGATGGGGTCGTCCCGCGTCGTCGTCTGGGCGAGGCCTTGCGACGCATCAGCGAAATGTCCGCAGAGACGGGCATTCGCGTGGCGAACGCTCGACCTGACCAACCGCATGCGCAGCGTGCCGGGCGTGCGCAACACCGAGACATTCATCTACCTCGACCTCGTGAAGCAGACCTTCACCTGGGGCGCCCACTAGTCGTGCGCTGCGGGCCCGCTCGGATTCTGGGCGTGATCCTTCCCACATCGGCATCTGGGCGGGATTCCTCCCGGTCTCCGGGAACCAGAACAACCAGTTCGCAGGCTCGACGCTCCACAAGTGAGTCACTCGTGAGCGCCACTTGCACTCAGCGTCCAGAGCGGCAGAGTGCGCTCCCTTTCAACCCAGGTAGCCCAGTGGGCGCTCTCGGCCATCGGACACTCCTATGGCGCGATTCAACGCCGATCTGTTGGAACTGGACATGCGAAAACGACACTGGGTGTCGTTTTCGCCTGACCAGTTCTCGCGAGCTCCTGGGCACGCGGCGCTGCCGAGAGGTGCGGGTTGACGGGCCACCCCTGAGCGTGCAATCTGCTCGGGTGTCGGTCGGTCAGTGGGGGCTGTTGCTGGTGGGGCTCGTTGCCCTCATCACCGGTTGTGGGACCGATTCGGGCCAGACATCGGCCAATGAGACTGACTCGACGCCGCAGCCCGCGGAAACGTCACTCAGGCCGGTTCCCGACGGCGATCAGCCTCTCCTGACGATTGGGGTGTTCGACTGGAATCACCCGGCGATCTGGCTGCCTCGCGACCTCCACAAGATCGTTCTCTATCCGGACGGCACGCTCACCCGCGTTGAGACCACGACGCCAACAAGCCTCACGTTGTACAGCACGACTCTGAGCGCAACACAGATCGACGCTCTGCTCGTCGTGGCCGACCGGGCGGGGCTCGGCTACGGCGTGGTCCTGCCGGCCGAACCTTCCCCGAACGACGTCGTCGACGGGGCATGGACGATCTTCACCAGGCGCTCGGAGCAAGGCGTTGGCCAGGTCGTCGTTGACCAAGTCGGCGAGGAAGATGGGCAGCTCTCCAACGCACGTCGCGGAGCCCTCGCAGAACTCATTCGCATGGTCCCACAACGTGATGAGGGTGACGATTGGCAGAAGACCTCCGTCGACCGTTGGGTGGTCGAGAGTGCCCGGCCCCTACCGGACCTCACGGCGGTGGATTGGCCGTGGCCCTCTCTCGACCCAAACGGTCTTGCCTGGGAGTACGGCTCCTCTGGAGTTCGGTGTGCGATCGTCACCATGCAGGACTGGGAGTACACGCTCGACGAAGCATCGAACACGGCAGCGTTGAACGCTGGCGTGTTTCGTCGACCGCTCTTGCCTGGCGAAACATCCTGCGACGACGTTTTCGCATGGCGATCGGTTCTCGGTCTGGGCGACGGCATGATCATCGCTCCGCAGAACCTCCCTTGACGCGAGACCAGCGAGGCGCGGCGGAGTCGTCGAGTGGCGGATCGTTTGCGGAGCGAAGCGGAGCACGTCCGTCACCGACGACGAGGCTGCGACGAAGTGGACCTCAGGAGTCGAGGTTCGCCATGACGTGCTTGATGCGCGTGTAGTCGTCGAGCGCGTACATGGACAGGTCCTTGCCGTAGCCACTCTTCTTGTAGCCACCGTGGGGCATCTCGGCGACGAGCGGAATGTGGGTGTTGATCCACACGCAGCCGAAGTCGAGCCGCTTGGCCATGCGCATGGCGCGGCCGAAGTCCTTGGTCCACACCGAGCTGGCGAGGCCGTAGTCGACGTCATTGGCCCAGCGCACGGCTTCGTCCTCGTCGCTGAACTGCTGGACGGTGATGACCGGGCCGAACACTTCCTTCTGGCTCAGCTCATCGTCCTGACGCAGGCCGCTGATGACGGTGGGCTCGAAGAAGAAGCCGTCGCCCGACACCTGGTGGCCGCCCGCGTTGACGGTGGCGTGCGCGGGCGCTCGCTCGACCATGCCGCTGACGTGGGCGAGCTGGTTCGGATTGTTGACCGGCCCGAACAGCACGTCCTCGTCGTCGGGCTGGCCGGTGCGCAGCGTGTTGGCCTGCTCGGTGAGCGCGGCGACGAAGTCGGCGTAGACGCGTGGCGAGCACAGCACTCGGGTCGCGGCGGTGCAGTCCTGGCCGGCGTTGAAGTAGCCGGCGATGGCGATGCCCTCGGCGGCTGCGGCGATGTCGGCGTCGTCGAACACGACGACAGGGGCCTTGCCACCGAGTTCGAGGTGCACGCGCTTCAGGCTGTGCGATGCGGCCTCGGCCACTTGCATGCCGGCGCGTACCGAGCCGGTGACGCTGACCATCGATGGCGTGTCGTGCAGCACCATCGCGCGACCGGTGTCGCGGTCGCCGCAGATGACGTTCAGCACGCCGGCCGGGAGGAACTCGGCTGCAATCTCGGCGAGCAGACCCGACGACGCCGGCGTGGTGTCGCTGGGCTTGAGCACGACGGTGTTGCCCGCGGCGATGGCCGGCGCGAACTTCCACACGCCCATCATCATCGGGTAGTTCCAGGGGGCAACCTGGGCGCAGACCCCGATGCTCTCGCGGCGGATGATCGACGTCATGTTGCGCATGTACTCGCCAGCGGCCTTGCCCTCGAGGTGACGGGCGGCGGTGGCGAAGAACCGGATCTGGTCCACCATCGGCGGGATCTCCTCGCTGCGGACGAGATGCGCGGGCTTGCCGCAGTTCTCGACCTCGAGCGCGATCAGCTCCTCGGCTCGCGCCTCGACGGCGTCGGCGATACGGAAAAGTGCGAGCGACCGCTCGCTGGGCGTGGTGTCCCGCCATTCCTCGTACGCAGTCGCGGCGGCTTGCATCGCCGCGTCGACATCGGCTTCGCCCGACAGAGGCGCCGTGGCGTACTGCTGACCGGTCGACGGGTTCACGACCGCCGTGGTGCGTCCGTCGGCCGCGTCGCGGTGTTCGCCGTTGATGAAATTCTTGAAGCTCTTCATGGCGAGCGATGGTAGCCCTGCCGCGATCGGGGCGACAGCCTCAGCCCAGGACAGGTCGGAGCACGAACTTGCTCTCGGTGCGGGCCACCCCGCCATCGGTCTTCAGCCAGCGGATGAAGTCGTCGAGACCCTCGGCGCCCTCGCAGTCGACGATGATCGTGTAATCGGCCGGACCGGTGACGTACATCGCGAGCGCGACCTCGTCGCGTTGCGACAGCACCTGTTCGAACTCGTCCGGGGTCAGACCCGGTGGTAGCGCCACGTCGACGACGGCGCGGACGTCTCGACCGAGCACCTTGCGGTCGATCAGCGCGGTGTAGCCGCGGATGACGCCGCTGGTCTCCATGCGGCGAACTCGGTCGGCCACCGAGCTGGGCGCGAGATGCACCCGATCGGCGAGGTCCTTCCAGCTGACCCGACCCTCACTGGTGAGAATCTCGATGATTCGTCGGTCCATACGGTCAATCTCCGGCGATTTCACGAGCATTCGCACATTCTGACGGAGAATCTGCCGTTGATCAACGGTATTCACTGGAGGAAGATCGGTGCATGATCAACAACGTCGGCGTTCCCAAGGAAATCAAGACCGCAGAGCACCGCGTGGCGATGACTCCCGACGGGGTGCGCGAGTTCGAACGGGCCGGCGTGCAGGTGCACGTCGAGACCGGGGCCGGCGAGGGGGCGAGCTTCTCCGACGACGACTATCGCGCCGCCGGTGCGACCATCGTGCCCACGGCCGCCGACGCCTGGGCGCAGCAGATGGTCGTCAAGGTCAAGGAGCCGAAGGAGGAAGAGTTCGGGTTCCTTCGACCCGACCTCACGCTGTTCACCTACCTCCACCTTGCGGCGTATCCCGGCGTCGCCTCGGCGTTGCTCGATGCCAAGACCACGTCGCTCGCGTACGAGACCGTGCAATTGCCGGGTGGCGCGCTCCCCCTGCTCGCGCCGATGAGCGAGGTGGCCGGGCGACTCGCGCCGCAGATGGGCGCCCACTACCTGGAGCGCCACAACGGCGGCCGCGGTGTACTGATGGGCGGCGCGCCCGGCGTGCAGCCTGCGAAGGTCGTGGTGCTCGGTGCCGGCAACGTCGGCTGGAACTCGGCGTGGATCGCCGCTGGCATGGAGGCCGAAGTCGTGCTGTTCGACAAGAACCTCGACCGCCTGCGCTGGGTGGACCAGATCAACAAGGGTCGCATCGTCACCCTCGCCTCGAACCGCGGTGCGCTCGAACGCAACATCGCCGACGCCGACCTCGTCATCGGCGCGGTCCTCGTCGCCGGCGGCCGTGCCCCGATCGTCGTCACCGACGACATGGTCCGCACCATGAAGAAGGGCGCCGTCATCGTCGACGTCGCGGTGGACCAGGGTGGCTGTATCGAGACCATCCACGAGACCACCCACAACGACCCCGTCTACGAGTTGCACGGCGTGCTGCACTACGCCGTCGGCAACATGCCCGGTGCGGTGCCGCACACCAGCACCTACGCGCTCACCAACGCGACACTGCCGTACCAACTCGAGGTCGCCAAGCACGGTGTGGCCGAGGCCTGCCGCCGCGACGCGGCGCTCTCGCACGGGCTGAACACGCTCGGCGGCGCCGTCACCAACGGCCCTGTCGCCGAGTTCCTCGGCACCTCGTTCGTCGAGCCCTCCGCCGCACTCGCCTGACCGCCGCCGCAACGCGTACCGTGGCACATGGCCACGCCCGCGTCCGACCTCGACCTCCCACTGCTGCTGACCGATCGCATCACGACCGAGACCGCTCTGCCGCCCGACGCGTGGCTCGTCCGCAATGGGTTCGGCTACGCGGTCTGGCACTACGACGACGTCACGAGCATCTTGCGCGACAAGCGCTGGCACAGTGCCACCAGCCGCATCCCCGAAATGATGGGCATCACCGACGAGCACTTCCTGGCCCGTCAGGACATCAGCATCCTCAGCGCAGAGGGCGACACCCACACACGCCTGCGCCGCCTCGTCGCTCCGGCGTTCACGCCTCGTTCCGCCGACCGGCTCCGACCGTTCATGCGCCAGGTCGTCGGTGACCTGGTCGACGAGGTCGCTGCCGCAGGCCGGGCCGATTTCGCCGTCGACATCTGCGAGCCGTACCCGATCCCCATCATCTGCGAACTGCTCGGCGCACCGAAGAAGGACTGGCAGCTCTTCAGTCGGTGGGCCAACGACATCCTCGAGATCTTTTCCATCGACATGGCCGACAAGCTCGACCTGATCATGCGCACCCAGATCGAGCTCGACACCTACACCCGTGAGCTCATCGCCGAGCGACGCAGCACGCCCGCCGACGATCTGCTCACCGACCTCATCGCACAGGAGGAGGCGGGCGACAAGCTCAGCGAGGCCGAGCTGGTGATGATGGTCAACGCCGTCATCATCGGCGGCACCGACACCACCCGCAACCAACTCGGGTGCGCAGTGAGCCTGTTCGCCGAGCACCCCGACCAGTGGGCGCTGCTCGCCGAGCAACCCGACCTCGCACAGCGAGCGGTCGAGGAGACCATGCGGTACTTCGGCGCCGTGCGCGGCACCATGCGATTCGCGAGCGTCGACATCGAGTACCGCGACCTGCTCTTTCCGGCCGGCACCTTCATGAGCGTCAGCCTGCTCGAGGCCAACCGCGACCCGAACGTGTTCGCCGAGCCGCAGACGTTCGACATCACCGCCTCGAAGAGCGACCAGCCGCAGCTGACATTCGGGTCGGGTATCCACTACTGCCTGGGTCAGGCGTTGGCCCGTGCCGAGCTACAGGAGGCACTCCCCCTGCTGGCCCAGCGCATGCCGAACCTGCGCCTCGACGGCCCCACGACGTGGAAGCCCGACGGCGTCGGCATCTTCGGCCCGGCCCACATGCCGATCACCTTCGACCCCGGCCACTGAGCGCTCCCCACGCGAACTTCAGTTCCTGGTGAACAGCCGATGGCGTCGGGTGTGGCCTTGCGGGCTGCAACTGACATACGGTCACCCACTATGTCAGGCACGAAGCAGATGAAACTCGGCTACAACTCGGGCTACTGGGGAAGTGGGCCGCCGAAGGGTGCGCTCGAGGCCATCCAGGAGGCCGAGCGCCTCGGCTTCAGCTCGGCCTGGACCGCCGAGGCGTACGGCAGCGACGCACTCACCCCGTTGGCGTGGTGGGGCTCGCAGACCAGCACCATCCAGCTGGGCACCGCGATCGTGCAGTTGAGCGCTCGCACCCCTGCTGCGACGGCGATGGCGGCGATGACGATGGATCATCTCAGTGGCGGAAGGTTCATCCTCGGCCTCGGTGTCAGCGGTCCGCAGGTGGTCGAGGGATGGTACGGCCAGGAGTATCCGAAGCCGTTGGCCCGGACCCGCGAGTACGTCGAGATCGTGCGCCGGATCGTTCGGCGCGACGAGCCGGTCGATTTCCACGGCGAGTTCTACGACATGCCCAACAAGGGTGGCACCGGACTGGGCAAGCCCCTGAAGAGCACGGTGCATCCCCTGCGCAGCGACATTCCCATCTACCTCGGCGCGGAGGGCCCGAAGAACGTGGCCCTGGCCGCCGAGATCTGCGACGGGTGGTTGCCGTTGTTCTTCAGCCCCAAGGAGGACGGCTTCTACCGACAGTGTTTGCAGGAGGGCTTCGACAAGAGCGACGACCCGAGCAAGCAGGACCGCTTCGAAGTTGCGGCGACGCTGATGATGATCCCCGGCGACGATCCCGAGAAGTGCGCCGACATGGTGCGACCCTTCCTGGCGCTGTACGCCGGCGGCATGGGTGCGCGCGGTGCCAACTTCCACTTCGAGGTGTTCGCCCGCATGGGCTACGAGGACGTGGCTCTGAAGGTGCAGGACCTCTACCTCGCCGGGAAGAAGCAGGAGGCCGCCGCTGCGATCCCCCTCGCAATGGTCGAAGATGTCGCGCTGGTCGGTCCGCCCGACAAGATCCGCGACGAACTCGAACGATGGAAGGACACCTGTCTCACCACGTTCCTGGTCAGCGGCCCCAAGCAGTCGCTCGGTGCGTACGCCGAGATGATCCTCGGCTAGGCAGTTCGCGATGAACTTGTTCAAGCTCAGCTCGTTCGCACTTGCTGTCTTCCTGGTCGCGCTGCTCGGCTTCGTGGGGCTGCTCCTCGCCTTCGGCCTCTCGATGGCCGTCGGCCGCTACGAGAACCGAAGGGCGCTCGTCGTGCAGGAGGCCAACGACATCAGCACCACCTACCTCCGTGCCCAACTGCTCGCCGAGCCGCAGCGCACCGAGTCGCTCGACCTCCTGCGCACCTACACCGACGCGGCCATCGAGATGGCCAGTGAGGTGCCCGGGACCGAGCCGTTCGTGGATGCATCCACGGAGATCGAGGATCTCCAGGACGACCTGTGGCGCCTGGCCGGCGAGACTGTGGCGGCCGACCCGACGGGCAGTTCGCCCAAGCTCTACATCGAGACGCTGAACGACACCATCGACCGACACACCGACCGCACGGCGTCGCTCGGCAACCGCGTCCCGCCGCCCGTGCTATGGCTGGAGGTGGTGTGCAGCGCCGTCGCGCTCGGTGCCATGTCGCTCTACCTCACCATGCTCGGGCGCGGCATCGCGACGTCGCTGCTGACGCTCGCCGTCATCACGATCATCCTGTTCGTGACGTTCGACCTCGACCGGCCCCAACGCGGGTTCATCACCGTGCCATCCACGCCGCTGGAGGACGTGCGCACGTTCATGGACCGACCACCGGCCGCTGAAGCACCCTGAAGTCGACCGGGCGGCGAGGCGCACCGCCACCGCGCCCGACGAGATCGGCGAAGTCCGAGATCAGGAACCACTGCAGGGTCAGGAAGCCGTACAGCAACCACATGTACACGTGCTGGAAACGGTGCCAGGGATGCCACACCTGCGATGGGGTGAGCTTCACGAACGGTGCCTGCGCGATGTCCATGTCGATCCCGTCGACGTTGGTGTTGCCGTGGTGGAGGTTGTTGTGTTTGAACCGCCAGATCCACGAACTCGCGCCCATCAGGTCGCCCGTGTACGCGGCGAGCCGATTCACGAACGGCGACGAGCAGCGCCTTGCCATGCCGGGTGCGGCGTGCCGCCATCAATTCAGCCGACGACGGTCGGAGCGCGGAGGCGATCACAGCCTCGTTCCCGAGGATCGCGCTGACGACGGTGGGGGTGGTGCTCGCTGCTGCCTACCTCGCCTCGACCGAGAGGCTGCGTCTCGGCGGGCATCCGACACGCCGATCGGGGTCTACCCCACTTCCCGGCTCGGGTGGACGCGGGTCACCGCCTCTTCTGGAGGCGCTCGACGTAGGCCTGGGCGCTGGCGCGGCCCTCGTCGTCGCGCAACCCGGCGTACAGGCCGTCGGCGTCGGCCCAACTGCGGCCCGTGCCGACCATGCTCTCGGTGACCGCGTTGACGTGTGCCTTCGTCTCGAGCAGTGCGAGCTTCGGTTTCTGCACCAACGTCCGCACCAGTTCGTCGACCGCGGTGTCGAGCTCCGCCTCGGGCACGACACGGTTCACGAACCCGGCGGCCTTGGCCTCGGCGGCATCGAAGGGCCGGCAGGTCATGACCAGTTCCTTGGTCAGCGCAGGGCCGATCTCGCGCACCAGGCGCGGGATTCCTCCCCAGGCGAGGGGGATGCCGAGGTCGACCTCCGGAATACTGAACCGCGCCGTGTCGGCCGCGACCCGGAGGTCGCATCCGGCCGCGACGATGAGGCCACCACCCACGCACCAACCTTGAATGCGTGCGACCGTGACGGCGCGCATCTCGTCGAGCGCGCGACCCATGCGCCACCCCACCTGGCGGTCCTCCATCGGCGCTGCGGTGCTGAACGCCGACAGGTCGGCACCAGCGGAGAACGAGCGCCCGGCGCCGCTGACCACGACCACCTTCAGGTCGTGGTGCTCGTCGAGCCAGCGCGCGGCCAACTCGATCTCGTGCAGCGTGTGGCTGCTGAGCGGGTTGAGCTTCTCCGGTCGGTTCAGGCGAAGCTCGCCGAACGCGCCGTCGGCGGTGACGACGAGGGTGTCGAAGGCTGCGGTGTCCATGATGTGGCAAGTGTGACAGTGCTGGACCACGCGCGACGAGGCCGCCCGTCGTAGTCTTGACCCACGGGTCAAGAGACCCTGCGGAGCTTGCCCCCACCCGCCACGATGACGACCAGCAGCCACGAGACCATCGAGCACGGGTTCACCCCGGGCAGCGCGCGAGCAGCCCTCGCCTACCCCCGCTTCCGTCGCATGTGGGCAGCGAGCTTCTCGTCGAACATCGGCACGTGGATGCAGAACGTCGTGCTGCCACTGTACGTGCTCGACCGCACCGGCAAGGCGTCGATGGTGGGCATCATGGTGTTCGCCCAGCTCGGTCCGATGCTGTTCCTGTCCATTCCCGCCGGCGTCATCGCCGACCGGTTCGACCGACGGCGCTGGCTCATCGCGATGCAGGGGGTGCAGCTCGTGTTCAGCGCAATGCTCGCCCCACTTGCCGCTGCCGACGCTCCCATCTGGAGCATCTTCCTCGTCGCACTCGGTGTGGGCATCGGCAACGCGCTGAACGCCCCCGCGTGGTCGGCCATGCTGCCCACGTTGGTCAGTCGCGCCGACCTGCCCGGCAGCGTGTCGTTGAACTCGACCATGATCAACGGCTCGCGCGTCGTCGGCCCCATCGTCGTCGCCGTCCTGCGCTCGGCAGGCGTCTCCATTGCGCAGATCTTCCTCATCAACGCCGTCACGTACTTGTTCGTGATCGTCGCGCTCGTGCGCACGCCCATCCGCCAGACGAAACCTCCGCCGCGCGAACCCGGCGAGCGCCAGTTCACCTCAGGTCTGCGCATCGCGCGGGCCAACCCCGCGGTGTGGCGGCTGCTCGTCAGCCTGTTCACGTTCTCGCTGCTGTCGCTCCCTTATGTGGGCCTGTTCGCTGCCGTGGCACGCAAGAACTTCGGTATCGAGAAGGGTTCGACCACCTACGAATGGCTCTACGCGACATGGGGTCTGGGCGCAGCCATGGGCGGCCTCGCGATCGGCACGATTTTCGTCCACCGCGACAAGCGCACGCTCATCCGCATCGGGTTCGTCGCGTTCGCCGTGTTCCTCGCCGCGTTCGCCATGGTGCGTGAGCCCGTCGGCGCGTTCATCTTCGGCGCGTTGCTCGGCTTCGCGTACTTCGGCACCACCACCTCGATGAACACCATCCTCCAGAGCCGTGTCGCCGACCACGAACGTGGTCGCGTGATGAGCCTGTGGTTCATGGCGTTCGGTGGCACCGTGCCACTCGGCAACCTGGTGTTCGCTCCGGTGATGGACGCCATCGGAGCCCGCTGGGTGCTCGTCGGTGGCGCCGTGTGGGCGCTCGCGCTGGCGTGGTACTGCGACCTGGTGAAGGTCGACCACCTAGCCGAGCAGGGCGGCCGCCACCATCTCGAGCCCGACCACACGGCTACCTTTGACGAGCACGGCGTCTCCGCCGGCGACTGAGCCCAACCGCTCGCGCACCTCGTCGACCGAGGACACCGGCGCGATGCCGTACAGGTCGGTGCCGAAGGCCAGCACCTCGACGCCGGTCGCCGACGCGTACTCGGCGATGGCTCGGTGCTCTGCCTCGGAGTCGGTGATCTCGGCCATCAGACCCAGGACCGCGACGCGGCGCGTTGCGGGCAACGCCATGAGCGCATCGAGGGCGGCCCGCACGGACGTGGGGTTGGCGTTGTAACTGTCGTTCAGCACCACGCCACCGGCGGCGGTGCGCAGCACCTCCATGCGCATCGCGGTGAGACCCACATCGGCGAGCGCCGCCGCCCCCGCCGAAAGCTCGGCGCCAACGGCACCGCAACACGCGAGCGCCGCCGCTGCGTTCGACACCATGTGCCGTCCGCTCACGCCCAGCCGCACATTCACTGTGCCCCACGGCGTGATCGCCGTGAACGACGCCCGGGCCAGCTCGTCGAGCACGACATCAGTGACGTGCACGTCGGCGTCGGCGGCCTCGCCGTACAGCAACGATGACGCCGGCGTCGCCGACGACATCGCCCGCACCCGGGGGTCGTCGGCGTTGAGGATGGCCAGCCCGTCGGACGGCAGGGCCTGCACCAGTTCGGCTTTGGCGCGTGCCACCCCGTCGATGCCGCCGAGTCGATCGCTGTGCGCCTCGGCGACGCGGGTGACGACACCGATGGTCGGAGCAGCGATGTCGCAGAGCCGGGAGATCTCGCCGAAGCCACGCATCCCCATCTCGAGGATCAGCACTTCGGTGTCGTCGGGGGCATTGAGGATGGTGGTGGGCAAGCCCTGGTCGTTGTTGAAGCTGCGTTCGTTGGCCCACGTGCGGCGGCTCGCCCCGACGGCGGCGAGCGCGAGGTCCTTGGTGGAGGTCTTGCCCACCGACCCGGTCACGCCGATGAGCGGCCCCGTGAAGGTGCGACGACGCGCGGCGGCCACCTGCATGAGCGCGACCAGCGTGTCGGACACCTCGATCGCAGTGCCACCCTGCGCGGGCTGCGACGTGAGATACGCGACGGCACCACGTTCGAGCGCCGCGCCGATGAACTCGTGCCCGTCGCGATCGGCGACGATCGGCACGAACAGTTGGCCGGGCCGAACGGAACGCGAGTCGAAGGAGACCCCGTCGATGACCGCGTTCGGCCCGTCGAGGCGACCCCCAGTCGCCACGGCCACGTCAATCGCTTCGAAACGCATCGGCCGACACGGTACCGTCGCGGCCACATGTCGCCCCACGACCCTCGCAACGACCCTCGCATTCATCTCATCGTCCTCTTCGGCGGGCAGTCGGCCGAGCACGACGTGAGTTGCACGACGGCCTCGCACGTGCTGCGGGCGGCCGACCCCTCCAAGTACCGCATCACGCCCATCGGCATCGCCCGCGACGGACGCTGGTCGCTGGCGACGGGCGCTCAGCACGCGCTGGAGCAAGGCCCCGATGCGCTACCACCTCGACTCGACGCGGGCGGGGTGGTGGTCGAGCCAACCTCGGCCATCACCCCCACCGACGCGGGCACCACGGTCGTCGTGCCGCTGCTGCACGGACCGCTCGGCGAGGATGGCACGGTGCAGGGGATGCTCGAGCTGGCCGACCTGCCGTACGTCGGCACCGGCGTCCTCGGCTCCGCGGTCGCAATGGACAAGGCGATGGCCAAGGTCGTCACGGCGCAGCACGGCATACCCCAGGCCCGACATCTGGTGTACCGAGCCGACGAGGTCGGCCCGGGGACACCACAGTTCATCGCCGACACGTTGGGTCTGCCGGTGTTCGTCAAGCCGGCGAACATGGGCTCGTCGGTGGGCGTCAGCAAGGCCAAGACGGTCGAGGCCGTCGGCGATGCCATCCGGGTTGCGCTGTCGTACGACGAGTGGATCGTGGTCGAAGAAGCCATCGACGGCCGCGAGATCGAAGTCGCCGTGCTCGGCAATCTCCAGCCGAAGGCCAGCGTTCCCGGCGAGATCGTTCCTGGCGCGGAGTTCTACGACTACGCCGACAAGTACGTCGACGACGGCTCGCAGTCGCTCATCCCGGCGGCGTTGACTGCCGACCAGACACTCGAGGTGCAGGACCTGGCCGTGCGAGCGTTCAACGCGATGCGGTGCGAAGGCCTCTCCCGGGTCGACTTCTTCTTCGAGGAGGGCGGCCGTGGATTCCTGCTCAACGAGGTGAACACGATGCCCGGCTTCACCCCGATCAGCATGTACCCGAAGCTGTGGATCGCCAGCGGCATGACCTACTCGGATCTCATCGACGAACTGGTGCGCCTGGCCCTCGAGCGCCACACACGTCGCCGCCGCAACACCGCGCGAACTTAAGTTCCTGGTGCACACCCGAGTAGACCTTGGGCATGGAATCCGACGTGGCCTGCCCGATCTGCACGATGACCGACGTGCTCACCACTGCGTCCGGAGACCACGAGTGCGCCACCTGCGGCCACGAGTGGGAGGCCGAGGCGGGCGATCCGAACGACCTCGGCGAGATCCGCGACGCCAACGGCACGGTGTTGCAGAACGGCGACTCGGTGATGCTCACCAAGGGCCTGCCGCTGAAGGGTCAGGCCGACCTGAAGATCGG
>JANOET010000091.1:0-1767 GCA_031413415.1 Acidimicrobiaceae bacterium
GTCGCGTGTCGCAGATCCACACCAAGGCGGTGCTGCACCTGCGTGCCCGCCTCTCGGCCACCGGCGTCACCTGACCTCGTTGCGGGTGGCGAGATGATCGCCGTCCTCGTCCTGGTCGCCGCGCTCGCCGCTCCGTCGTGCTGGCGACCACCGGTCGACTCGGCGGTCGTGCGTGCCTTTCGCGCCCCGGCGTGCACCTGGTGTCCGGGGCATCGCGGGCTCGAGTACCGACCGCCGGCGGGAACCCCGGTCCGTGCGGTCGCCGCAGGCGTGGTCAGCTTCGTCGGCTCGGTCGCCGGTACGAAGTACCTGGTCACAGAGGTTGTGCCTGGTCGTAAGGTCACCTACGGCATGCTCGGTGCGTTCTCCGTCCGCCTCGGTGAACGGGTCGCCGAGGGCCAGGTCGTCGGGCGGAGCACGGCCCGGCTGTACCTCGGGGTGCGCCAGGGCAACCATTACCTCGACCCGGCGCCGCTCCTCGGCCGCCCGTTCGGTCGACTGCGGCTCGTTCCGGTGGACCGCAGGGGCGCACGACCTGCAGGTTCACCCCGCTGGGCGTGTGCCACCGGGCCACCTGCCCGATAGCATCTTTCGACGGTCCGTCGTGCTGGCGGACCACGAGCAATCCAGCACCCGTCCCCCTGCGGTCGCCTCGGCGCCGGGACGTGTGTCCACACGAAACCGCAGGAGAAGGAGACAACACCATGGCTGTCGTCACGATGCGCCAGATGCTGGAAGCCGGAGTCCACTTCGGTCACCAGACCCGTCGTTGGAACCCGAAGATGAAGCGCTTAATCTTCGGCGAGCGCAACGGCATCTACATCATCGACCTCGATCAGACGCTCGCCCGCGCCGAGGTCAGCTACAAGTTCGTCCGCGATCTCGCCGCCAAGGGCGGCAACGTGCTGTTCATCGGCACCAAGAAGCAGGCGCAGGATCCCATCCGCAGCTACGCCGAGAAGTGCGGCATGCCGTACATCAACGAGCGTTGGCTCGGTGGCATGCTCACCAACTTCGAGACCATCTCCAAGCGCGTCGAGAAGATGAAGGAATACGAGCGCATGAAGGTCTCGGGCGAGTTCGAGGCCATGCCGAAGAAGGAAGCTCTGCTCCTCAGCCGCGAGCTCGAGAAGTTGCAGAAGAACCTCGGCGGTATTCGCAACATGAGCAAGCGCCCCGACGCCGTCTTCATCCTCGACACCAAGAAGGAGCACATCGGGGTCACCGAGGCCAACAAGCTCGGCATCCCGGTCATTGCCGTGGTCGACACCAACGTCGACCCCGACGTCGTGCAGTTCCCCATCCCCGGTAACGACGACGCAATCCGGGCCAACGGCCTGATGTGCCACGTCATCGCCGAGGCGGTGCTCGAGGGCCGCTACATCGCCAACAAGCGCAACCCGCAGACCGCCGCCGCACCCGCGCGCACCGCCGAGGACGAGGCGGCGTTCGCCTCCGCCCAGGCCGACGCTCGCCGTCAGGCTGCTGCCGCGCAGGCCGAACGCGATGCACGCGTCGCCGCCACCAAGGTCGCCACTGCGCCCGAGGCAGACGAAGTTGCCGAGGCCGACGAAGTTGCCGAGGTTGCCGAGGTGGCCGCTGAAGAGACCCCCGCAGAGACCCCCGAGAGCTGATCGAGAATGGCATTCACCGCGAAAGACGTACAGGCGCTGCGCCAGGCCACTGGCGCGGGCATTATGGACGCCAAGAAGGCACTCGAGGCCAACGACGGCGACATGGACGCAGCCAAGCAGTGGCTGCGCGAGA
>JANOET010000092.1:0-5395 GCA_031413415.1 Acidimicrobiaceae bacterium
GCCAAGGGCATGGCAGATTAGCCACCTCCGGAAGGGATAACTGCTGAAAGCATCTAAGTAGGAAACCCGTTCCAAGATGAGTACACCCATGCGGTCAACGCAGTAAGGCCCGTGACAAGACCATCACGTTGATAGGCCGGAGGTGTAAGCACGGTAACGTGTGTAGCCGACCGGTACTAATCGGCCGAGGGCTTGGATTGAACATCGCTCGTGCTTGCTCTGGAGTACTCGGAGGGCTGCGCCCCACCTTTGGTGGCGCGCCTCCTTGACAACAGATTTCGGTGGCTATAGCGGCAGGGTCACACCCGTTCCCATCCCGAACACGGAAGTTAAGACTGCCTGCGCCGATGGTACTTGGGGGTAGACCCCCTGGGAGAGTAGGTCGCCGCCGGATTTCTACACTCGAGGCCCCTTCGGGGGCCTCGAGACATTTTTGGCCTTCACCAGGTCGGACACAACGCCCCCTCGTGGGGCGTTCGGTCGTTTTCGGGCAGTCTCGCTCGTAGGCTGGAATGTCTATGTCGTCGCCCGATCGCCGCCCCCACTCGTCGTCCACCGGCCGCCCGTCCTCGGGTGGTCGCAGTGGTGGCGCCGGTCGTTCCCAGGGTGCAGCCGGCACGAGCGGCGGTGGCGGCGCCTCCAGTCGCTCTGGCGGCTCGGGTCGCTCGACGGGTGGCACTGGTCGCCCACCGCGGACCGGGGATCGCCCGGTGCGTCGTGAGGGCGACGACGAGCGAGGCGAGCGTCGGACTCCGCGCCCGGGTGGCTCGGTGAGTCGTGGTCGGCCGTCGGGGGCGCGGCCGCAGCGTCGTGACGATGAGTCGACCGACGGTCGTTCGTCGCGTCCCGGTCCTCGCCCCAACGCTCGTTCACAAGGTCGGCCGACGGCGTCATCATCCGGTCGCAGCTCTGGCGCGGCTCGCCCCCGCCGAGACCCCCGCGAGGATGCGGGCGTCGAGCGCCCGGATCGTGGCGATCGTCCCAACCGCAGCAGCCGTCCCGACCGGGGATCCGGGTCCGACCGAGGTGGTCGACCGTCCAACGGTGACCGTCCGTATCGCAGCGGCCGCTCCGATCGGATGGAGCCGCGGCGCGTCGAGAAGCCGATGACCGAGGCAGAGCGACGTTCCGCGGCTGTCAAGGCGACTCGGCCACCGCGCGACGAGAAGCCGGCAGCGCCTGCGCCGCCGCCGTGGGAACGCGAACAGTGGATCGACGAAGGCTCGCTACGTCACGAGGCGGAGGCTGCGGCACAGCGTGCTGCAGGCGAGGTGCCCAAGGCGGGACGGCGCAAGTCGATGGAACTCGCTCCGGAGGTGATCGACGAACTCGCCGATGCTGCGCCAGCAGCCCGCCAGGCGCGCTACCAGGAGCGTCTCGCCAGTGCAGCTGATGCGCTCGACCGAGGGCGGTTCGCTGATGCCCGACGCATGGTGCAGCCCGTGCTGCGCGATCTGCCGGACTTGGCGTTCGCGCACGAGATCGCCGGTCTGTCGCTGTATCGGATGGGTCAGTGGCGCAAGGCGGCTGCAGAGCTCGAGGTTGCTCGGACGCTGACGAACACCGTGCAGCACCACGCGGTGCTCGCCGACTGCTACCGGGCGATGCGCCGGTACCACGAGGTCGATGTGCTGTGGAAGGAGTTGCGCGAAGCTTCGCCCGAGCCGGCATTGATGGCCGAGGGGCGAATCGTCGCGGCAGGTGCACTGGCCGATCAGGGTGACCTGGCGGGAGCGTTGAAGGTCATGCAGAAGGCACTCGAGGTGCCGAAGAAGCCGAAGGAGTGGCATCTGCGGCAGTGGTACGTGCTCGCCGACCTGTTCGACCGGTCCGGCGACGTCATCAAGGCTCGTCGCTACTTCAATCTGGTCGCGAGTGCCGATCGTGAGTTCGCCGATGTCGCAGAACGGTTGCGCACGCTCGGCCGTTGATCCGCGCTGCGCTGTCGCACCCCCGGCGTACGCTCGGAAGTGACTTCCCCCGTCAGGTCCAACGGTCGCGTCGCGTCGCCGACGCGAAGGGAGTCATCATGAACCACGTCGTCCTCGTCGGTCGCCTCAGCAGCCAGCCCCAACAGCGCAGTCTCGTGTCCGGTTCGGTGCTGTGGTCACTCGAACTCACCACCGACACCCCGGACGGAGCGTGGTCGGTGCCCGTGGCGTTCTTCGATCCACCGTCCGACCTTGGCTTCGAGTCCGGTGACGAGGTCATGGTGGTGGGTTCGGTGCGCCGCAGGTTCTTCCGATCCGCGAACGGCACGCAGAGCCGCACCGAGGTCGTCGCCACCGACGTCGTGTCGGTGACGGCGAAGCGAAAGGTGCAGCGGCTGTTGCGTCGGGAGGCCGAGAGGCTGGGAGCCATGGTCGGTGGGGAAGTACGCTCGACATGACCGCCCCGGTCGGGTGGTCCATTCGTTCGACGAGAGGTACCTGTCATGCATCAAGCGCAGCTCGACCGCGTTCGCACCGGTGAGGGCTTCATCGCTGCCCTCGACCAGAGTGGGGGCAGCACCCCCAAGGCGCTGAAGCTCTATGGCGTGGAGGAGTCCGAGTACTCGTCCGAGGCCGAGATGTTCGATCTCATCCATCAAATGCGTTCGCGGATGATCACCAGCCCGGTGTTCAACGGCGACCGGGTCCTGGGTGCCATCTTGTTCGAAGGCACGATGGAGCGCGACATCGAAGGGCAGGGTGCTGCCGCGTATCTGTGGTCGGCCAAGAAGGTGGTCCCCTTCCTCAAAGTCGACAAGGGCCTGGCCGACGAGGCCGATGGTGTGCAACTGATGAAGCCCATCGACGGGCTCGACGAACTCGTCGGACGCGGTGTCGCGAAGGGTGTCTTCGGCACGAAGATGCGTTCGGTCATCAAGCTCGCCAACGAGGCGGGCGTGGAGGCGGTCGTCGCTCAGCAGTTCGAGGTCGCCCGGCAGATCCTCGCCGGTGGCCTGATGCCGATCATCGAACCCGAGGTCGACATCACGAGTGCCGAGAAGGAAGCGGCCGAAGCGCTCCTCAAGCAGTCCATCCTGCGGCACCTCGACGCCCAACCTGCCGACCTGCCGGTCATGCTCAAGCTGAGCATTCCGACCACCGACGACTTCTATCTCGAGTTGGTGCAGCACCCGAAGGTGCTGCGTGTCGTGGCACTGTCCGGTGGCTACCCGCGCCTCGACGCCAACGCTCGTCTCGCCCGCAACCACGGCATGATCGCCAGCTTCTCGCGTGCGCTCACCGAGGGACTCAGCGCGAAGCAGAGCGCCGACGAGTTCGACGCAACGCTCGACGCCACCATCCAGGGCATCTTCGACGCCTCGCGCACCTGATCCGAGCAGGGGCTGCGTCCGCTCAGTCGAGCGGACGCAGCACCGGACCGGTTCGCAGCTTCGGAGTGAAGAAAGTACTCTTCGGCGGCATCAACAATCGCTCGTCGGCGGTGCGGCGAATCTCGACGATGCTCGTGGGTCGAATCAGGACACCGGCACCGGCGTGGCCGGCGGCGACGGTGTCGACCACGTGCTGCACGCCGTGCTGGTAGGTGACGTCGACGTCGTGGTCGCGGTCGCGGAGGGCGTGCTCGAGGTACGCGCCGTCGAGTGCCCGAACGCCGGCGAACACCTCGGTCTTCGGTGTGAGCCACACTCCGGTGCCGTCGGGTCGGACCAGACACAGCGCGCCGCGTGTCACGACCTCGGTGGCGAACACATGCGTGACCGGGCCCGACTCTTCGGTGGCGAACGACGCGCCGAGCAGCGCGAGCAGTTCGTCGGCGGTGACCCCTCGGTAGAGACGATGGATGGCATCGATGCTCAACTGGTCCTCGACCAGTTCGGCAACGTAGGCCAACGTGAGCTCTGCTGCCCCCGCATCGCCGTCGGTAGCGGCACGACGCTCGTCGCGGAAGGTGCGGCTGATGGCGTAGCGGTGGTGGCCATCGGCGATGAGTACCGGGTTCGCAGCGACCGCATCACGGATGGCGGCAACCCGGACGGGGTCGGTGACCCGCTCGAGTGTGTGCACGACACCGAGCTCGTCGCGGCACGAACCCATCGGCTCGGCCGCGCCGCGCAGCAGATCGGTGAGCCCTGACGTGAGCGAGAGTCCCCACACGGGGGAGAGGTTCGTGTTGGTGGCACGGGTGAGGTCGAGTCGGTCGCTCTTCGCCTTCGGGGTGGTCCGCTCGTGGGGCAGCACCCCGTCGGCCCCTTCGTCGACGACCTCGAGTGCGCCCAGCACACCCACGGTCTCTCGCGGGTTGCCCGCCTCGTCGGCGAAGCGCATGCGATACAGCGTGAACGAGGGCACGTCGTCGCGCACCAACGTCCCCTCTGCAACCCACTCGAGCAGGCGGGTCGCCGCCAGCGCGTAGCGGTCGTCGCCGTCGACATCGCGCGGCACGTCGATGGCAACGATGTTGCGAGGATGGCGGGCGAGGAGTACATCCACGTCGGCGTCGCTCAGGACGTCGTACGGCGGTGCAGCCACGTCGTCGAGCGACAGGGAGGGCGAGAAACGGAGCGCGGCAAAGGGTTCGAAACGAGGCACCCGCACAGGTTGGCACCTGGCATGCCAGGATGGCCAGACGATGTTTCCGGTGTTGTGTGATCTCGACGGTGTGGTGTGGCTCGCGCACCGACCGATCCCCGGTTCGGTCGATGCCATCGCTCGGCTGCGCTCGGCCGGCCATCGAGTGTTGTTCGTGACGAACAATTCGTCGGCTCGGGTGGAAGACCAGGAGGACGCGCTCGCGGCGATCGGCATCCCGGCGCTCGGCGACGTGCTCACCTCGGCACACGCCGCAGGCCTCCTGGTGCACTCGGGTGAACGAGTGCTCGTGTGTGGCGGCGAAGGCGTCGTGCAGGCCGTCGAGCGCCGTGGCGCCATGGTGATCACCGACGGCGAGGCCGACGTCGTGGTGGTCGGATGGCACCGTCACTTCGACTACGAGGGACTCACTCGTGCGGCCAGTGCGGTGCGCAATGGCGCTCGGCTGGTGGGAACGAACGACGATGCAACGTACCCGACCCCCGACGGGCCGATCCCCGGCGGCGGGTCGATTCTCGCGGCCGTCCAGACCGCCGCCGGGGTCGAGGCGCTCATCGCAGGGAAGCCCTTCGAGCCGATGGCCGAACTCGTCCGCACCATCGTGGGGACCGACGCTGCCCGTACAGCCGTGATGGTCGGCGACCGGCCCAGCACCGACGGTCGCTTCGCCCGAACCTTGGGTTGCCGTTACGCGCACGTCGAGAGTGGGGTGACCCCGCCCGGATCCTCGTTCGACCCGACGCCGGAGGTTCTGCAGCCCGACCTCGCCCGTGTGGCCGACGTCATCATTCTCGGAGGTGGCGCGGGGGTACACTGAGGGCATGACAAGCCACAACGTCCTCAAGCGCCTGCTC
>JANOET010000093.1:0-7373 GCA_031413415.1 Acidimicrobiaceae bacterium
AGGTGCACCCCGGCGAATTCCTCTCGCTGCTGGGCCCGTCCGGTTGCGGCAAGACCACCACGTTGCGCATGCTCGCGGGCTTCGAGCAGCCTGACGACGGCTTCATCC
Organism: Acidimicrobiaceae bacterium; assembly: GCA_031413415.1. Lineage (GTDB taxonomy): Bacteria > Actinomycetota > Acidimicrobiia > Acidimicrobiales > Ilumatobacteraceae > UBA668. Next base: position 109 of record JANOET010000093.1, read on the forward strand.
GCATCAGCGGCGAGTACGTCCAGGGCGTGCCGCCGTACAAGCGCGACGTCAACACCGTGTTCCAGAGCTACGCCCTGTTCCCCCACATGGACGTCGCCACGAACGTCGCCTACGGCCTGAAGCAGCGCAAGGTCAGCAAGTCGCAGATCGCCGACCGCGTCAAGGAAGCGCTGGCGATGGTGAAGATGAGTCACCTCGCCGCGCGTACGCCCCGTCAACTGTCCGGCGGCCAGCAGCAGCGCGTTGCGCTCGCCCGAGCGTTGGTGAACCGTCCCAGCGTGCTGCTGCTCGACGAACCGCTCGGTGCACTCGACCGCAAGCTCCGCGAAGAGATGCAGATCGAGCTGAAGTTGTTGCAGAGCCAACTCGGCATCACGTTCATCTTCGTCACCCACGACCAGGAAGAGGCGATGAGCATGAGCGACCGAATCGCGATCATGCTCGACGGACACATCGAACAACTCGCCGACCCCGAGACCGTCTACGAACGGCCGACATCGGCGTTCGTGGCGGCGTTCATCGGCCGCAACAACTTCTGGCAGGGCGTGGCCGCCACCGACGGAGTGCGAGCGCAAGACGGCACGTTCTTCCGTGCCTCGCGTCCCGAGGAACTGCTCACCGTGGGTGCGGGCGCGTTGGCCGCCGTCCGGCCAGAGTGCGTCAAGCTGAGCTCGTCCGATCCCGGGACGACCGAGAACCAACTACCCGGCACCATTGCCAGCGTCGCTCACTTCGGCGACGTGCTGCAGTACGTCGTCGAGGCCAAGGGCCGCGAGGTCGTCGTGTTGTCGCCCCGTGCCGACGGCAGCGCCCGTTTCGCCCCTGGCGACCCCGTCTGGTGCACCTGGGGTGCCGACGACGTCTACCAATTCTCCGACCGACAGGCCGATCTCGTCCTCCCTGAGGGCATGACGCTGTCGGCAATCGGTGAACCCGCGTAACACCAACATTCAGGAGTACCCAACAATGTCTCATCGTGACGAACCCGTACGGATCCTTGCCGACCGCGCCACCGCGCAGCGCATCGCCGGTGCCATCAGCCGCCGCCAGCTGCTGGCGGCCGTCGGTGGTTCCGCGGCCCTCGCCGCCTTCCTGGCTGCCTGCGGCAGCGATTCCTCCGGCGGCACCGACGCCACGTCCGGCGGCGGCGACAGCGGCGCGAACTCGTTCAAGCTGTTCACCTGGGCCGAGTACAACGATCCCGATCTGCTGGCGTCGTTCGGCAACATCGAGATCACCATCTTCAACTCGAACGAGGAAGCCATCCAGAAGCTCGTCGCCGCCGGGGGCAACAACGGCTTCGACATGATCTGCCCGACGGGCGTGTACATCCCCCAGCTCGTCGGCGAGAGCCTGCTCGAGGAGCTCGACCTGGCCAAGGTCACGAACTTCAAGAACCTCGACGTGGCCTACACCAACCAGGAATGGGATCCCGACAACAAGCACTCGGTCTGCAAGAACTGGGGCTCGACCGGCTGGATCTACGACAAGACGGTCATCACCCGTGAGATCAAGACCTGGGCCGACTTCATCGACGTCGCGTCCAACGAGGCGAGCGGCAAGACCTCGATCCTCGACACTGCGCCGAACTTGTGCGGCATGTACTTCTGGGCCAACGGCATGGACTGGAACACCACCGACGAGGCCGAGCTGAAGTCGTGCGAGGACTTCCTCGTCGACGAGTTCGCCCAGCACGTGAAGGCGTTCGACTCGTACCCCGGCATCAACCTCACCCAGGGCAACTACGCCCTGTCGATGATCTGGAACGGCGACGCCCGCCAGGGTCTGCTCTCGGTCGAGGAGGCCGGTGACGACCCGGCCAACTACGCCTGGGGACTCGGCGCGCCGGACACCGAGCTGTGGATGGACAACTGGTGCATCCTTAAGGACGCCGCGAACCTCGACGCCTGCTACAACTTCATCAACTTCATCCTCGACCCCGCCAACTCGGCCATCGACATCCAGTTCCACGGCTACAACACGGGCATCCAGGCTGCGAAGGAGGCCCTGCCGGCCGACACCAAGTACATCGAGATGATCTACTTCACCGAGGACGAGGTCAGCCGGATGAAGCCGGGTTCGCTCGACAACCAGGAAGCCGTCGTCGAGATCTACAACAAGGTGAAGGCTGCCGCGGGCGCCTGATCGCTCACGACGCACCGACACGACGACCCAGACGACCAACATGGCCAGTACGACCGTCACCCAAGGACCGCCCCGCAGCCGAAGGCTGCGCATGCCCAAATTCCTCCTCGCGGTTCCTGCGTGGGGATGGTGGGTGCTGTTCTTCGTGGTGCCGGTCGTGCTGGTCATCGCCGCGAGCTTCGGCACGAAGATCCCGGGTTCGGCCGGGCGGGTGAGCTACACCACCCTCAACCTCGACAACTACCGCGAGGCGCTCGAGGACGGCATCGACGGCACCTTCGCGAAGGTGCTCGTCCAGGGCATGCGCACCACGGTGCTCGGCACCTTCTTGTGCCTCGTCATCGCATTCCCGCTGGCATACCTGTTGGCCACCAGAGTGAAGAGGGGCAAGGGCATCGTCCTGGCCCTGCTCGCCATCCCGTTCTTCACGAACTTCCTCATCCGCACCCTGGCATGGCGCATCGTGCTCGCCCCCAAGGGCCTCATCTCGAACACGCTGGTCGACTGGGGCCTTCTCAACGAACGCCTCGACGTGCTCGACTCGCGCCTCGGTGTGCAGATCGGCGTGGTCTACAACTATCTGCCGTTGATGATCTTCCCGTTGTTCGTGGCGCTCGACCGACTCGATCCCACACAACGCGAGGCCAGTAAGGACCTCTTCGCCAGTCGGTTGAAGACGTTCACGCAGATCACTCTGCCGCTCGCCGCCCCCGGCATCGTCGCCGGTGTCGTGCTGGTGTTCGTGCCGCTCGCCGGCGACTACATCACGGCGAACGTGCTCGGCGGCGCCGACGGCAACATGCCCGGCAACCTGGTTGCAACGCAGTTCCTGCAGTCGCAGAACCCGCCGCTCGGTGCGGCGATCGCCGTCATCCTCATCTTCTCGATCCTCGCTGCGCTGGGCCTCGGTTTCCTCCTCGCCAAACTGCTCCGTCTGGCCTTCTCCGTCGACCGCTGGCTCGGGGCGGTGCTCACCGGCGTGGTGCTGGTCGCCGGCGGCATGTTCGTGCTCAAGCCCTCGCTCAGCAGCTTCGTCACCAGCGTCGTCGCCATCACGGTCATCGGGGGAGCGGTGTGGGTCGGCGCCAACGCCAGCCCGAAGGCGAGTTCGGGGTTGATGTGGGCCTGGTCGGGCCTGGTCATCGGCTTCCTGTACCTGCCCATCACGTTCGTGGTTGCCCACTCGTTCAACGACAACAAGGCGCTCGAGGTCTGGGCCGGGTTCTCGACCCGTTGGTACGGCGAGATGTGGGACAACACCCTGCTCACCGGGTCGGTGAAGTCGTCGTTCGAGGCGGCCGCCGTCGCCGCCATTCTCTCGGTGGTGCTCGGCACGCTCGCCGGCATCGCCCTCGCCCGCCGACCGGGAAAGTGGACCATCGCGTTCATGGCCATCCTGCTGCTCGTGTTGACGACGCCCGAGATCGTCGACGCCACCGGCATGCAGTTGCAGTTCATCTCCATGGGTGGGATCTTCCGCGAGGGCCTCGTGCCGCTGTGGATCGGCCAATCCATCTTCTCTGCCGCGGTCGTCACGCTCATCGTGCGGGCCCGAATGCAGGGCATGGACGAGAGCCTCGAACAGGCCGCCAACGACCTGTTCGCCACGCCGTTCACGGCGTTCCGCCAGATCACGCTGCCGCTCATCGCGCCAGCGGTGCTGGCCGGCGGCCTGCTTGCGTTCACGTTCGCGCTCGACAACGTCATCATCTCCGAGTTCGTGAGGGCGCCAGGAACGAACACGTTCCCGACGTACGTGCTCGGGCAGGTGAAGACGGTGCGCAAACCCGACATCGCCGCAATGGCCACGGTGCTGCTCGGCATCACGCTCCTCGTGTTGTTCATCGCTGCGGGAATCCTGCGCCGATCGGGCGACGATACGTCGAAGGTCGCCGCGACGCTCACCGGCGGAAGCTGAACGACTGCATGCGGGTCGTCGTGGTAGGTGCCGGCTTCGCCGGCCTCGGCGCGGCCACGCAGCTGCTCGCTGCCGGGTGTGATGTGACGGTCGTCGAGGGCGGCCGACGACCAGGCGGACGGGTGCGCACCGTGCGCGATGCATTCGTGGGAGGTCAGTACAGCGAGAGCGGTGCCGAGTGGGTGGACGACATCCATCCGCGTCTGCTCGGGTTGCTCGACCGCTACCGCATCGCACTGCTCGGCGATGGCGAGCGGTGGACGGTCATCCGTCGCTGGTTGCACCACAACGGTCAGCTGATGAGCGCGCAGCAGATGCGCGACGCCGACCCGGCCATCGATGCGCAGTTCGCCGCATTCGATGCCATCGTCGCCGACGCGACCGATGGCATCGTCGACGCGGCGAACCCGCACCTGCATCCCGATGCCGCGAGGCTCGATGCTCGATCGGTCGCCGACGCCGTGGCCGAGGCCGGCTACGGCGAGCTCGCCGGGCTGTTCGCCCGCCGCGACGCGCAGGGCGAGTTCGCCAGCGAGCCGTCGCAGGTGTCGCTGTTGTTCGTCGCCCAGCAGCGAGCCTTCCATCGAGATGCTGCCAAGGGCCGACAGGTCGTCGCCCATCGAGTCGACGGTGGCTTCAGCCAGGTGGCCGAACACCTGGCCACCGAGCTGGGCGACATCGTGTCCTACGGCGAGACGCTCACCGGGGTGGCACAGGATTCCGACGGTGTGATCGTGACCACCTCGACACGCGTGTTGCGGGCCGACCACGTGATCCTGGCGTGCTCGCTCGTGCCACTGCGATCGGTCGTGTTCCACGACGCACTGCCGGCCGACCTGCATCGCGCGCTGCACGGCCTCGGGTACGGCACCGTCACGAAAACCTCGGTGCAGTGGTCGCGGCGCGACTGGCGACCCGGCTACGCCACCACCTCGGGCCGCGCCCAGCGGGTGTACGAGCCCACGGCCGATCAGCCCGGCGAGGCGGGCATCCTCATGTCGTACTGCGGTGGCGACGGTGGTCACGAGTGGGCCCGTCTCAGCGAACCCGAACGCATCGCACTCGCCACCGACGAGATGCGCGCCATGCACGACCTCGCCGCTGAACCGCTCGGCGGGTACTCGCGGGCGTGGAGCACGTTGCCGCGCTACGGCGGGTCGTACTCGGTCTACGAACCCGGCCAGGTGACTGCGTTCTGGGACGTCCTCCGCCGGCCGTGGGGCAGGGTGCACCTCGCCGGTGAACACGTCGCCACCTGCACCGGGTACATCGAAGGAGCGCTCGAGAGTGGGGAAACCGTCGCGACGCGGCTCATCACTGCGGGCTAGCCTCGGCTCACCATGCCAAGTACCACCGCGCCACGAACCGGGCCCGAATCCGACGGGCCTCCTCGCATCGCACTCGCGCCGGAAGGTGCCCCGTCCTGGATGGCCGACGCCATCACGGCGGGCGGCGGTCACGTCGTGCCCCTCGCCGACGCCGAGGCGCTCGTCTGGGGTGCGCCGCGCAACCCCGAGGCACTTCGCGTTGCGCTCGACGCCGCTCCCGACCTTGCCTGGGTGCAGCTCCCGTTCGCCGGTATCGAGCAGTTCGTCGACCTGGTCGACGACGACCGCGTCTGGACGTGTGGCAAGGGTGTGTACGCCGAACCCGTCGCCGAACTGGCGTTGTCGCTGGCGCTCGCCGGGCTGCGCCACGTCGCCACCTACGCCCGCGCCACCGAGTGGACTCGGCCCGAGGGTCGGAACCTGAAGGGCTCGAACGTCACCATTCTCGGCGGCGGCGGTGTCACCGAATCGTTGATCGCGCTGTTGCAACCGTTCGACTGTCGGATCACCGTCGTCCGCAACCGGGTTCGCGAGATGGACGGAGTCGACGAGGTGCTCGAGGCGGATCGCTACGTCGACGCCCTGACCGACGCCGACGTCGTCGTCCTCGCATTGGCGCTGACGCCCGAGACCGAGGGCATGATTTCGCGCTCCGAACTCGAGCAGATGCGATCCGACGCATGGCTGGTCAACGTCGCGCGAGGTCGCCACATCGTCACCGACGACCTCGTGTGGGCGCTCCAGCACGGCGTCATCGGCGGAGCGGCGCTCGACGTCACCGATCCCGAGCCGCTTCCAGCCGAGCATCCGCTCTGGAGCCTGCCGAGCTGCATCATCACGCCGCACGTGGGCAACACGCCAGAGATGGCCATTCCGCTGTTGAGCGACCGCATTGCCGCCAACGTTCGGCGTTTTGCGCAGGGTCAACCGCTCGTCGGTCCTGTGGACGTCGACCTGGGGTACTGACCCGAAGCCGCCGACGAGTACTGGCGTGCCCGAGGCAGCGCCGACAGGTGACCGCTCCTAGGGTGAGAGCATCGTCACCCACTACGAACTGCTCGGAGTCGCGCCCGACGCGCCGACGTCCGCCATCCGCGACGCCTACCGTCGTGCCGCCCGTCTGCACCACCCCGACCGGCACGGCGATCACACTGCCGACCGCATGGCCGACATCAACCGTGCGTGGCAGGTGCTCGGCGACCCGGTTCGTCGGCGCGAGTACGACCTGTCGTTGCGCGAGCCCACCTCCACCTCGGCGCGGTCCTCGACCGCCACTTCGGCGAGGGCCACCTCTGCCGCGTACCAGCCACCCGACGCGCTCGAGCCTGCACGGTTCCCTTGGAAGCTGCTCGGTGTGCTGTTCGTCCTCGGGCTGGTGTTCGTCATCGTGAACACCGCGACGGCCAGCGATCCGGTCCCCCCGAAGGTCGACAACGTGCTGCAGCCGGGCGACTGCGTGGTCATCGAAACGAACGGCGACGCGGCCGAACGGCTGTGCGCCGAGCCTCACGACGGGGTGGTCGAGGTGCTGCTACCGACGGGTGAACCGTGCGCAGCGACGGCCGAGCCGCACCGCGACAAACAGGGGATGGGAACCGCCTGCGTGCAGCTGGGTTGACAGGTGGCAACCGCCAGGTGCCCTGATAGATTGCGTCGCCTGTGAGGGCGATTAGCTCAGTCGGCTAGAGCGCTACGTTCACACCGTAGAGGTCACGTGTTCGAGCCACGTATCGCCCACACGAAAGGTCCCTGGTCAGACCACAAGTTTGGCTCAGGGGCCTTCTCGCGTCTTGGGTGATGGTTGCGTCGTTCTTGCGTCGCGGTCATGCTGAGGCCATGGCCAATGGCATTTCAGTTCGGCAAACATCGTCCGG
>JANOET010000094.1:0-3326 GCA_031413415.1 Acidimicrobiaceae bacterium
GCGGTGCTCGGATGGGTGTCGGTGGATGATCCGATCACCGTTCTGGCGTTGGTGGGGCTTGCGTTCTTGTTGTTCCTGGCCGGTCTGGAGATCGATCTACGTGGTCTCCGCGGCGATCTGTTGAAACTGCCGTTGGCAGGCTTCGCAATCACACTGTTGCTCGGGTTGGGTCTCGGTGTGGCGGCCGACTCCGTCGGTTGGGTGTCCAGCCCGTTGTTCTTGGCCGTCGTGCTGGGGTCGACGTCGTTGGGAATCGTGGCGCCGCTGCTGAAAGACACCGGTCAGGCAGCTCGGCCGTTGGGACAGTTCACACTCGCCGGAGCGACGATCGCCGACTTCTCGACGATCCTGCTCCTGTCGCTCGTGTTCGCAGAGTCCGGCGGCAGCACGACGAGCCGCCTGGTGTCCGTCGGATTCTTCGTGGTGTTTGCCGTCGCTGTCGCGGTCGCACTGTCGCGCGGAAGCCGCAGCATGGGGATCGACAAGCTGTTGGTGCGACTGCAGGACACGACCGCCGCCATCAGGGTGCGAATCGCGGTGGCGCTGCTGCTCGCCTTCGTCGCACTGGCGGGTCGGGTCGGCGTGGAGACCATTCTGGGTGCGTTCGTGGCCGGTGCAGTGCTGGGCCTGGTCGACACCGACACGAGCACCCATCCTCATTTCCGCCTGAAGCTCGAGTCGATCGGGTTCGGCTTCGTCGTTCCCGTGTTCTTCGTGACGAGCGGACTGCGCTTCGACCTCGAATCGCTGCTCGACGATCCAGCGGCGCTGTTGCGGGTGCCGGCGTTCCTGGCGGCGCTCTTGTTGGTGCGCGGCGTGCCGGCGTTGCTCTACTCGAGTGTCATCGGTCGCAGACACGCGATCACTGCAGGTCTCCTGCAGGCCACGTCGTTGCCGTTCATCGTGACCGCGACGCAGATCGGTGTGGCCGTCGACGCGGTGTCGCCCGTCTCGGCTGCAGCGCTCGTCTCGGCCGGCCTGCTGTCGACCGTTGTCTTCCCGACGATCGCGACGGCGCGACTCGCCGGCGCCAGATCCATGACCCCCACCCCCATTTCATGAAGAGGATGACATGTCCCCGATTCCCAACAGTTACCCCGCCATTACGATCGATGTTGTGCTCGGGCCTGATGGCTGGAATGCCGGATTGCGCGCCGATGCACTCGCCGGGCTGACGTCATCGCCGAAGATGCTGACCCCGACGTGGCTCTACGACGACACCGGGTGCCGCCTGTACGACGAGATCACTCGTTTGCCCGAGTACTACCCCTCACGTGCCGAGCAATCGATCCTCCTTCGATGGGCGCCAGCGATCGTCTCAGCCGCCGGTGCCGACACCCTTGTCGAGCTCGGCTCAGGCACCTCGGCGAAGACGAGAACGCTGCTCGACGCAATGGCCGCCACTGGCCGGCTGTGTCGGTTCATCCCCTTTGACATCGCCCACGCCACCCTGAGCGAGTCGGCGGAGATGATCGCCGCCGAGTACGGCATCGAGGTGCACGGCGTGGTCGGCGACTTTCGCCACCACCTCGGCTCTGTGCCTACAGGTGGTAGGCGGCTGTTCGCATTTCTCGGGGGCACCGTCGGCAACTTCGAGCCAGCGGAGCGATCGGCTCTGCTGGACGGTATCGCTCGATCGATGGCGCCGGACGACGCGCTGTTGCTCGGGACGGATCTCGTGAAGGATCACGCGCGAATGGTCAGAGCGTACGACGATCACGCGGGAGTGACTGCAGCATTCAACAAGAACGTGCTCTACGTGCTCAACCACGAGCTGGGTGCAGACTTCGACCTCGACGACTTCGACCACGTGGCGGTGTTCGACACGCGTCGCGAATGGATCGAGATGCGGTTGCGATCTCGCAGGCGCCACACGGTGACGGTTCCCGACCTCGACCTCGTACTCGAGTTCGAGGCTGGCGAGGATCTCCGCACCGAGGTCAGTTCGAAGTTTCGCATCCAGCGCGTCGCTGAAGAGCTGTCCGCTGCGGGATTGCATGTGGCCGACATGTGGACCGATTCGGACGGTGACTTTGCACTGACGTTGGCGATGCGATGAGGAAGACACTTGCGCATATCGATGGCGCACAGGATGACAAGGGCGTGACCCCGCTCGACTTCGTCGAGGTTCGCACTGCCACGGAGCGAATCTCGGCTCCGCTCAGTGCTGAGGATCAGACGGTCCAATCGATGCCGGACACAAGCCCGACCAAATGGCATCGGGCTCACACCACATGGTTCTTCGAGACCTTCGTGCTCGGCCCTCATGCATCGTGGTACGAGCCATTCCGAGCGGACTTCGCGTTTCTCTTCAACTCGTACTATGAAACAGCTGGGCCGCGACACGCCAGACCCGACCGGGGCCTCATCACAAGGCCGGGTATTGCTGAGATCGCCCAGTACCGAGCACACGTGGACGCTGCGATGATCCGGTTGATGGGACACTCGCACGACGATCGGATCGTCGACTTGGTGCAGCTCGGGCTGCACCATGAGCAGCAGCACCAGGAGCTGTTGTTGATGGACATCAAACATGCGCTGTCCCGACATCCCTTCCCGACTGGATATGGCGAGCCGCCGTGGGCGCTGCCGGTCCGCCTCGACCACAGCCCGCTGTGGCGCAGGTTCGACGGCGGGATCGTCGAGATCGGCCAGACCGATCAGAGCGATCATGGATTCACATTCGACAATGAGGGTCCGGCGCATCGAGAGCTCGTGCATCCGTTCGAGATCTCCGACCGGTTGGTGACCTGCGGAGACTGGCTCGACTTCGTCGAAGATGGTGGCTATGAGCGGCCGGGTCTGTGGATGTCGGCCGGTTGGGCCCAGGCACAGGCGTCAGGTTGGACGGCGCCCGAGTACTGGTATCGCCAGGACGGCGAATGGGAGGTGTTCGGGCTCGCGGGCCTCGCCCGTGTAGAACGCGCAGCGCCGGTACAGCACGTGAGCTGGTTCGAAGCCGACGCGTTCGCACGATGGGCCGGTGCCCGGCTGCCTCTCGAGGCCGAGTGGGAACTCGCGGCCGCGACGGCGCGAACGCGGGCCGAGGCGTCCGACTGGCACGGCCACGTGTGGCAGTGGACCGCCAGCCCGTACTCGCCGTACCCAGGCTTCAAGCCGGCCGCTGGTGCTGTCGGTGAGTACAACGGCAAGTTCATGGTCAATCAGTACGTGTTGCGGGGCAGCAGTTCAGCTACGTCTCCCGGCCACTCCCGAGACACCTACCGCAACTTCTTCCCCACTCTGAAAACACCGGGTTCGACTCCTCGTGAGGCGCTTCGGGACGATTCGGAATGTTTTTCTTCATTTCGGCATCACGGTTTGAT
>JANOET010000095.1:0-3465 GCA_031413415.1 Acidimicrobiaceae bacterium
GGGGGCTGGTGACCTCGTGCACGAGGTGCAGGTCGATGTACAACAGGTCGGGCTCGTCGACGGCCGAATGGACCACGTGTCGTTCCCACACCTTCGCTGCCAGCGTCGTGGGCTCTGCCAGCGTCCTAGGAGCAGACATTCTGTCTCACTTTCTGAGATAGCATTCCCGTTGATGGACAGTGTAGGGCAGGAATCCGGGAACGACCCGGTCGGGAAGGGCGAGGGCACGCGCGTCGGCGTGATCGAGAAGTCGGCGGTCATCCTCGACGCGCTCAGCCGCGGCCCGCTGGATCTGGCCGGTCTGCAGGACGTCACCGGCCTGCCGCGTGCCACTGCACACCGTTTGGCCGTGGCACTCGAGGGCCACCAACTCGTTCGACGCGACGCGCAGGGCCGCTTCTGCCTTGGATTCGAACTCATCCGCCTCGGCCGAGCGGCCGCCGATGCGTTCCCCCTTGCCGAGTTGGCCACCCCGTCACTCGTCGCGTTACGCGACGCGACGGGCGAGAGCGTGCAGCTGTACGTGCGCGAGCACGACGCACGGCGGTGCGTCGTGTCACTGCAGTCGCAGCACGCGCTGCAATGGCTGGTACCCGTCGGCGCTCGGCTGCCGCTCGAGGTCGGCTCGGCGGGCAAGGTGCTGTCGGGCGCCGGGGCCCCGCATCTGGCCGAGAGCGTCGAGGAGCGCGAAGCGGGCGTCGCATCGGTGAGCGCTGCGGTCCTCGATCGCGCGCGACGAGTGGTCGCCGCGGTCAGCGTCAGCGGTCCGGTCGAGCGGCTCACCCGCACGCCGGCCGAACGGTTCGGTCTGCTGGTCACCGAGGCCGCAGCCGAGATCAGCGCCGCCGTTCGCTGAGCCGGAGCGGTCGCCGGTGGATCTTGCCGATCCGGCCCGCTCGGCGTGCCCAGTGGGGGCATGAGGGACCACGCCACACGCCTGCTCGCCATCCACCTCAGCCGTTGGTTCGACGCTCGGCTCGACGAGATGATCCCGCCACGCGGCGCCATCGTGCAGCTCTACGGGCTGGAGGTGATCGACCGCGAGGGCGTCAACGACCTCGCGCCGCATGCAGTTCGAGTGGTGTTCCTCGCCGAGGGACCCGACATGAGCATCGTCGCTGCGATGCCCGGTGCGGACGCGGCGCAACACTTCGATGCGGCGGTGACCGTCGAGTACGCATGGGTTCCCTCGAGCGACCGGAACCTGCGACCCGGTCGCTTCGCCGGTCGCGAGCGTGAACGCTCGGTCCGGCTGACCGTCCGTCAGTGATCCGTCAGTAGACGGCGACCAGGTCCATCACGATGACGACGTCGATCTCGGCCGGCAGGTCGAGCGTCTGGTTCCCCTGGCCGTCGAAGATCAGCGCGAACGGTACCTGCGACTGGCGACGACCCCCGACCTTCATTCCCGTCGCCACGTCGATGATGCCCGGGTAGGTGTTGCCGCCGCGGATGTAGTCGAACACGACCGATGGGGTGCCCCAGGTGCTGTTCAGCAGTTCGCCGGTGTCGGCGCGGAACAGCATGATCTGGGTCGCGAACTTGTTGCCTTCGGCGGGCGATACGCCCGTCCCGACCACCAGGTCGGTGTGTCCGATGGTGGCCACGTTCGCCGCACCGTCGAGCTCGATGTCGGGCTGCTGATCCGCGGTCGTGGCGGGGAGGACGGCAACGGCGTCGACCACGAAGGTGATGGCGTCGCCGGGTCGAATGACCTCGCCCGAACCCTGGTCGCCGTAGGCGAGCTCAGCGGGAATGTCGAGCTGGCGGCGCCCACCCTGCTGGACCCCGGTCAGGCCCTGCTCCCAACCCTGGATGACGTTGCCCGCACCGAGCACCAGATCGAACGGCTCGCCGCGGTCGAAGCTGTTGTCGAACTCGGTGCCGTCCTCCGAGCGCACACCCACGTAGTGCACGATGACCGTGTCGCCGACCTGCGCCGCAGCGCCGGTGCCGGTGGTGAGATCGGTGACGACCAGCGTGGTGGGCAGCGCCGTTGGCAGCTGCACGTCGGGCTTGACCAGTGCAGTGGTGCCGGGTGCGTCGACGGCGGAGGTGTCGACGCCGCCGCTCGGATTCGAGCTGTCCTCGTTGTCACCGCACGCCGTTGCGAGAACGAGGACCGGAAGGATCAGTGCGAGGGCGCGACGCATCCGGTGGACGCTACCGGCGCTGCAGCCAGGGGTGTTCGCGCTCGCCGAGGGGTGTGCTGGGCGGAGCCTGGACGAACGGCCACAGTTCCTCGGCCATCCGACGGTAGTTGCCGGTGGCGCGCAACTCGCCGAGCAGTGCGTACAGGCCGAGGTTGATGCGCTGGATGAACACGAACGCCTTCGGCACGGTCGCGTACTGGGCGATCGGGCTGGTGCGGTCGAACGTGTGGCGGACGATGCCGCTGGAGTAGTCGCTGCTCCACGTGACCGAGCGGTCCTCGCGGACGCTCTCGTAGAACTGGCTGAAGTACTCGCCGACCTCGTCGTCGGGTGCCGGGCAACCGGGCTGCAACATTCCGGCGTGCTCGACGATGCGGCGGAACTCGGCACGGTCGTGGTCGTACGCAGCCGCCTTCACCATGCCGATGAACGTGGTCATCTCATCGTCGGTGAAGTGCTTCACCAGACCGAAGTCGAGGAACGTCACCCGTCCATCGCCGTGAAACAGGTAGTTGCCCGGGTGCGGGTCGCCGTTGAAGGCGTGCATGCCGTAGAGGCTGCGGAAGACGAATCGGAACAGCGTTTCGCCGGCGAGGTCGCGCTCGGCCTGTGGCCAGGTGACCATCTCCTGCCACGTCGAGCCGCTGACCAGTTCGCTCGTGATGACGTTGAGGCCACTGAACTCGGGGAGGACCTCGGGTACGTGGATGAACGGATGGCCCCGGTAGAACTCGGCGAACCGCTGCTGGTTCGCGGCCTCGAGCCGGTAGTCGAGCTCCTCGGTGAGCCGCTCCTTGATCTCGGTGACCATCTCGTCGGGGTTGAGTCCGCCGAACCCCTGTTGGAGCAGCAGCCCGAGCAGATCGGCGTTCTTCAGGTCGGTGGCCACGGCTTCGGCCACACCGGGGTACTGCACCTTCACGGCGACCGCACGCTCGAGCCCGGTGGTCGGGTCGAGCACCACGGCGCGGTGCACCTGTCCGATGCTCGCCGCGGCGATGGGCTCGGGATCCCACTCGACGAAGAGATCTTCCGGTCGGGCACCGAGGTCGTTGCGGACGACCTCGGCCGCCAGCTCGCTGCTCATCGGGGGAGCGCCGCTCTGCAGTGCCGACAATGCGTCGCGCAGCGGCGCGGGCAGACCCTCGTCGAGGTAGCTGGCCATCTGCCCCAGCTTCATCAGGGCACCCTTCATGTTGCCGAGGCGTTCGGTGACCGCCTCGGCCGTCTTCAGTTCTCGCTCGCGGTCCAGTTCGACGCGGCGCTCGGCGCTGGCGAACAGCTTGCGGGCCGCCGTGCCCGCATAGTTGGC
>JANOET010000096.1:0-8481 GCA_031413415.1 Acidimicrobiaceae bacterium
ATCCGCCAGCTCGTCATCGACCCTGAACGCCGCTACCACGGCACCGGCAACCCAATCGGCGGCCCCAAAGGACCCCGAAAAGTTAAACGAACCGAACCCAGATGAGGGTTCGGTCCGTCCGGGATGTCTCGCGACATCACACAGAGCGGGTGGAGGGAATCGAACCCTCATCATCAGCTTGGAAGGCTGAGGTTCTAGCCGTTGAACTACACCCGCATGAACCGGGAGCGAGGATATCAGCGCGGTGCGCCGAGCCGTCAGCCAGTTCGATCGCGTACCGTCGTCGTGATGGACATTCGTCGGGCGACCGAACACGACCTGATCGGCATCGCCGCGGCACGTCGCTCGAACGGGCGTGCCCACCACGACAGCGGTGTCAATCCGTCCTACTGCGCCTTCCTCATCGACCACGGACACCTGTGGGTGGCGGTCGATGGTGACGACGTGGCGGGCTTCGGCGGAGCGATCGACGTTGGCGACGCGCGCCTGCTGTCGGACCTGTACGTGCACCGGGCTGCCCACGGTCGCGGAATCGGCAGCGCGCTGTTGGACGAGGTGTTGCGCGGCGCGCGATTCACCTTCACCTTCGCCAGCGACGATCCCGCAGCGCAGACCATCTATGCGCGCGCCGGGATGGCGCCCACGTGGGTTCTGTCGACGCTGCGCGGTGCCGTCCACCCCCTCGATGGCGAGGGCCTGGCCACGGCCGACGTCGACCTTGCCGTCGCCGCTGCGTTCGAGGGCGGAGGAGACCGTCACGAGGTGCTGCGCTACTGGGCGTCGCGCCCGGGCACTCGGGTGCTCGGTGCGTTCGACGGTGCGACGATGGTGGGCGTCGCCGTGGTGCATCTCGAGAACGACACTGCGCGCATCGAGCACCTCGTCGCCGACCGAGACCTCGCTGGTGCAGTGCTCGCTGCGGTCGTCCAGGGCGCGGAGGTGGTCGAGGTGTACGTGCCCGAGGTTCGACCGCTGCACGGGCACCTGCTCGCCGCCGGCCTCACCGTGCACGAACGAGCCGTGTTCATGACGTCCAGGTCGGGCGTCGTCGGCGACCGGCTCCAGGTGGTGCACCCGGGTCTGGCCTGACGCGGCTGGGTCCCGCAGTTCTGGTAGCAGGGTGATGCCGACGCCGGCCTCGACCACCGTCTCGAACTGATCGAACGCATCCCGCGACAGGTGAGTCAGTACGCGTTCACCGTCGAGCGGAACTTCTGCATCAGATGCGGACCAGCGGCGATGGGTGGATACCGCGGCGCCTCGCCGGAGGCCAGGCAGGACGGGATGCACTCGATGACGGCGTCCCAATTCGCGTTGTGGAAGAACGCAATGGATTGGCGCCGGCGCGCTGGAACGACGACGCGATGCATGGTGCTGCGCCAACGATCGTTGGTCCAACGTGCCATGGCGTCGCCGAGGTTCACCACCAACGACCCAGGGATCGGCGTGGCATCGAGCCACTCGCCGTCGGTCGCCTGCACCTGCAGCCCGCGCTGGGTGGCGTCGGCGAGCAACACGGTGAGCGTTCCGTAGTCGGTGTGCGCGCTTGCGCCGAACTGGCCATCGACCTGGGCGCCGTCGAAGGCCGCAGGGTAATCGAGGGCCCGCATCGCGCTCGTGTGGCGGTCGATGAGCGGGTCGAAGTGCGTGGCCGGGAGATCGAGGGCCAGCGCCATGATGCGCAGCAGTCGGGCGGACAGATCGGCCATCGCGCGGTAGTACGCCTCCCATGCTGGCCGCATCTCGGGCAGGGCAGCCGGCCACAGATTTGCAGACCAGGCGAACGCTTCGTCGGGGTCTGCGAACGGGTGCGTCGCGGGCTCGACGGGGCCGATGGCGAAGCTCTGCTTCAGGTCGGGTTGGCTGCGTTGCCCCAACGACGCAGCGAGTGTCTCGCCCTGCAGCGGCGACCAGCCGTACGGGTAGCCCGGCTGCGGCATCGCGACCGCAGTGCGTTGCTCGATCGGCAGGTCGAAGAACTCGCCAGCCGTTCTCCAGGCGCCAGCGATGACGTCGTCGGCCACCCCGTGCCCCACCACGGTGAGGAAGCCGACGCGACGACACGCATCAGCCACTTCGGCGACCGCGTCGGCCGCGCCGAGATCCACCACCGGTACCCAGGACATGGGCTGGAGAGTACGACGCCGGGGGATGCCCGACGTGATCGAGTTCCTGCGGGCGCGCAAGTGGTAGACCCTGGTGCGTATGCGCATTGCACTTTCCACCGGTGGTGGTGACGCGCCGGGCTTGAACGCCGTCATCCGTGCGGCCACGTTCGCAGCCCGACGTCGTGGTTGGGAGGTCGTCGGCATCCGCGACGGCTTCAACGGCTTGATGTTCCCCGAGCACTACCCCGACGGCAGGGGCACGTTCGACCTCGACGCGGCGAACGTGCGCGGCATCGGCCACCTCGGTGGCACCATGTTGGGCAGCACCAACCGGGGCAACCCGTGTCACTTTCCCGTCGTGCAACCGGATGGCGCGGTGCTGTACGAGGACCGCACCACCGAGCTGGTCGCCAAGTTCCGTGACGCGGGGATCGACGCGCTCATCAGCATCGGCGGCGACGGTTCGCTCGCCATCGCTCAACGTCTGGTCGAAGAGGGTCTGCGCGTCATCGGCGTGCCGAAGACGATCGACAACGATCTCGACCGCACCCTCGTCACGTTCGGGTTCGCGACGGCCGTCGAGATCGCGACCGAGTCCATCGATCGTCTGTTCACCACAGCCGCGTCGCACAGCCGTGTGTTCGTCGTCGAAGTGATGGGACGCAACGCCGGATGGATCGCGCTGTATGCAGGAGTTGCCAGCGGGGCACACGTCATCCTCATCCCTGAGATCCCGTTTTCGTACGAGTCGGTCGCGCGCGCCATCCAGCGTCGCGAGGAAGGCGGTGCCCATTACACGATCGTCGTCGTCGCCGAAGGTGCGGCGCCCCTCGGTGGACACACCGAGGTCATCGACCGACCACACGATCACGCCGAGCGCCTCGGAGGTATCGGTCACGTCGTCGCCGACGAACTCACGCGCATCACCGGCAAGGAGGCCCGTACCGTGGTGCTCGGACACCTCGTCCGCGGCGGCACACCCACGGCCACCGACCGGCTGCTGGGCAGCCGCTTCGGCGCCGCCGCGGTGCGAGCCCTCGAGGAGGGCATGAACGGCGTGATGGTCGCGCTGAACGAGCCCAACGTCGAGTACGTCAGCCTCGCCGAGGCAGTCGGCCGTCTGCGCGCCGTGCCGATGGATTGCGACACCCTGCTCGCCGGCCGCGAGCTCGGCACCTCGTTCGGGGACGACTGATGTTCGCGCCGGACATCCTCGCCGCGCCGCTCGAGGTCACGGGTGCGGTGACGAAGGACCTCGTCTTCGTCGACGACAATGGGCTGCTCGTCGGCATCTGGGAGTGCGCTCCTGGCGTGTACGACGAGCCGACCACCGACTACGACGAGATGATGTTCATGGTGTCGGGGCGGGTGACCGTGGTGCACCCAGAGGGCTCGCTCGACATCGCGCCGGGAACGTTGTGGACGACACCGCGGCACTGGCCCGGTGTGTGGCACGTGCACCAGACGGTGCGCAAGTTGTACGTCATCGATCCGCGTGAGGGTGGATCGGGGGTTCTGGCGCACTGCTCGAACGCCCACCGACTGGACCTCGGGAGCGCAACACCGCGGCCGGTCGTGATCGCCGGCGAACCCTGCGAGCGGTCGGTCGACATCGCGACGACGAACCGGCTGGAGGTCGGCGTGTGGGAGTGCACGCCGGGCGAGTTCCCGTTCACTCGCGACGGGTACGACGAAGTGTTCTGCGTTCTGTCGGGTCACGCCGAGCTGCACTTCGACGACGGTCGGTCGTTCGAGCTGCATCCCAGGTCGGTCATCCTCACGCCAGCCGGTAGCCGCGGCAGGTGGGTGGTCCACGAGACGATCCGCAAGGCGTACACGATCATCCGCGACCGCGGCGTCCTCGACAGCGGCTGACGTACACTCCGGTCACACGACCCTGGAGGTTCATCATCATGAGCGGCAGTCTGATCGGTGTCCTCGTCGGCATCGCAGTGGTGGTGTTGCTCGTCCTCCTGAGCGTGCGCACCATCCAGCAGGGCAATGTCGGTGTCACCACCATCTTCGGCAAGTACCACCGCACGCTGCGGCCCGGCCTGAGCTTCGTCGTCCCGATCGTCGAGAAGGTGTACCGGCGGATCAGCGTGCAGAACCGTGCCGTTGAATTGCAGTTCCAGGCGATCTCACAGGACCAGGCGAACATCTACTTCACCGCGATGATGGTCTACAGCGCCATCAGTGAGGCCGAGGAGACGATCAAGAACATCGCCTTCAAGTTCGTCAGCGAGAAGGACTTCCTCACGGCGCTCGTGCGCAGCGTCGAGGGCAGCACGCGCGGGTTCGTGGCCACGAAGCGACAGGCCGAGATCCTCGCCCTGCGCGGCGAGATCGTCGCCGAGGTGAAGGACAACCTCGATCACGTCATCGAGACGTGGGGTTTTCACCTCATCGACCTGCAGCTCAACGACATCACCTTCGACCAGGCGATCACCACCTCGATGGCGCAGGTGGTCGCCAGCAACAACCTCAAGGCCGCCGCCACGAACGAGGGCGATGCGTTGCTCATCCGCAAGACCAAGGAGGCCGAGGCGCTCGGTACCGCCGTCCGCATCGAGGCCGAGGCCGAACGAACCGCCGCCCAGTTGCGTGGGCAGGGTGTCGCGCTCTTCCGCGAAGAGGTCGCCCGCGGACTCGCCCAGGCCGCACGCGAAATGGATGCGAACAGCGTCGACTCATCGCTCATCCTGTTCTCGATGTGGACCGAGGCCATCCGTCACATGGCCGAGCACGGCAAGGGCAATGTGTTGTTTCTCGACGGCTCGCCCGAAGGAATGCAGAAGCAGATGCGAGACCTGATCGCGTTGCAACAGTTGAACGTCGTCCAGCCGGACGGACCGCCGAGTCAGTGACGTCGACTCAATTCTCCACGCAGGGCCAGGGGTTAGTGTTGCCGCCAGTGGAACTCGACCTGACCCTTCCTGCTCGGTGGTACAACGACCCCGGCATCTGGCAGCGTGAACGCTGGTCCATCTTCGGCAGCAACTGGGTGCATGTCGCCTACGACCATCAGCTGCGCAACCCCGGCGACTACGTCACCGAGAACCTCGCGGGTTGGCCGATCTTCCTGCGTCGCAACGACGACGGCTCGTTACGGGCGTTCTACAACCTCTGTCCACACCGTGCGGGGCCGCTGGTGTTCGACGGTGAAGGCTGCTCGAAGAACCTGGTCTGCAAGTACCACGGCTGGGCCTTCAACGCGGACGGCAAGTTGCTCAGTGCTCGCGACTTCGGTGCCGATGCACCCGAGAACATGGACCTCACCGCCATCCAGGTGGGGTCGTGGCGCGGCATGGTGTTCGTCTGCCTGAACCCGGCCGTCGCGCCGCTGCACGAGTGGCTCGGCGAGTTCCCGAACGAGGTCGCGCACATTCCGCTCGAGTCGTATCGCTTCCACAGCCGCAGCGTCCGCCATGTCGCCTGCAACTGGAAGACGTACGGCGACAACTTCCTCGAGGGCTATCACCTGCCAACCACCCATCCGGCCATGAGCCGCGATGCCGATGCGTTGAACTACAAGGTCGTCTACAAGGGCGATCCGCGCTGGAACATCCACACCATGCCGCCCCGCGATGAGAGCACCTTCAGCGTGTTCGGCTACTTCTGGCCATCGTTCGGGTTCGACGTCTTCCCCGGCGGCTTCGCCGTCGAGCGCTGGTTGCCGCGCGGCCACTCGCACAGCGATCTGATATTCGAGTACTTCTTCGACGACGACACCACCGGTGTCGAGGAGATCGTGAAGTTCAGCGAAGAGGTCGCCGACGAGGACGCGCGCATGTGCGAACACGTCCAGCGCAATCTCGACGCCGGCAACTACGACGTTGGCGTGCTCAGTCCGAAGTGGGAGTACCCCCTCGCGGTCTTCCACGGCATGGTCCGCGAGGCCGTCGGCCCGCTCGACGACTGACTCGTGCAGACCACCGCCCGGTTTCTGTGGCAGCGGCTCGAGTCGTACCACGGATTGATCTACTTCGTTCCCGAGGCCGACCAGCGCTACACCGAACTGGGTCTCGACCGCGGCATGATGGGCTACTTCGGTTCCCGTGCTGCGGCGATGGGGCCGGTCCCGGCGGAGGTGGTGGTCGCCACGTTCTTCAACTTCGAGCCGTCGGGCATTCACACCGTCGTGCCCGAGGTGTGGCACCGCACGTCGGCGCCGGCACTGTGGCAGGCACGCCTGTCGGCCGTCGACGACGCGTTGCGGCGTCTCATCGGCGATCGAGTCGGCAGCCCCGAGATCGCCCGAGCCGCCGACCTGCTACGAGGCATCGTGCCGGCCTGTCGTCCAGAGGGCCGGCCGCTCTTCGCCGGCCACCTGTCGCAGGAGTGGCCCGACGAGCCGCACCTCGCGCTGTGGTTCGGTGTCACCCTGTTGCGTGAGTATCGCGGCGACGGCCACATCGCCGCGCTCACGGCCGAGGGCGTGTCGGGCATCGAGGCACTCGTCATCCATGGTGCCACCGGCGCCGTTCCACCTGGTGTCCTCAAGGCCACCAGGGCGTGGGGCGACGAGGCGTGGGAGAGCGCACAGCGCGGGCTTCAGGCGCGCGGCTGGCTGGGCCTCGACGACGAGCTCACGACGGTGGGTCGCCAGCATCGCGACGAGATCGAGCGTCGCACCGACGAATTGGCTGCCGCACCGTGGGCGCTGCTCGACGACGACCAGGCCATCTGGCTGGCCGCACTCGGCAAGGAACTCAGCGCGACCATCGTCGCCGCTGGCACCTTTCCGACTCGCTGAGCGTGTGGTCGCTCAACGCGGACACCACAGACGGACGCGCACGGCCGGACGGCCACCGGTCGCAGTGCGGCCCACCGAGCGGATCGGCGGCGTGGTCGTGGCAGTGACGACCGGTGCGTTCGTGGTGGCGGTGACGACGCAGTGAGACCCTCCCCAGGCCCGTTCGACCAGGTCGATGGTGTCGCCGATGAGGTCGGCCATCGCGATGGTGGCGTCGCGGCCGAGGTGGATGCCGTCGCCCGAGAACCACGAGGTGGGCAAGGTCGCGCTGCGCCGCGCCCAATCGGCGACGACGAGCATCGGTTCGCTGGCGGCGCGGAACCGCAGGACCGCGTTGTGCGCAGCGAACCGGGAGGCCGATGGTCCTGCCACTCGATACGTGAGCCAGATCACGTACGGGACGCGCTGCCGACGAGCCTCCTGCAGGATCACGTCGATCGCAGCGTTCAGGCCGATGGAGCCGGTGGTGGGATCGTTGTAGCCGACTCCGACGACCACGGCGGTCCGGTACCGGCCGGCCATCGACCGGATGGCGGTGATCGCGTTCGTCGGGGCAGGCGAGGTGCCGATGCGGCAGCTCGTGGTGATCAGCCGGCGACAACCCTTGGTCTCGAGAATGAAGCTGTGGCGCGCGGCGAGTTGTGCCCGTGATGTCGCGCCGTAGGTCTGCGCCATTCCGTTCATCACCGAATCGCCGACCAGCAGCGTTTCGGGCGCAGGAGCCGCCGTCGCCGGCCGGGCGCCGAACGCGATCAACGGCACGAACAGCAGCGCCAGCGCAACGAGCCCGATTCTCCGCACGCCGTCACCCTACGTGGAGCCTCTCGTAGAATGCGGTCACGAGAAGGAGGGCGAATGCCCAGACCGAAGCTGGCCGACGTCGCCCAACTCGCCGGCGTGGGAATCGGCACGGCGTCCGACGCGCTCGCCGGAAAGAATCGGATTCCCGATGAGACGCGCGATCGGGTCCGGAAGGCCGCAGCGGCGCTCGGCTACGTCCCGAACCCTGTGGCGAGGGCGCTGAGCGGCGGAAACCTGCACGTCATCGGGATTGTCGTCGCTGCGTTGCGATACCCGTCCGAGTTCGAGCCGTACCGCATCTACTGGGGCGATCTCATCGGTGCCGCAGCGGTGGCCGCCACCGACCGGGGGTACGCCGTCACCGTGCTCCCCGGCCTGACCGACGTGGTCACGAACTCGCTGCCCGTTTCCGGACTGCTCGTCATCACGGCGAATGCCGCCGACGACGACATCGATCGCGCAATGCGCCTCGGCGTCCCCGTGGTGGGCGACGGCTTCGAGAAGGACTCGCGGGCGGCCGGGTGGGTCGATCTCAACTACCGCGGCACTGTGCCGCTCGTGATGGCCCACTTCGTCGAGCACGGGGCCCGTCGGCCGGCGCTGCTGTGGGGGAGCGACGGCGACACGTTCCTCGAGTACATCGACGAGGCCTATCGGGCGTGGTGCGGCATCAACGCCATGTCGCCGTTGTCCGCCTGCACGGACCCGATGCTCGATCGACGCGACGAAGCGGTCGAGGAACTCCTCGACGGCGGCGCCGACGCGATCTACACGGTGATCGAGTCGGTGCCCGAGATCGTTGGTGCGATCGAGCGC
>JANOET010000097.1:0-3592 GCA_031413415.1 Acidimicrobiaceae bacterium
CCCACCGAGTTCGGGCAGATCACCGACGACGACCCTGCCGGAGCACGTCTGGATGCCCGCTGGGCGACGGTGAAGGCCGTTGGTCGACACTGGCTCACCGACCACGACTTCCCTCTCATCGACTGAGGAACGACGCGCACGATGACCACCACGTTCAACCTTGCCGACCTCTTCGAACAGGCCGTCGACGAGTGGCCCGACCGCACCTACGTGATCGACGAGCGACAACAGCGCACCTTCGCCGAGATGGACGCGCGCGCCAACCGGCTTGCCCACCACCTCGCCGCCAGCGGCATCGGGCCCGGCGATCACGTCGGCATCTACGCGCTCAATCGGGTGGAGTGGGTGGAGACCCTGTGGGCGGTGTTCAAGATCCGGGCAGTCTGGATCAACATCAACTATCGCTACGTCGAGGACGAGCTCGCCTACCTGTTCAACGACGCAGGTCTCGAGTACCTCGTCGTCGAGCCGGAGTTCGCAGAGCGTGCACGCACCGTGTCGCCCGATCTCCCGATGCTGGTCATCGGTCCCGAGTACGAGGCAGCACTCGCTGCCCAGTCCGATGCACGTGACTTCGCCCAACGGTCCGACGACGATCGCTACGTGCTGTTCACCGGTGGCACGACGGGAATGCCCAAGGGAGTCGTCTGGCGCCACGGCGACGTGGTGATGGCACTCGGCGGCGGCATCGACATTCGCACGGGCGAGAAGGTGGAGCGCCCCGAGGACTTCGTGACCAGGGGTCGGAACGGCTTTCACCTGACAGCGCTCCCCATCGCGCCACTGATGCACGGCGCAACGCAGTGGAGCGTCATGGGCCAGAGCTTCATCGGCAACGGCAGCGTGCTGTGTGCCCGCTTCGACGCGAACGAGGTGTGGCGCCTTGTCGAGCACCACAAGGTGAACCTGCTGATGATCACCGGTGATGCCATGGCGCGACCGCTGCTCGACGTGCTCGACGAGCCCGGCGCGAGCTACGACCTTTCGACGCTGTTCGCGATCAGCTCCAGTGCAGTGCTCTTCTCGCAGACGAGCAAGGATCGCTTCTTGGATCGTCTGCCCAACCTGGTGCTCACCGATGCGATCGGCTCCAGCGAAGCCGGTGCCAGCGGCATCACGATGGTGTCGCGTGGCGCACAGATGAAGGGTGGCCCCACGGTCTCCGCCGCCCGCGACGCCGCCGTGCTCGACGACGACCTGCGGCCCGTCGCGGCGGGATCGGGCGTCATCGGGCGGTTGGCGCGGAGCGGGAACATCCCCATCGGTTATCTCAACGACCCGGTGAAGACCGCGGCCACGTTCGTCACCGGTGCCGATGGTGTGCGCTATGCGATCCCCGGCGACTTCGCCTGCATCGAGGACGATGGCTCGATCACGCTGCTCGGCCGGGGTTCGGTGTGCATCAACACCGGCGGCGAGAAGGTGTTCCCCGAAGAGGTGGAGAACGCCATCCTGGCCCACCCGGGCGTGCGCGACGCCGTGGTCGTCGGCGTGCCCGACGACCGGTGGGGCGAGCGGGTGGCTGCCGTGGTTCGGCCCGTGCCTGGCGCCGACCTCACCCTCGAGATGATTCAGACCCATTGTCGAACGCTCATCGCCGGTTACAAGGTGCCCCGCCAACTCACACTGGTCGTCGAAGTGCAACGATCGCCGGCTGGCAAGAGCGACTACCGGTGGGCCCACCGGGTCGCCTGCGGGGAGGTCGAATGAGCGGTCCGCTCGGCGGGCTGCGCGTCGTCGAACTCGTCGGGCAAGGCCCTGGTCCGTACGGCGCGATGATCCTGGCCGACCTCGGGTGCGATGTCGTCGCCGTCGAACGTCCGGAGGTCGCCGCGCGGGTCGACTTCTCGAAGCCCGCCACCAACCCGATGATGCGCGGCAAGCGCAGCGTCGCGATCGATCTGAAGTCTGCTGATGGCGCGGCCCAACTGCTGACGCTCACCGACCACGCCGACGTGTTCATCGATCCGTTTCGCCCAGGGGTGTGCGAGCGGCTGGGCATCGGGCCCGAAGTGGCCTGTGCGCGCAACGAACGGCTGATCTTCGGGCGGATGACCGGCTTCGGTCAGGACGGTCCGCTGGCGCAGGCTGCCGGCCACGACATCAACTACATCGCCCTCTCGGGCGCACTGCACATGCTTGGTCGCGAAGGCCAGCCACCCACGTTTCCCATCAACCTGCTCGGCGACTTCGCAGGCGGTGGTGTGCTGTTGGCGTTCGGCGTGGCATGCGCCGCCTTCGAGCGCGAACGCTCCGGCCGCGGCCAGGTGATCGATGCGGCGATGGTCGACGGCGCTGCGATGATCCTCGGCCCGTTCTTCTCCGCAGTCGCCAGTGGATACTGGGGCGAGCGGGGCACCAACCATCTCGACGGCGCGGCACCCTTCTACAACGTGTACGAGACCTCCGACGGGAAGTGGGTGGCGGTCGGTGCCATCGAGCCGCAGTTCCATGTGGCGCTGTATCGGCTGCTCGGTCTCGACGAACCGCGTCAGTGGGCTCGCGACGGTTGGCCGGCCGGGAAGGCACTGTTGGCCGAGACCTTTCTGACTCGCACTCGTGACGAGTGGTGCTCGCTCATGGAGGGCAGCGATGCCTGCTTCAGCCCGGTGCTCGCTCCCGGCGAGGTGGCGACGCACCAGCACACCGCAGCCCGCGCGGTGATCACCGAGAACCGCGGCGTGCCGCAGGCGAACCCGGCCCCTCGGTTCTCACGCACTCCCGCCTCGGCCATGGACCCCTGCCATTCCGGTGAGCACACGCTCGCCGAGGTGCTCCACTCGTGGTCGACGTGAACTCAATGCCGATGAAAGGACCCGTCCGTGGCCCATCCCCTCGATGAGTATCCGATTCACCAGGTGCCGCTGTCGATGGCCCATGTCGGCACCACCGACAAGGACTTCTACGACCGCAACATCTTCCACGTCATTCCTCACGGCCAGGTCGACATGCAGGTGATCACCGGTTTCGGGGTGTATCCCAACCTGGGCACGACCGACGCCTACTGCTGTGTCCGGGTCGGCGCCGAACAGCACGTGGTGCGGGCGAGCGACGCCATGAACGACGATCGGATGCGCATGGAGGTGGGCCCGATCCGCATCGAGGTGATCGAGCCGCTGCGCCGAGTGCGGGTGGTCTGCGAGGGTGGCCCCGATGAAGTGTCGTGCGACATGGAGTGGACCCCGGCGGTGCCGGTGCATGACGAATCGCACCACATCATGCGCCAGGGGACGAGGGCGATCCTGGACGCCAGCCGGTTCCTGGGCATCGGCTGCTGGACGGGCTTCGTGCGCGCCGGCGGTCAGCAGTGGGACCTCGACCATGACCAGTTCACGGGCACCCGCGATCGCTCGTGGGGCATCCGGCCGGTGGGCGAGGCGCAGCCGCCGGGCCGCTGGGCCGCCGAGTTGGAACCGAAGCTGCACTGGTTCTGGATACCCCTGCGGTTCGACGAGTTCTCCACCGTGGTCATCCTGCAGGAGGAGCCAAGTGGTCACCGCACCCTCAACGATGCCGTGCGGATGTGGCCGGTCGGCAGCGGCATGGATGCCGAGCAACTCGGTTGGCCCCAGGTCGATGTTCGCTATCGCTC
>JANOET010000098.1:0-12541 GCA_031413415.1 Acidimicrobiaceae bacterium
GAGTTCCAGCCGTTCCACCAGCGCTCGTACTTCGCCGGTCACCCCGAGCTCACCTTCGTGCAGTTGAACGGCGACGTGCCGCTCACCACCTCCCCGTACCATCACGACGGGGTGCTCGAGCGCATAGCGCTCATTCGCGACAAGATGCCCGGCGTGGAGGACATCGTCACTCGCACGCCGCCGCCCGGGTGTGCCGTCGTGCACCTGCTGCAGGCGACCGGCATGCTCTGGACCGCTCGGCGTGCCGCCGGCCGTGCCATGCAGCGGCTGCCCATGGATCCCAACTGGGACTCGGGTGGCATGCGCATGGAACTCGTGCGCTGACATCCGCCCCTGCCGGGCTCGGAGTGGGTGACCGCCCTACGAGTGGGTACTCGCATCTGGGGTGCGGGTGAGCACTCGGACGGTGGCCAGTCACTCGGACAGTGGCCAGTCACTCGGACAGTGACCGGTCACACCAACGGGGTGACGACGTTCAATCCAGGTCGAGACCGGGACGGTGTCAGTTGACGACGCGCCAGGAGTTGATCGCCAGCTCGCCCGAGTCGGGGCGGAACTGCACGACCGCACGGATCGTCGTACTGCTCCCGTTGGCCGTCGCCGTGGAGATGATGAGCAGCTTGCCGTCGGTCGGGTTCGTCTCGATGCCGATCAGGAACGACGACGCCGACGCCGACGCCTGCGTGTCGAGGTTGGCGATCACGATGCCACCGAGAAGCTGACCGTTGGCGGCGTTGGTGACGTTGCCGAGGCTCACCTTCGACAGCGGAGCCCACACGAGCCCGTGGATCGCCACATCGCTCGTGCTGCCGGACTTGGTCTCGATCAGCAGGTCGTTCCAGCCCTTGGTGCTGGCCTTGTAGCCGCCGCTGTTGGAGCTGACTGTGACGATTGACAACGCCGTCTCGTTCACCTTGCGACGGAAGATCTCGATGCCGGCCTGGTTGCGCACCTCGATGTAGCTGCTGCCACCCAGGTAGAACGTCGCGCCACCCGCGCCGCCACCATTCTTGTCGAGCTGCTGCTCGGCCGCACATGCGGAGTTGTCGAGCTTGGGTGCATCACCCTGGCCGCCGGGGAAGCCGGCGATGAGCACCTGGTTGGCGAGGACGATCGGCGAATCCTCGAAGTAGTAGATGCCGGCCTTGAAGTAGTTGTTCTGCGCCAACGGCAGTGCCCCGTCGTACTCGCCGGGGCTGAACACACGACACGTTGCTGTGTCGACGAACGGCGGAGCGTCGGCGATACTCCCTGGCGGCGTGGCTCCTGTCGGCGGGCTGAACATGTTCGTCCAGTCCAACGGCGTGCACTGCGGGCCGCGGAAGAAGTCGGGTTCGAACATCAGTTGCCCCGAGTCGACCTCGGGGATGACCGCGTTCGTGTCGCAGGTCGACTTGGTGTACCACAGGTCGCCGTCCTTCAACAGCATGTTCGATTGCAGCGAGATACGCGTCGGATCCTTGATGTACACGGGACCGCTGAACGTCTTCACGTTGTCGCTGCCGCCGGCACCCTTGGTCGTGAAGTAGGGGTTGCCCAACGGCACACCCTGGCCCGTCACGACCACACCCCAGCCCTGCACGTCGCTGATGAGGGTGCCGATGCGCTGGCAGGTGACCGTCGTGGTGGCACCATTGATGACGGGTGGGAACACCGTGGTGTTGCCGCCGCCGCCGCCCGCCTTCGTGGTGCACAGCGTCTGGAAGTTGCGGAGCTTCTCGACGCCGTATCGCAGGCCGCCGTCGGCCGCGGCGAGCCGGTCGGCACGCTCCTCGACCACCTTCGCGTAGCGCAGGTCGGCGCTGACGTAGGTGGCGACCCCGGCGACGATCGAGGCGACCAGGAACGAGCCGACCATGACGAGCGGCAGGATCGAGCCATCGTCGTTGGTCTGACGAGTGGGGCGGAGGAACCGTCGGGTCCGAGTCATGTCACTTCACCACCAGGGTCACAGCGCCGACAGCGACGCCAGTCGGAGAGAACACCGTGATCACACGGTCGCCGTCGGCCCAGAGCTCGGACGAGCCCTGCGGATAGCCCGGGAAGAAGGCCGTGAAGTCATTGGTCCCTGTCACCTTCGAGAAGTTGCGGAACAACTCGGCGTTCGCCCCACCGGTGGCGGCACGAGCGTCGAGCCCGCTGCACGCACCGTTGGTGGTCGCCGTGATGGTCAGCGGGCCGGCCAATACGCCCACGTTCGCTGCGGACTTGCCATTGCCATTCGGATCGGTGTTCTTCAACTCGGCGGCACTCATCGTGAGCCCGGTCACGGCACACACCGGCGGAGCCGTGGTCGTGGTGCTCGTGCTGGTGGTCGACGAGGTCGATGTCGTCGAGCCGCTCACCGTCGTCGTCGGGGCGACGGTCGTCGTGGTGGCGAGCACGGTGGTCACGGGCACGTAGCCGGCCTCGATGGTCGTGGGTGTCAGGGTGTTCGCCGGGTTCTTCGGTGCCGAGTCGACGTGGAGGATGTCGCCCTCGACGGTCTGGACGTCGAAGGACACCAGCGTCACGTCACCCGTGGCGGCGTCCGTGGTGATCTGCACACGTGCGGGCAGGTTGCCTGGGGCCCACGCGCCCGTCATCGGCATCAGCGCGCCCGACGCGTTGATCACAGCCGTGTTGCCCAGCGGACCGGCACCGGTACCCGAGCAGATCACGCGTTGGATCAACTGGTTCGCACCGGTGTTGACCCAGCGATAGTTGGCGACGTAGCGCATGGTGACGCCGCCAGCGGCTTCGGACCACTCCATGCGGAGCAGGCTCTTGCCCGGGCTGGTCGTGCATCCGCTCGCGACGTTGGGATCCAGGTTGAAGCCCGTCGGCGGTGTCGAGTCCACGTCCTGTGGCAGCCACGTCACCAGACCCTTCAACGTGTGTGCGGCATCGGTGCGCAGTTCGTTCATCGGGTTGTTCGTGAAGGTGGTGGTGATGACGGCCGCGACCACCGTGGCGATCAGCCCCATCACCGAGATGGAGATGATGAGCTCCACGAGCGTCAACCCCTCATCGGCCCTACGGGCACGTGCTCGTTGCAGCATGGCACTCATCCCTTCACGATCTCCACGCTCTCGACGATCTGACCGCCGGGATCGCGCACCTCGAGCTTGATCAACTGGAGGTTGATGCCGGAGTCGTCGTAACAGGTGGTGCCGTACTGGTCGACGCCGTTCCAGAACATGACGGGCGGGACGATGTAGATGTTCTCCGCCGGCCAGCCCTCCGGGTTGTCCGTCGCCTGGATGATGCCGTCGTACACGGCGCGAAGGTCGACCTCGCGGCTCGCCGCCTCGGTGCCACAGTCCTCTCGTTCGGCGCCGTACAGCACGTCGCTGGCCGACTGCAGCCAAGCGTGTGCATTGGCATGGTCACGGTCGAGGGTCGAAGCGATCACCGTCGTCCGCAACGTCACCATGCCCGCCACCGCCAGCGTGCCCACGAGCACGATGGACACCAGCGACTCCACCAGCGACATGCCCACGTCACGAGGCCGCTGGTCGCCGGTCGTCACTTCTGCTGATCCGTCCGTCATCATCACGACAGTGCATCGGCACGCGAGCGCAGCGACTTGAGAGTCCACGGGAAAACCTGAAGGGCCGGGCCCCGAAGGACCCGGCCCTTGAATTGTTCGGTGTGTTGTCGGCGATCAGGCCGTGCAACCTGCCGGCGGGTTGGCGTCGAGCGTGATGACGCCGTTGGACGTACCCACGCTGTAGTTAGTCGACACGGCCCGCAGGAATCCCGGGACAAGAGCAGCCTCGTTGACCGGGTAGAAGCCGTTCTTGGCCCAGTACGCCTCGACGGCGACTTCGTACGTCTTCTTGTCGGCGGCGCAGGTGCTCGTCTTGCCCTGGTCGGTGATGCCCTGGACGGCGAACACCGTGACAGTGGCGAGGATGCCGAGGATGACGATCACGATCAGCAGTTCGACGAGCGTGAAGCCTTTGTCAGTCTTGTTGGTCTTCATGGTGTGGGTTTTCCTCCCGCTAAGTGGTCTTCTCCAACGCCGTTCCGACCATGCAGTCGCACGAACGCATTGGATTCATCGGGCGGTCCTCGCCGGACCTGAAGCGCGAATTCCGAGAATTTCGGATTCCTCAAGAACGCAGAAAGCAGGGCCGATGAATTGCGTGGACCTCAGGGCGTCGAGGGACCAGGGCACAGAATTGGGAGCACGATGTTCGGGCGTAACGACAAGCAGAACGAGTGGATGGCACCGGAGTCGGACATGGCCGAGGCCTTCCTCGATCCCGACGACACCAACACCGTGAAGTCGGTGACGGTCGAGTTGCGCGACCGCATCACGCGTGTCGAACAACAGGTGATGGCGCAGTACACGGCCACGGCCGCCTATGCCACGCTTGCGCAGCAGGGTGTCGACACGGCTCGGGCCGAGGCACGCGCCGACCTCGATCGCAGCCAGTCGATGATGATCAGCCTGGTCGACCGTCTGCGTTCCGAGATGTCGAACCGCGTCGACGGCATGGAGGCCCGCCCCGGTCTGCCCAGCACGTCCCTCGCCCTCGACGCCGCCTCCCGCCTCGCCATGCTCGAGGACCGGATGACGTCGATGATCGGTGCGCTCGAGGCGTGCGTGAAGGAGAACATCCTCCTTCGTCAGCAGGTCGACGAGTTGCTGCAGGCGAAGATGCTGCACGACGGCTGGCTCGTCGCCAGCGGTGGTGCATCGGAACTGTCGCTGCGCTAGTCACTCGGTACGGTGGCGGGCGTGAGTGCCACGCCCCCGTCCATCCGTCTGCGTTCCAACCGTGAACGCTCGTTGCTGCGCCGGCACCCTTGGGTGTTCAGCGGCGCGATCGATCGGGTCGATGGCTCACCCGCGCCGGGCGACACGGTGCTGGTCCGATCGGCCGACGGCACCGCGCTCGGGTGGGCGGCGTTCAGCCCCGAGTCGCAGATCCGCGCCCGCATGTGGACGTTCGATCCCGACCAACGCGTCGACGACGCGTTCGTCGCAGCGCAAGTGGCCGCGGCTGCAGCACGGCGCGCGCCGCTGCTCGCCGGCGACACCGACTCGGCGCGACTGCTGTTCAGCGAAGCCGACGGCGTGCCCGGCCTGGTGGCCGACCGCTACGGCGACACCGTCGTCTGCCAGTTCACGACCGCCGGCGCCGACGCGTGGCGCGACGTGCTGGCCGACGCACTCGCGGCGTTGCCGGGCGTGGCGTGCGTGTACGAGCGCAGCGATGCCGATGTCCGCGAGCGCGAGGGTCTGGGCGAGCGGGTCGGTCTGCTGCGTGGCACCGAACCCTCCCCCGATCTGGTCGCCCACGAGTCGGGCTTCCGCTTCGCGGTCGACGTGGCGGGCGGCCACAAGACCGGCTTCTATCTCGACCAGCGCAATGCTCGCGGTGCCATCGCCGAGGTCGCCGAGGGCCGACGAGTGCTGAACGTGTTCGCGTACACCGGCGCCTTCAGCGTCATCGCCGCGGCACGCGGCGCGACGAGCGTGCTGTCCATCGACTCGTCGGGCCCGGCGCTCGCCACGGCCGCCCGCAACGCCGAGCTGAATGCGGTCGACATCGGCGAGCTGATGGAGGCCGATGCGTTCACCGCCCTGCGCGGCCTGCGCGACCGGGCCCAGCAGTACGACCTGATCTGCCTCGACCCGCCGAAGCTGGCCAACAGCGAGAAGCAGCTCGACAAGGCCACCCGCGCCTACAAGGACCTCAACCTGTTGGCCGTGAAGCTGCTGGCGCCCGGTGGCTTGCTGATGACGTGGTCGTGCAGCGGCGCGATGACGATGGACCTGTTCCAGAAGGTGGTCGCCGGCGCTGCGCTCGACGCGAAGCGCGAGGTCCGCATCGTCGGCCGCTTGCACCAGCCCAGCGATCACCCCGTGCCGCTCCCCTTCCCCGAAGCCGAGTACCTCAAGGGCATGATCCTCCAGGCCACCTGAGGACTCGAGCCGCCTCGACCCAGCCCCTTCGCGCGCTCTAAGTTCCTGGAGAACACCGCTCGCTCAGTGGGCGCCGGGGTTCTCCTGAACGAGCTCGATCAGCGTGCCGAAGCTGCCCTTGGGGTGGATGAACGCGACCGTCGTGCCACGGCTGCCGGGGCGTGGGGCCTTGTCGATGGCCGTTGCGCCGGCAGCGAGCATGCTGTCGAGCGCCACCTGACAGTCGTCGACGCGGTACCCGATGTGGTGCAGACCCTCGCCGCGCTTCTCGATGGCCTTGGCCACCGGGCTGTCGTCGCGGGTGGGGGTGAGCAACTGCACGTAGCTCTCGGCCACCTTCAGCAGCGCCTCTTCGACGCCGTCGCTCTCGACCACCTCGCGGTGGTCGACGGTGGCACCGAAGGCCTTGGCGTAGTACTCGATGGCCGCCTCGAGGTCCTTGACGGCGATGGCGACGTGATCGATTTCCGTGAGCAGCATGGAATCAAGTGAAACAGATCAGCGACCGGTGGCGTCAACTGGTCGTGGCAGAGATCACACTGGTGTCACAGGCATCACCGATGACCATCGACTTCGACTCGTTCTACCGGGCGCACCACGCCGACGCCGTCCGCTGGGCGGTCGCGCTCGTGGGCCGTCGCGACGTGGCCGAGGAACTGGCGCAGGATGCGCTGGCTGCGGTGGGGCAGCGTCTGCCGACCATTGACGAGCCCGCTGCGTACCTGCGGCGCACCGTCGTGAACCGGTGCGCGTCGTGGCACCGGTCGACCATCCGATCTCGCCGCCGCGAGCAGCGCGCCAACGCCGGCGAGGCCACCGCGTACACCCAGCCGACCAACGAGATGCTCGACGCCCTGAACGCACTGCCGTATCAGCAGCGGGCCGCGCTGGCGTTGCGCTACTGGGCCGACTGGACCGACGAGCAGATCGCCGACGCGCTGGGGTGTGCCCCGGCGACCGTTCGCGTGCTGCTGCACCGCGGCATCGCCGCACTGCGCGAGGAGATCGCACGATGACCGACGAACTGCACCCCCAACCCGCCGATGGCGTGCCCGACGAGCTCGCTGACGAGCTCGCCGACGACCCGATGATCGCTCGCATGCGCAGCGCACTCGACGAGGCGGCGCGCATCGACCCCGGCACCGCAAAGCCGGCGCCCGCACCGGACAGGCGCCGGTGGCTGGCTGTCGCCGCGGCCGCCGTGCTCGTGATCGGCGCCGTTGCGGCCATCGCGGCGAACCGCGGCAACGACGGCAGCAGCTCCGACGACAGCATCGTGCCCGACACGACGACGCCTCACTCCGACTCGGTGCCGAATTCGGAGGATCTGAACCTCAACTGGTTCGTACTCGACCTCCCCGGCTTCACGTCGCAGCCCGACCGCAAGGAGGTGTGCTGCCCTCCGCTGCCTGCACCGGGGCCGGCCACCACCATCGCGTGGGGCGACGTCAACGGCCTCGACCGCGGAGTGCTCCTGTTGACGGTGACCCCCAAGGTCGAGGGCGAGCCGCAGCTCGACTACGCGTGGGCCGGGATGACCGACGAGCGTGCCGGTCAACTGATCAGCGAAGTGGTCCCCGGATCCGGCCTCCCGTACGTCATGCCGTCGCAGTCGATGCGATTTCTTGGCACCGGCCTCGCGGGATTCGGCGACCTGCGAGGTCAGGCATGGGCCAACAGTGACGGCACGGTGGACATCACGGTGGGCGACTATCGCGGCCAGCTCGACGTGTTGACGACCGGCAGCGTCGAGGCCACGACGATCGCCGGGCAAGATGCCTATCGCGTGCGTCGCGGCGGCGGCGACGCGGTGGTGTGGCAGACGCCTGACGGTCATTGGGCGACGGTGACGATCGACGATCGTGGCCTCACCGAACGCGAGGACGAGATCTTCGCCGCCGTCGAACCCGGGCCCATGCCGTCAGCACCGACCGACACCACGACGGTCGACAGCACGGTCGACAGCAAGCCGATCGAGACCATCGTGATCCCGCGCGACGACGTCGTCTACAAGGGGAACGTCGGGGGCATCATCGACAGCGGCGATGGTCGGGGACCGATGCTCACCTGGTTCTGGCTCGATTCGTACCCGCCGCAGGGCGGCTCGATCCCAGTCGAAGGCTTCGACTGGGACATGATCGACGGCGAACAGACCGCCAACACGACGACCTGGCTCGAGGAGCCGCTCGGCGTGGTCGGTACGTTCGACGGCACGACGTTCACCCTCACCGAGCCACCGTCGCCGCCGTTCTCCTTCACTGACGACGTGCTCACGTACGGCGCAGTCACGGAGGGCTGCACCGACGCCGACATCGCGCCTGCACTGGCCGCTCTCCAGGCCTTGGACCACGTGGCCCTGGGCATCATCGAGAGCAGCGACTACCGATGGGACGGCCACTGCGGCGTGCAGCTCCGGGCGATGTTCGACTCGGAGGGGCTGCGCAACGCGATCCGGACGCTGGGCGACGACGTGATGGTGGGCATCGCGTTCCGCCCCGTCCAGCCCTGATTCGGGGTGTGCACCAGGAACTTCAGTTCGCGGTGTGCACCTGGAACTTCAGTTCGCGCCGGTCAGGCGCGGCGGAAGGCGTGGAGCTTGTCGCCGAGCTGGTCGCGCAGTTCGGGGTTGGTGACGCCCAGGCCCTCGGCGGGCGACAGGGCCAGCACGCCGATCTTGCCTTCGTGCATGTTGTGGTGCACCTGGAACGCGGCTTCACCGGTCTGCTCGAGGCTGAACACCTGGCTCATCACCGGGTGGATCAGGCCCTTGCTGATCAGCCGGTTCGCTTCCCACGCCTCCTTGTAGTTGGCGAAGTGGGAACCGACGAGCCGCTTCAGACGCATCCAGAAGTGGCGGTTGTCGAACTCCATCATGAAGCCGCTCGTGGCCGCGCAGGTGACGACGGTGCCGCCGCGCTTGGCCACGTACATCGACGCGGCGAAGGTGCTGCGGCCCGGGTGCTCGAACACGATGTCGGGGTCTTCCCCGCACAAGTCGCGAATGTCCTTGCCCAGACGACGCCACTGCTCTCGTCGTGCGTGTGCGACTCTCCACCATCGGGATTCGGTTTCCAGAACTGGTAGCCGGCGGCGGCGCGATCGATGATGTGCTCGACCCCCATGCTGCGCAGGATGTCGGCCTTGTCGGACGACGACACCACACACACGGGGATGCCACCACCGTTCAACACGTACTGGGTGGCGTAGGCACCGATGCCGCCGGTGGCACCCCAGATGAGGACGACGTCGCCCTGCTTCATCTGCGCACCGTTGTGCGACACGAGCATTCGGTAGCTGGTGCTGTTGCACAGCGCGCTGACCGCCGCTTCCTCCCACGTGAGGTGGGCGGGCTTGGGCATGAGCTGATTGGCCTTCACGACGGCGAGGTCGGCGAGGCCACCGAAGTTGGTCTCGTAACCCCAGATGCGCTGGTTCGACGCCATCATCGAGTCGTCATGCGCACTCTGGTCCTGGTCGTCGACGTGGTTGCAGTGCACGGTGATGCGGTCACCGGGCTTCCAGTTGCGCACCGCGGTGCCCACCTGCAGCACCACTCCCGATGCGTCGCTGCCGACCACCTGATACGGCTGGTCGTGACGCTTGGCCCAGCTGCTCTCGCGTGCGAGGCGGGCCATCGGACCGAACGTACTGATCGGCTCGAAGATGCTCGACCACACAGTGTTGAAGTTGATGCTGCTCGCCATGACGGCGATGTACACCTCATCGGGCGCCAGCTCGGGCGTGGGCACTTCGCCCACGTGCAGGCTCTGGCGAGGGTCCTTGTCCTTCGGGGCGACCCCCTTCCACATGTCCTGCTCGTCCTTCAACACGTGGACGGCGCGGTAGCTCTCGGGGATGACCAGGTTGGCGAAGTCGTCGCTGCTGGCGTCGGACTGGATGGCGTCGAGGACGTGCTGCATCCGTGCGAGGTTACTGACCGGTAGCCGCGCGTACCGAACCGACCCGACCGACCTGCCACGACGCATTCGACGTGGCAAAATGTCCGACGTGAACCGAACCCCCCGACTCATCCTCTTCTTCGGCGCGGCTTCGCTTGCGCTCTCCGCATGTGGCGACGACAGCACCGGCGCCGGCAGCGTTCCCGACGGCTGCGCACCCGCTGACGGCAGCGCGGCGAAGACGCAGACGTTCGCCGCAGCTCCCCCGATGTGCCTCGAGGACGGTGCGAGCTACACCGCGGTCATCGAGACCACCCAGGGCACGCTGCGCGTCGCGCTGCGCAACGACATCGCCCCCAACACGGTGAACAGCTTCGTGAACCTGGCCCGCTACCACTACTTCGACGGCACCACCTGCCACCGCGCCATCCAGACGTTCGTCGTGCAGTGCGGCGATCCCAGCGCCACCGGCTCCGGGGGCCCGGGCTACGAGTTCGCCGACGAGCTCGACAAGATCGAGCCCTACCGCATCGGCTCGATCGCCATGGCCAACTCCGGTCCGGACACCAACGGCAGTCAGTTCTTCATCATCACCGGCGACAGCGGCGCCCAGCTTCCCCCGAACTACACACTGTTCGGTCAAGTCAGCGACGACGACCTGGCTGTGATCACTGCCCTCGACGCGGTGGCCAACCCGCAGGACGGCCCACCGCTGCAGCAGATCGACATCTCGTCGATCACCATTCAGCAGAAGTAGGGCGGCAGAAGCGGATGCACGCGCTCAGATGAGTGCGTCGGCGACGATGAGGTGGTCCTCGCGCGCCTCCCGATAGGCGAGCACGCCGAGCGCCACCAACACCACCGACATCGACAGCGCTTGCGCCAACGTCACCGCCTCGCCGAGGAACACCCACGCGGCGATCGACGCTCCCACCGGCTCGGCCTGGATGAGCACCGACGACACGGACGAGTCCACGCGCGGCTGGGCCCACACGAACAGCCCATGGCCCAAGAGCCCGGGACCGAGCGCGAGCAGCAGCACCCACCACCAGTCGGTGCCCTGCATCTCGCCGAGATCGACATCGACGAACGGCACCAGCAGCGACACCGCGACCGCACCCGAGATGGACACCACCCACATCAGTCGAACGGTCTCGACCTCGCGGCGGACCGACTTGCTGGCGAGCAGGTAGACCACCCAGATGAGCAACGCGGCGACCGCCCAGACGTAACCGACGACCGTGTTCTCGCTGTCGTCACCCGACGGCGATGCGATGACGGCGCCGACCACGCCGGCGACGGCAGCGAGCGCGCACACCACCTTCAGGGTCGTGAGCCGTTCGCCCATGAAGATGACGGCGATCGGCAATGCGACCACGGGAGTGAGCGCGCCGATGATGAGCGCGACGGCGATGCTGACGTACTGCAACGTGATGAAGAAGACGCAGATGTTGAACCCGAACACGACGCCCATCGGCGCGGCTCGACGGATATCGGCCGCCGACGGCCACTTCCGGGTGACGACCACGACGAGGCTCATGAGCACGGTCGCGATCCACATCCGCCAGAAGGCGAGCACCACACCCGAGACTCCGGTCGCCTTGCCGAGCACGCTGCCGAACGACCAGAACACGGTGGCGCCGAGCACCGCGGCCACACCGAGTGTGCGGTGCGACGATCGCATGCCGGCCGGAACGGCCACGGACGAGGTCATCGAGTCACCGACGACGACGCTACGCCGCCCGACCCGCGGCCATCGATGCGGGACCCGCCACTAGCCTGACGGTGTGGTCATGCGAACACGGTGGGCAGTGCTGGTTGCGGCAGCGCTGCTGCTGACGATGGTGTCGGTCCGTGCCTCTGCGGCCACGCCTACGTCGCCCAACCGCTTCGTCAGCGGCTGGATCCCCTACTGGCAGACGACCTCTGGCGGTGCCGTCATCTCGAACGCCTCGTCCTCGCCACTGTTGAGCGAGGTGTCACTGTTCGGTTCGACGACCAAGCTCGACGCACTCGTCGGCACCGCGCATGCAGCCGGGCTGCCGGTGTTCCAGACGCTCTTCAGTTCGTCGACGGCCGGTTTCAAGACCGCAGCGGCCCGCACGACCACGGTGAAGGCCATCGTCGACGGCGCCGTGGCCGGCAAGTACGACGGCGTCGACATCGACTACGAGTTCGTGTGGTCGGTGAAGAAAGAAGACTGGGGCACCATCACGCCACAGTGGGTGGCGTTCGTCAAATCCCTCTCGACCGCGCTGCACGCTCGCGGCAAACTGCTCTCGGTCACGGTGCCCCCGGTGTGGGACAGCGGCAGCAGGGGCTACACCGTGTACGCCCAGCCACAGATCGCACCGTACGTCGATCGCCTGCGCCTGATGGTCTACGACTGGAGCATCACCAACCCGGGACCGATCGCGCCGAACTTCTGGGTCAAACAGGTCATCGAGTACAGCACCGCCATCGCCAAGGTCCCACCGAAGAAGCTGCAGCTCGGTGTGCCCGCATACGGCCGCCATTGGTGGACGAAGCAGAGCGCGTCCGAGACGTGTCCCGACGGCGCGCTGAAGCCGGTCGACAGCATCACCATGCGCGAAACCTCGGGGCTGGCGAGCCTGCACGGTGTCACCCCGGTGCGTCACTCGTCGGGCGAGCTGACGTTCAGTTGGACCGAGAGGGTCACCGGTTCCACGAAGCTGCCGCCGCCATACGTCGCACCCACCAC